>DATKQH010000056.1:0-11291 GCA_035532775.1 Streptosporangiaceae bacterium
GGCCTTCGAGCGCTACCTCGGCCAGGCGATCGTGCTCGGCATCAGGCCCGAGCATCTGCACGACGCCGCGCTGGCGCCGGCGGGCATTTCCGGCTCCGCGATCAGGCTGCCGGTCAGGCTGCGGGAGGAGCTGGGCTCCGAGGTTCAGGTGCACGGCGCGATCGGGACCGCCGCCCATGTCAGCGACGACGCGGCCGACGACGTCCGCTCGCTGGCGACCATCGTGGCCAGGATGGACCCGCGTACGAAGATCGCCGAAGGCGAGACGGCCAAGATCGCCGTCGATACCGCCGAGCTGCAGTTCTTCGACCCGGCCAGCGGAGACAGCATCCTCGCCTGACGGCCCTAGGAAACCGGCGTCCGAGCGGCTAGGTTTCGCGGCATGAGAATGATTCGGCTCGCCACCCGGCTGGCTGCCTGGCCCGCAGCGCCTGGGCGGTTGGCAGCGCCCTCGGCCGGGCCCTGATCCTGCACTGGAATGGCAGGACCTGGATCCGCGCGGCAGCGTCCGAGCTCACCCGCTGATCCTGCACCGGGACGGGATCAGGTGGAGCTGGATGCCGCGTCCGGTGGAACGGCACGACCTGGAGCCTCGTCCCCTGAGGCGCATCCTGGCCCGGGGCTAGTCGCGCGGCTGGCGAGCGAAGCGGAAGTAGTCGTTCTCGACTGCCTCAGGCTCGCCGGGCAGCGGACGGCGCTCGGCCTGCTGCGCCTCGGTGATCGCTCGCAGCGCGCGCAGGAAATGGACGAAAGACATGGCGTTCTCCCCGTGTAGCTGGCCGGGCCGGCTGGCCCGGTACGACTAGGCTCGCCGTAAGGGCCGCCCCGCCGCATCGGGAGAATGGACTATCTGCCGGCCTGTCCCTGGCCTAAGGCCCGTCCTCTCGACGACCAGGTGCTACTCCTCCAGGGCGGTCAGTGCCCGCCACACGGTCTCGTACGGTATCCGCTCAAAGGCGGCTACCTCACCGCGGGTCGGCGATCTTGGCGTACGCACTCGACACCTCCTCGTCGGACACCTGCGCGATCGTGACCGAGCCCTGCGCGTCCTTACGCACGAACGCCAGGTCGATAACCCGGACTATGCCGCTGGCCTGAAGATCGGCCACGGCGGGAGCGAGGTCGCCGTTGAACTCGTTCCCCTCGAAGGCGATGACCGCCACGTCCACTGGACCGACGTTGTCCGCCTGAAGTACGCCAGGCATGAGTGACCCCCCGCTGGTCGTCTGGTCGTCGTCCGCGACTGGCTGCTGAACTGCGGTTCCCTGGACTCATGCCCGCAGACCGGCCCGATGATGCCAGCGCACTGGGCCGAGGTCTGGACCCGGCGCCCCGCGGGCGGCGCACCGGCCGCGGCTCGCTGACCCGTTCGGCCCGGAAACGAGCCGGGAATTCTCTATTCTATTTCTTAGGCCCTGGCATTCGGTCTTTCGTTTATATGTGGCATTAAGCGGTTATCGAGATACCGGGGCTCCGGCAGGCGATCACCTATGCCTGATCTCGATTAATGGGGGACGAAATGCATCATCGGCGGGCTGATCGTAGCGCTTCATGGTTGGGTGCCATCGTGCTCACCGCGGTCGCGGCGGCCGCGGGCGGCGGCCCGGCCTCGGCCGCCCCGCACTGGCTGGGTACCGGCTACCCGCACTCCCTGCGGGCCGGGTCCTCGCTCCTGGCGGGCCAGCAGCTCCGCTCGCCGCACGGCACCTTCCGGCTGGTCATGCAGACGGCCGGGAACCTGGCCGAGTACGAGGTCGCCCAGCTGATCTGGTCCACCGGCACGGCGGGCAGCGGAGCCAGGGCGACGATGCAGGCCAACGGGAACCTGGTCGTCTACGGCAGCGACGGCACGCCGCTGTGGCAGTCGGGCACGGGCGGCCGCCCCGGGAAGTTTGAGCTCGACCTGCGCCGCGGCGGCAACCTGGTCATCCAGGCCGCTGGGGTGCCGATCTGGTCGCGCCGGTCCAGCCTGTCAGCCGGGTCGCCGGACGACAGCCTGCTTCCCGGCGCCTCGATCACCTCGCCGAACGGCAGCTATCAGCTCGTCATGCAGGCCGATGGCGACCTGGTCGAGGCCGCCCAGGGCAGCGCCCTGTGGTCCACGGCCACGTCCGGCGACGGGAACTACGCGCGGCTGCAGACCGACGGCGACTTCGTCGTGTCCACTAGCCAGGGGACCGCGGCATGGGAGTCGGGAACCGGCGGCCACACCGGCGGGTTCGTACTTGACCTGCGCAACAACGGCAACCTGGTCATCTTCTCGGCCGGCCTCGGCAGGCTGTGGACCCGAGGCCCGAGCGCGCGGGTGGTGCTTGGTGCCTGGCCGGGGGCGACCGGGCCCCGCCAGGCCGCGGCGCAGTACGGCTACCCGTACGCCAGCCCCCCCGCCTGCACGGACGGCGGCGCCTGCGTCCCCGACAAGTGGTATTTCTACCGGGGCCAGTGCACGTCCTGGCTCGCCTACCGGCTCAGTCAGCTGAACGGATTCGCGTTCAGCAATTACTACGGCGGCCAGGGCCGGTGGGGCAACGCGGACAACTGGGGGCCACAGGCACGCAGACTGGGAATTGCGGTGAACGCCGTCCCGGCGGTCGGCAGCATCGGCTGGTATTCCTCCGGGCACGTCGCGTACGTCGAGCAGGTCAATTCACCGACGTCGATCGTCATCTCGGAAATGAACTACGACGGCGACAACGGCTTCCGGGTCCAGTCGATCACCCCGGACAGCGGATACTGGCCCACCGGCTTCATCCATATCCACGACCGCTAATTCGAGCGCTTATGCTGCCGGGGTGAGGAGCAGCGGGACAGGGCGAGCGTCGGTCAGCATTCTCAGCGGCAGCACGCCGCGGGGACCGGCCAGCTACGGCGCCGCCGCAGGCACCCAGAGCCGGCCTGAGCTCGCCGATATCGGCCGGCTGGCCAGGCGGTTCCTGGCGCGCACGGTCGCCGCAGCCCGGGCCGAGGAAGAATCCGTCGGCCGGCTGCTGGCCGAGGCCCTGCCGGCCGGCCCGGGCAGCGTGACCAGGTCCTGCGTGCAGTGCGGGCTCTACATCATCACCGAGGCCAGGCCCGGGTGCCCGCATCCCCCGTGATGCGGGCACCCCGGCCTGCTAGCTACTGGCTCCTTGCTATTCGAGATCCTCCGGCTTCGCTTCCAGGTCCTCCGTCTGCGGCGGCCTGCCGCCAGAGGTCACCAGGACCTTGCCATCGGAGCTGACCAGCACGTGATGGTGGTGGGCCGGGACCGGCTCGCCCGGTATCTCACCGAAGTCGGCCAGGGCGTCGAGTTCCTCCATCGGGTAGGCCACCTCGCCGTGCGCCTTGATGTCACCGGCGATCAGCTCGGGCTCGCTCATCCGCAGCTTCATGAACAGGCCGATGCCGCGCAGGATCAGGAAGGTGATCGCGCCGTCCCAGACGATGACGGTGAGCGCCGCGCCGGCCTGGATCAGCAGCTGCCGGGGGTGACCGTAGAACAGGCCGGTGGTGCTGACATCCGGGTTCTTGCCGATGCCGAGGTAGACGATCATCTTCGGGTCGGCCAGCAGCCCGACGAGGAGACCGCCGAGCAGGCCGGCGAAGCCGTGGGTATAGACGACGCCGAGCGCGTCGTCGACCTTGTTGAACGGCCAGACGTGCTTGGGCAGGTAACCGAACAGCACCCAGACGACCGCCGAGGTGGCCAGGCCGATGATGATCGCGCCCACCCCGTTGACGTAGCCGGCCGCCGGCGTGATGCCGACCAGGCCGCAGATCATGCCGTTCACGCCGCCCAGGAACGTCGGCTTCTTCTCCTTGCTGAACGCCATGTCCATGACGATCCAGGTCATCATCGCGACCGCGGTGGCCAGGTTGGTGTTGATGACCGCGGCACTCGCGTCCGCGCCGGCGAAGTACGGGTCGCCGCCGTTGAAGCCGTTCCAGCCCAGCCACAAGATGCCGGCCCCGACCGCGACGAAGAGCAGGTTGTTCGGCATGGCACGCTCGCGGTCCCGCTGCAGCCTCGGCCCGACCACGGCCGCCGCGACGAAACCGGACACGCCAGCGGCGAGGTGAATCACGTAGCCGCCGCTGAAGTCCAGCGCGCCCTGGCCGGCCCAGAAGCCGCCGCCCCACAGCAGGAACGCGTTCACCGCGTAGGCGAACGTGATCCACAGCGGGACGAAGATCAGCCAGACCTTGAACTTGATCCGGCCGATCACGCTGCCGATGAACAGGATCGGGGTGATCGCGGCGAAGACAAACTGGAAGTAGACCAGCGAGCTCTGCGGGAACCTGAACTTGGGCATCAGGCCGTTGAGCATGGGTATCTGGGCCTGCGCCTGCTCGCCGGCCGATCCGACCACGGTGCCAGGCTTGCCGACGAACGTGCCGATCATGGCCGAGCCGAAGCCCATCTTGAACGCCCACAAGACCCACACGATGAGCGTCAGCGCGAACGCGCTGAACACCATCATCATCGTGTTGACCGCCCACTTGCGCTGCACGATCCCGCCGTACAGGACCGCCAGTGCGGGGATGCTCATCAGGCCGACGAGCGTCGCCGCCGTCATCTGCCAGGCGTTGTCGCCTGAACTAAGCCAGTGCGAATAGGGAACCACTCTTCGCCTCCAGGGGCCGAAGCGAAGGGTGCGCCGGAGGGCCAGGCAGCGCTGACCAGCACCGTCCCGCCACCACTTCAGTGTCGGAGAGTACGGTCTATGTTTCCCATGGCCGCGTTTCGCGGGAGTTTCCCGTCCGTTACGTCCCTGCGAAACAAGCCCCGCATTGTTAATCTGGGCGAAACCTGGGCCCCGGCGGCCTCGCCTAGACTGCGGGCGATGCCCCTCCTGGCCCCGCCTCCACCGTCACAGCCGGTCCGCGGCGACAAGCGTCGGCTGGTGGTGATCCTCGCCGCCATCGCGCTGCTGTTTGCCGGGGTAGCGGTGTGGTCCTCGGTTCACCCGGGCCGCTACGACCAGTCCAGGGCCGGCTGCGTGACCGTCACGATCCCCAGTACCACGGGCGGGGCGCTCCTGCACCAGTGCGGAACCGGTGCCCGCCACTTGTGCCGGAGCGCGTTCCGCCACCACGGCCGGCTGTCGCTCCTGATCCGCCCGCCGTGCCGGCAGGCTGGCCTCGGCTGAGGCGTCTGCCCGCCTCTGGCGCCATCGTGCCTATTTAGGTTTGCTGCGTCATCGGATCACAGGTAGGTTCTTCGGGCGGACCTGAAGGGTCGGTAAGACGGAGGGATTCTACGGTGGCGCAGGTCGGCGGGGATGCGGCAATCATCGTTGAGGGACTGACCAAGTCGTTCGGTGAGGTACACGCGCTGCGCGGCATCGACCTGTCGGTGCCGCGCGGGACCGTCCTCGGCGTCCTCGGCCCGAACGGCGCGGGCAAGACCACCGCCGTGCGCATCCTGACCACCCTGCTCCGACCCGATGGCGGCCGGGCGATCGTGGAAGGTTACGACGTCGTCCGGCACGCTGGTGCCGTCCGCCGCTCGATCGGGCTGTCGGGACAGTCGGCGGCCATCCAGGAGGAGCTCACCGGCCGGGAGAACCTCGAGATCGTCGGGCGCCTGTACCACCTGAGCTGGCCGGCCGCCCGCGCCCGAGCCACTGAACTGCTCGGGCAGTTTGACCTCGTCGATGCCGCGGACCGGCAAGCCAAGACCTTCTCCGGCGGCATGCAGCGCCGCCTGGACCTGGCCGCCAGCCTTGTCGGCCAGCCCAAGGTGCTGTTCCTGGACGAGCCGACGACCGGCCTTGACCCGCGGTCCAGGCTCGGCATGTGGGACATCATCCGCTCGCTGGTGGCCGACGGCACCACGATCCTGCTCACCACCCAGTACCTCGACGAGGCCGACGACCTGGCCGACGCGATCGTGGTCATCGACCGCGGCCTGGTCATCGCCAGGGGCACCGCCGAGGAACTCAAGGGGCAGATCGGCGGCGACGTGCTCGAGTTCGCGGTTCCTGACCGGGACCGGATCGATGACGCGCTTGCGGCCATCAAGCCGGTCGGTGAAGGCGAGCCGCACGTGGACCACGACACCGGGCTGGTCAGCGTCGGGGTCGGCGGGCGCGGCTCGGAAGCGCTGATCGAGGCGGTCCGCGGCCTCGACGGCGCCGGCGTCGCCACCCGCGGCCTCAGCCTGCGGCGCCCGTCACTGGACGACGTGTTCCTGGCCCTGACCGGGCACGCCGCCGAGGAGACCGGGCCGCCAGAAGGACGCCGCCGCGGCCGGCGAAAGGGACGCAGGGCAGGCGCCGAGGGCGCCGGGAACGGGAGGAAGTCATGACCGCGGTCGCTGAGCCGGTCGCTCCGCCGGTCTCCGAGCCCGGGCTGATCACCAGGACTGGCTGGTCGGTGAGCGACACGCTCACGATCACCAGGCGTAACCTGCTGGTCTGGATGCGGGTGCCCGCCTACATCGTGTTCACCGTGATCCAGCCCATCATGTTCGTGCTGATGTTCCGGTACGTGTTCGGCGGCGCGATCCCGGTCCCCGGCATCAAGGGCGGGTACGTCAACTACCTGATGCCGGGCATTATCGGCCAGACGGCGGCGTTCGCGTGCTTCGGGACCGCGATCGCGCTGGCCCAGGAACTGCAGAAGGGCGTGATCGACCGGCTCCGGTCGATGCCGATGTCCCGCTCGGCCGTGCTGGCCGGGCGCCTGGTCGCGGACACGGCGCGGATCGCGGTGACGGTCCTGATCATCGTCGGCGTCGGCTACGCGGTCGGCTTCCGGTTCGAGAACGGCATCGTTCCCGCGATCGCCATGGTGCTGCTGGCCATGGTGTTCGCCCTGGCCTTCTGCTGCATCGCGGCCTACACCGGCCTGGCCATCGGCGACGAGGAGTCGGTGCAGGCGTTCGGGCTGATCTGGCTATTCCCGCTGACGTTCGTCAGCTCCGCGTTCGTGCCCATCGCCACCATGCCGGGCTGGCTGCAGGCCTTCGCCAACAACCAGCCGGTCACGTACGTGATCGACACCATGCGCGCGCTGGCGCTGGGCGGCGCGGTGCAGGCCAACCTGCTCAAGAGCCTTGCCTGGCTGGTCGGCATCTTCGTCGTCTTCGCGCCCCTGTCCGTTCGCGCCTACAAGCGGGCCAGCTGATTTCGGACGCCCCAGCCACGTGGTGTTGGCGTTTTAGCTCCCGGAACCGCCGGTCAGCTCAGGCGGAGGTGGCGAGCCAGCGGCGACCTGGGCCTTGAGCGCGGCGAGTTCCTTGTCCACCTGGGCCGCCGACCCGGCCTCGTCGAGCTCGGCCTGGATGTCGTCGGTGTTCCCGCCGACGTCCTCGAGCACCCCTGACTGGAGCAGCTCGTCCATCGCGCCGGCCCGGGCCTGCATGGTGGCGATCTTGTCCTGAGCTCGCTGGAGCTCGGCGCCGGAGTCACCGAAGGCGGTGGAGATACCCGTGGCGCTCTCATCGACAGACGTCATCGCCTGCGCCGCGGTGTACTGCGCCTTCATGACTTCCTTCTGGGTCCGGAACTGATTGACCTTCTGCTGCAGCACGCTGAGGGTCTGCTCGAGCTTGCTCTCCTGCTCGGCGAGCTGAGCGTGCTGGGCGTCCATGTCGTCGATCTGGGCCTGGGCGGCGGCCTTGCGGGACAGGGCTTCCTTGGCCAGGTCGTCGTTGCCCTGCGCCAGCGCCGCCTCGGCCTGGTCCTGGAGGTGGTCGACGGTGTGCCGCAGCTGCGTTTCCTGCAGCTCGATCCGCTTGCGCGACGCCGCGATGTCCACCAGGGCCCGGCGGACCTCGGTGAGGTGCTCGAGCATCTGCTCGTAGGACAGGTCCAGCATCTCGTCGGGCTTCTCGGCCGCGTCGAGCGCCTTGTTCGCCTTCGCCTGCACGATTTCGTGGGCCCGCTGGAAGAGAGTCATGCTCGAAGGCTATCTCGCGGGAAAGCGCGGGGCATGGTCCCGGTACTCCCCCACCACATGCGCGCTGGCCAGCGACGCGACCGCCGACGTCTCGTTGTTAGTCGGACGTGGCCCCTCGGCTTTCCCCGGTGACGAAGATCGTGCCGGTCGCCGGGCTGACGGCCACCGCGGTCGGGTAGTCCAGGTCACCGTAGGGTCCGTTGTAGCGGCTCGCCCAGACCTGGGCGCCGCTGGTCGAGTTGTAGCCATGGCCTCGGTACCGGCGCAGCCACACCTGGGCGCCGGTGACGGCGTCGTAGGCGACGGTGGCGTAGTCATAGCCCGAGGCGCGGGCCGCACTGAGGCCGGTCACGTAGACCAGCCGGCCGCCTGCTCCGTCACAGCTTCCTCGAACTCATGACTCCAGGGCCTCCAGGGCGCGCTGGGCGCGGTCCTCCACGCCCTCGGCGAGCAGGTCGGCGTCGCCGTGGTCGCCGCCCATCGCGTTCGCCGCGTACCGGACGAAGACGCCCTCCAGGATGCAGGCCAGCTTCCAGTACGCGAACGCGATGTAGAAGCCGATGCCGGACAGGTCGCGGCCGGAGTGCGCCGCGTAGCGCCCGGCGATGTCGGCCCGGGATCCGAAGCCGGGCAGCGCGGTGGCGGCGGACTGGGCCATCGTGACAACCGCCGGGGAGGGTGCCGCCCGGCCCGCATCCTCGGCCCAGTACGCGAGCAGCGTGCCCACGTCGGCCAGCGAGTCGCCGAGCGTGCTCAGCTCCCAGTCGAGCACGGCCATGATCCGCCCGTCGGCGGACATGATGGTGTTGTCCAGGCGATAGTCGCCGTGCACGATCGAGGTGCCCTGCTGAGCGGGCAGCCGCTCGATCAGCATCGCGTGCACTTCGTCCACGAGCGGAACCGGCCGGTAGACGCCGATCTCCTTCGCTTGCTCCTGGGACTTGCCGAACTGCCCGTTCCAGCGGCGCAGCTGCCGTTCGATGTAGCCGTCCCGGCGGGCGAAGTCGCCAAGCCCGACCGCGTCGACATCGACCCGGTGGATGGCGGCCAGCACGTCGATGAGCTGCTCACCCGCCACCTTCCGCCTCGCCTCGTCCAGCACGGCCACTGTCCCGGCAATATCGCGCAGGACGTGGCCGTCGACGAAGCCCATGACGTAGAACGGGCGGTCGTTCACCGCCTCGTCGGAGCAGAAGGCCAGGGCGGGCGCGACCGGAACGTCGGTGTCGCGCAGCGCCGATATGACCCGGTACTCGCGGGCCATGTCGTGGGCGGTCGACAGCACGTGACTCGTCGGCGGCCGGCGCAGGACGACCTTCCGTCCCGTCGTGTCGGTCACCGCGTATGTCAGGTTGGACCGGCCGCCGGAGATCAGCTCGAAGCTCAGCGGCGGCGTGAGGCCGCCGACGTGGCCGAGCAGCCAGTGGGTGACCTCCGCCGCCTTGATGCCTTGCATGATCCCGGTTAACCCCTTCCGGCCAGGCGAGCGTGCAGGCGCCGCATGCCGCCTAGCCACCGGTCCCGGTCCTGGGCCCGGCGGAACTCGTACGTGGCGACTTCCGGATGCGGCAGGATCAGGAAGCGCTCGGCCGCGAGCCCGTCGACGACGCTGGCCGCGACCTGATCAGGGGTGAGGACTCCGTCGACCGCCGCCTGCCGGGACACGCTCCCGGCATCCTCAGAGGGTACCGCTCCGTCGCCAGCAGCCGGCCAGGCGAGGCCGCCCACCTCTCGCAGGCTGGTTGCGCCCAGGTTGGTGGTGACCGCCTGCGGGCACAGGCAGGACACCTTGATGCCCTGATCGCCATAGGTGATGGAGAGCCACTCGGCGAGCGCGACCGCCGCATGCTTGGTCACCGCGTAGGGCGCTGAGCCAAGCTGTGTGAGCAGGCCGGCCGCCGACGCCGTGATCACCAGGTAGCCGTCTCCCCTGGCGAGCATCGACGGCAACGCCGACCGAGCCACGTAGACATGGCTCTGCACGTTGACGGCCCAGATCCTGGACCACGCCTCGTCGGAGACCTCGACGCCGCCCGCCACGATGATGCCGGCGTTGGAGCAGAACAGGTCGATCCGGCCGAACGCGTCGGTGGCCTGGCCGACGAGCGCGCGGACATCGCCCTCGCGGGTCATGTCGGCCCGCACCGCCAGCGCCCGGCCGCCGCGCGAGATGATCTGCGCCGCCACGTCCTCCGCCCCCGGCGTGTCGACGTCGGCGACCACCACGCCCGCGGCCCCGTGCTCGGCGAAGGCGAGGCAGAGCGAGCGGCCGATGCCGCTCGCGCCGCCGGTGACGACCGCGACCCGATCCCTGATCTCCATGCTCAGTGCCTGCCCAGTGTTAGTTTCGGCCCAGGCGGCCGCGCGCGGCCGCGTCGGCCCAGGCGGCCAGGTCCGGGTCAACGGCGATGAGGCCGGCGTACTTCTTCCTGGCTTCCTCGCGCTTGGCGGGAAGGTACTCGGTCGGCCACAGCCCTGGATGCGGCTGGTAGCCCTTCAGCACGTTGCGGGCGACGGTCACCTTGTGCACCTCGTCCACCCCGTCGGCGACGGCCATCGTCGGCGCGGCCGCCCACATGGCCTGGAGCGGGGTGAGGTCGGTCGTGCCGAGTGAGCCCATGATGTGCAGGGCCCGGTAGCTGACCTCGCGCAGCACCTTGGCGCAGGAGTACTTGCACGCGGCGATCTGGGTGCGCGCTTCCCGGGTGCTGGAGTTGTCGATCGTCCAGGCCGTCCACAGCACCAGCAGCCGGAGCATGTTGATCTCCGCGTAGGAGTCGGCGATCGCCTCCTGCACCATCTGGTGGTCGGCGATGACCTTGCCGTGTGACTCCCGGCTCAGCACCCGCTCGCACATGATGTCGAACGCCAGCTTGACCTGGGCCACGGTGCGCATCGCGTGATGGATACGACCCCCGCCCAGACGGCGCTGCGCCAGCACCCTGGCGCCGTCTTCGGGTCCCAGCAGATGGTCGGCCGGCACGCGGACCTCGTTATAGCGAAGGTGATTGTGCAGCGCGGGATACTCGGCTATCTCCACCCCTGGCGCCTCGCGCGGGACCACGAACATGCCGTTGGTGCACATCACGAAGATGATGTCGGCCCGCGCCCCGGCGCTGGTGAACCACTTCTCGCCGGTGATCACCCACTCGTCGCCGTCCCGCACGGCATGGGTCTTGAACAGGCTCGGGTCGGACCCGCCCTGCGGCTCGGTCATCGAGTACGCGGAGAAGATCTCCTGATTCAGCAACGGGACGAGCCAGCGACTCTTCTGCTCAGGCGTGCCGTAGGCCGCGAGCATCTCCATGTTCCCCGTATCGGGGGCCGCCGTGCCGAAGACCACGGGCGCCGAGCGGTAGCGGCCCAGGATCTCGTTCAGCAGGGCCAGCTTGAGCTGGCCGAATCCG
>DATKQH010000057.1:0-9841 GCA_035532775.1 Streptosporangiaceae bacterium
GACGTCGCGGTGCAGGATCGAGGTCTTGAAGTTCGGTGCCACCTCGTCGTAGAGCTCGATCATGCGGTCCGCGTAGGCCTCGAGCTCTGCGGTGTGCGGCTCGAGGTTCCAGTCCGACGGCACCCACTGGGTGAACAGCGACATGATGTGCGTGCCCTCGGGGCACAGGGTCTTGTCGAACGCGGTCGGGATCACCCCGTCGCTGAACGGGCGCAAGGCCGGCTGGCCGTCGCGGGCATCCTGGAACGCGCGCTCGGTGAACTCCATCGTCGGCGCCATCTCCACCGAGCCGGTGTGGTGCTCGGCGAGGTCGGTACCCGGGTCGGCGGTGAAGTTCGGCAACTCGGCCAGCGCCAGGTTGATCTTGACGACACCGCTCCTGGTCTTCCAGGTCTTGATGTCCCTGGCGAAGTCAGCCGGCAGGTTCTCCTCGCCCACCTGGTCGAGGAAGGCGGTGCGGGGATGCAGCGTGCTGACGACGGTTCCGGCCCGGATCTCGTGGCCGTTGTCGAGCGCGACCCCGGCGGCGCGGCCGTTCTCGACCAGGACCTTGCTGACCCCGGAGTTCAGCCTCACCTCCACGCCGAAGCCGCGGGCGGCGGCCTCGATGGCGTCGGAGACGGCACCCATGCCGCCCTCCTGGAAGCCCCAGTTGCCGAGGTGGCCGTCGCCCACGTC
Organism: Streptosporangiaceae bacterium; assembly: GCA_035532775.1. Classification (GTDB taxonomy): domain Bacteria; phylum Actinomycetota; class Actinomycetes; order Streptosporangiales; family Streptosporangiaceae; genus Chersky-822. The sequence goes on from DATKQH010000057.1 coordinate 679, forward strand.
TCCGATCGAGTGGTGCGCCATCACGTAAGCGGTGCCCGGCTCGTACGGGCCGGCCCAGGTACCGATCACTCCGTTGACCGCCAGCGCGCCCTTGACCTGTGGAGACTCGAACCAGTCGTCGAGCAGATCGGCGATCGACATGGTCATCAGCCTGGTGGCGTCGGCGATTGTCCGCACATCGAGGCCGCGGTGCGTCCAGGCGAGCTTCAGCGTTCCGCGCAGATCGCGCGGCTTGCGCGAGCCGAGGTTCGGCGGGGCGGTCAGCAGCATCGGGCTGAGCACGTCGGCCAGTCCGGCCAGCCAGGCATCCCAGCGCGGCATGGCCTCGGCGTCCTTCTTCGACCACTGCGATACTGACTCGTAGTTGCGCTTGGCGTCGTCGGCATACAGCTTGATCGAGCCGCCCTCGGGAAATGCCTGGTAATACGGGCCCATCGGGTAGACCTTGTAGCCGTGACTCGCTAGCTTGAGATCGTTGATAATGGTCGGCGGCATCAGGCTCATCACATACGAGAGCCTCGTCACCTTGAACTCTGGAGCGTCTGGCCATGGAGATTCTGTGGTCGCAGCGCCGCCCGTCTTATGCCGGCTTTCGAGCACGACAGTCCGCGCGCCTGCTCGCGCGAGATAAGCGGCGGCCACAAGGCCGTTGTGCCCTCCGCCGATGACGATGGCGTCGTATGTTGCGGCCATGGGTGTGCTTTCCTTTCCGGGCCGTCCGTCTCGCTTGCGGGCCAGTCCCGTTCCGTCTCGGGGCCGGCACCCCCTGAGCGCCAGGACGGCACCCGGAGGAGACTGACTGAATGTTCAGTCTAGAAATTTGCTACGGTTACGACAAGTGGGGTGGAGGATTTGCGGATGACGGAGCAGTCTGAGAGCGCTCCCGCCGGGCCTGGTATCGCGGACCAGCGGCGCGGGCAGATGCTGCACGCCGCGCTGCACGTTATTTCCGAGCGCGGGTTCGCTGACACCAGGATCGCCGACGTTGCCGAGCGGATCGGGATAAGCCCTGCGCTGGTCATCTACTACTTCAAGACTAAAGACCAGTTGCTGACCGAGGCCATCAGGCACTACGAGGACACGTGGTATGCCGAGGGCCAGCGGCGGATGGCCGAGCTGCCCACCGCCGCCCAGCGGCTGGAGGAGTTCGTGGCGATGAACCTGCTGCCGGACCCCGATCCCGAGCTGGAGAGCAACTGGCAGCTGTGGCTGGACTTCTGGGCTCAGGCGGCGCGCAATGCCGACGTGGCCGTCGTGCGCCGCGAGTTCGACGAGCGCTGGCGGGAGGTCATCGTGTCGCTGGTTCGGGCGGGCCAGGCGGCCGGCGAGTTCGCTGACATCGACCCGCATCCGTTCTCGATCTTCGCGTCGGCCCTGCTGGACGGGCTGACTATTCAGATTGCACTGGATGATCCCGTAGTTGATCCGGTAAGTGCTTATGAACTATGTATGCGGTATATGGCCAATCATCTAGGCTTCCAGTGGACTCCCGGCAGCCGCGAGCGGATGAGCGCTCCTGCGGCGCGGGCCGGAGCAGGAAGGTAGCCGAACATGGCCGGTGGGCACATCGAGCTCGTCTCGTTGAGCAAGCGTTTCCTCGAGATGGCAGTCGACGACGTCGACCTGGTTATTTCCAGCGGTGAGTTCTTTTCCCTGCTCGGGCCGTCCGGCTGCGGCAAGACCACGACACTCAGGCTGATCGCCGGCTTCGAGCAGCCCACAGCGGGCAAGGTGCTGCTCGACGGGACAGACGTCACGAACGTGTCGGCGAACAAGCGCAACGTCAATACCGTGTTCCAGAGTTACGCGCTGTTCCCGTTCCTGACCGTGTTCGACAACGTGGCGTTCGGCCTTCGCAACCGCGCTGCGGACAAGGCCACCATCCACCGGCGGGTCAACGAGGCACTCGAGCTCGTCCACATGAAGTCATACGAGAAGCGACGCCCTGGACAGCTTTCCGGTGGGCAGCAGCAGCGGATCGCCCTGGCCAGGGCGCTCGTGCTCGATCCCGCCGTGCTGCTGCTGGACGAGCCGCTCGGAGCGCTGGACGCCAAGCTGCGCCGGTCGCTCAAGGTCGAGCTGAAGGCGCTCCAGGAGCGGGTCGGGATCACCTTTCTGTACGTGACGCATGACCAGGAGGAGGCGCTCACCATGTCGGACCGCCTCGCGGTCATGCGGGCTGGCAAGATCGTGCAGATGGGCGGGCCGGAAGAGATCTACGGCGAGCCCGCCGATACTTACGTCGCGGACTTCCTCGGTGTCTCCAATCTGATGGAGGTCGACGTGGTCGAGCGGGGCCCCGGTGACCAGTGCAAGGTCAAGCTCGGTGAATCGGTGCTCGCCGCCGACTTCGGCGGGCGGGGCACGCCCGACCGGGCGCACGCCGTGATCCGGCCCGAGCGGGTCAGGATCGAGCCGTTCGAGTCGGTACCAGGATCGAACGGGCCGACTGCGGCAGGCGGGCCGAACCGGGTTCCGGCCATGGTGGAGCGGCTGATCTACCTCGGCTCCGCGACTCAGATAATGCTACGGCTGGCCGCGGGGATGCAGGTTCAGGCGCTCGTCCAGAACGACGGCGCTGAGGTCCACCTGTCGCAGGGCACGCCGGTGCAGGTTCACCTGGCGCCGGACGCGCTGCGGGTGCTCGCAGGGGATGCGATCAGCCCGACCGGCGATGACCTCGCGGCCGAGTCGGCCGCCGAGGCCGAGCACCAGTTGGCTGGCTAGCGCCTAGCTCGCGTTCGGCCAGCTGGCGGCCGGTTTGCCCTTACCTTCGCCGACACCGGTGAGCCTGCGGTTGCGGTTGCCGCGACTCAATCGGGGCTATTCAGGGCATACTCGTGGGTCGTGATGGACGGCCTGAACCAATGGTGGGACGATGCCGTAGTTCCGAATAGGCATCATTCCCGATCCGTTCCGGAGGTTCTGATGCACAGGAAATCATTCACTGGAGTGCTCGCGACATCGGCGGCTCTCATGGCTGCTCTTTACTCCGCTGCGCCCGCCGTCGCTGGCGGTGGTCCGACGGCCGGACCGAACATGCGGGTGACAGTGGACCAGGGCAGCGCATATGTCAGTGCCGACCAGATGGCCGGCGGTACCTACAGTGATGGCGTCCTATCTCGATGCGGTGTGGACCGCCGCATGCAGAACGAGCCGACGCTGGCGATCGACCCGCGGAACCACGCGATCTGGGCGGCTGGCTCGAACGACTACTGCACCGTGCCGACGGCGGGCGATGCCTGGGCCGGCTTCTACCGCAGCGCCAACAGCGGCGGGACCTGGACCGACAGCCTGCTGCCCGGCTACGCCGGTGACACCTCCGCTCAGGGGACCAGTTCCCCGCTGGCGGCCTTGGTGGCGGGCGGCGCGCTTGCCGCCGGCGACCCGCAGATGTCCTGGGATGGTGCGGGCAGACTGTTCTACATGGGCAACAACTTCAACCGCGGCACGGAGAACGGCGCGTCCGGGCTGACCAGGGACAACACCGGCGACATCTGGGTCGCGACGTATTCCAAGGCCCCTGGCGCAACTGGTACCGGGACTGACGGGTCCCACTACGTGCGGACGGTCTTGCTGGCGACGAACACCTTCGGGCAAGGGTCCTTCAACGACAAGACCGACCTCGTTGCCGACCCGGTTACCGGAAATGTCTACGCGGCCTGGTCAGACTTCCACGGCGTGACCGGCTGCAACGAGATCCTGTTCAGCCGCTCCACCGACCGCGGCAAGACGTTCAGCCCACCGGCGAAGATCTCCGCGGGGATCTGCGGCAACCAGGGCCCGTCGATCGCGATCGGTCCGGCCGGTCACGTCTTCGTCGCGTGGGAGGGAAACACCGGTGGCGCCCTGAATAGGGCTCCGGGTGCCGTCAACGGCGCGGCGTTCGTCGCCTCGGGCGACTACGGCCAGACCTTCGGGAAGGCCAGCCTGGCGCTGACCTACCGCCCGTTCACCTCGGCGCAGTTCGCCGGCAACGGCGCGCGTGAGTGCGGCGACAGCCCATTCAACTGCCCGACCGGGCAGACGTTCCCGCGCTTCGACCTGGCGGGCCCGAGCCTGGCGGCCGACAACGCGGACGGGACGCTGGTGATGGCGTTCGAGGTCGAGCAGTCCTCCGGACAGGGTCAGATCGAGTACGTGTTCTCCACGAATGGCGGGGCGTCCTGGTCGGCACCGAAACTGCTGGCACCTGCCGCAACCGGGCACCAGTTCTTCCCGTGGGTGACCGCCAGCGGCGGGCGGGTCAGCGCCGGCTGGTACGACTCGCAGGGTGACCCGTCCTACTCGCCGACGAGGGCGCCGTGCGACAGCGCCTCAGGCGCTACCTCCGCGTGCCTGAACGTCCGGTACGCCGAATCCGCCGACGGCGGCAAGACCTGGGGTTCGAGCGTCCAGGTCACCAGCACGCCGACCAACCCGAACTACGAGCAGTTCGGCGGGCGGCTTGTGCCGTTCTTCGGCGACTACCTGACGGTAGCTGCGCAGGGAGACACGATCGGCGTGGTCTGGACCGACCAGCGGAACACCGTGGCGGCGGCCGATCCCTCCGGCGACCACGACGGAGCCGATGTGGCCGGTGACCCGGAGACCGGCGGTACCTGCACGTCGTCGCTGACAACGTGCTTCGACGGTACCGGTGGGCTGGACCAGAACATCTACTCGGCAACCGTGACACCGTAACCGGCGACGGCGAGGTTGGGGCGGGCGCAGGCCCGCCCCCACCTCGCGAATTCGCGAAGTGGGCCAGCTCTGAGACGACCACGACTACGAGATCGTCGCGACCGTTACCGGTCAGCCCGTGAAGCGAGTCACCGACATGGACTCTGTTCGCAGGCCTCAGCTTGCCGCGCCGCCGGAGCTTGCTGCGCTACTGGCGGCGTGGTCGAGTATCACGTAGATCTTCCGCACGTCCGGGGAGTTAGCCCACGTCAGGGCCGTGCCCTTGCGGATCGCGAACGCATCACCCGGCTCGAACTGGGTGACGCCATCGGCGGTCGTCAGCGTGATGGTGCCGGCCAGAACCACGCACACCTCGTCCACCGGGTACGACTCGATCACTGTCTCCTGGGAGTCCGCCGACCAGACTCCGGCGAACAGGCCAGGGTCATCACCGACGAAGTTGTTGACGTAGTACTCGCCAGGGTGGGCCGGGTCGGGCGGCAGCGCGGCCTGCGGGTCGATCCTGGCGATGCCGCTCATCGTGCTGCCTCCGATACAGATCGGGTGCTGGTGGTCATGGCCGACATATCGTGGGCCAGCGACCGCACAGTCTAGCGGCAGGCAGGGCGAGTTTACTGTCGGACCCCGCTGGCAGAGTTGGCGCATCACAGGAAAGGAGGGGACGATGTTAGCTGTGAGCCATCCCGAATCCCGTCCCTTCACGGTCGCTGACCTGGAGGCGATGCCGGATGACGGGCGCCGCTACGAGCTCATCGATGGGGAACTCCTGGTGAGCCCGGCGCCGGGGTGGTCGCACCAGGAAGCCGCTCAGACGCTCTACCTGATCCTCCGGGCCGCGTGCCCGCGCGATCTGCGGGTGCTGGCCGCGCCGTTCGCCGTCCGCGCGGACCAGTTCAACGAATTGCAGCCTGACGTCCTCGTCGCGAGGTTCGTTGACCTGACCGAGCTGCATCTGCCGAGGCCTCCGCTGCTGGCGGTTGAGGTTATCTCGCCGAGCAGCGGTCTCAGAGACCGCAGCCTCAAGAAAGCCGTGTACGAGCGGATGGGCGTGCCGTCGTACTGGATGGTTGACCCGGACCGGGACCGGCCTGTCCTCACAGCCTTCGAGCTGCGGGGCCGCTCCTACCATGAGGTCGCTGTGGTGACAGGGCGCGAGAGCTGGAACGCCGCCCGCCCGTTCACCGTCGAGATCATCCCGGCCGACCTTGTCGTCGGCCTTCAGCCCTAGTGCCGGCGGCCGTCAGCGGCGTTACGCGCGCATTACGCGCTGCTAGTTGGCTGGAGCCATCGGAACCCACGATGGAGGGGCACAGTGAAGAATCGCACGCTCACGGCCGCGCTTCTAGCGAGCACGGCTCTCACCCTCGCCGCATGCGGCGGCGGGAGCACGGCAAGCAACTCTCCCGGTCAGCCAGCCGGCACGACCGGTACCAGACCGGCCGGCGCTAGCACGCATCCGGTGTCGAGCCGCGGGCAGAGCATCGACGTGTGCGCCGCCCTGCCCGCGGCGGCAGCATCGCAGATCACGGGGATCTCGTTCACGACGACGAAGGCCAGCAGCGTCGAACACGTGGTCTTCGGCTGCGACTACTCAGGACCAAGCAGCGCCCTGCTGCAGATCTCGGTCGCGACCCAGGCCGGCAAGCTCGCGTTCAGCAGCGACGTAGCCGCGCTGAAGGCCGTCAACCACCCGCCGGTGCTCGTCTCAGGCGTCGGTGACGAGGCCTTCTCCGAGCCCGACCCGCAGGGGAACGCGGGATCAGCGGGAGCGGCCGCGTTCGCGAGCTACGGCGCTGTCTTCGGCGACACCTACATCAAGATCGGCGGCCTGACCTACGTGACAGCCGACCAGGGCAAGCAGATCGTCGAGCAGCTCGACATCAAGCTCTGAGCCGGGCGGACAGCCTCGTTCAGGACCAAGAGCAGCTCGCGGGCATACAGCTGCTCGACGTACTGCGAGAGCACGAGGACAGGCGGGCCCGGAATCTCAGACCTGGCCTCCAGCGCGGTGCGCAACCCCTCGTCGGTGAACGTAGGCGGCAGCCGCACGTCGATAGCCGCTTCGCGGCACATCACGCTGAGACCTGACTGTCAGGCGACGTCCAGGATGCGCCGCCGCTTCGGGTCGTAGAACGGCGCGATCTGCAGCCGGGCCGGCCAGTCCCGCTCGTCGGCCCTGACCCGGAAGTCGCCGGACTTCAGCCACTCGGTGCTCACGCCGTCCTCGCACGCCACCTGGGCGAGCGCGACCGGGCCGCCGACCGTGTAGCCGTAGGCGGCGGCGCGCACGTAACCGACCCAGCCTCCGCCGAGGAACACGGGCTCGTTGCCGAACAGGTCCGCTGCCGGGTCGTCGACGATCAGCCCGACGACCCGGTGCTGCGGCGGACCGGCCTCCCGGGCGGCCAGCAGGGCATCGCGGCCGACGAACCCGCCCGGCTTGTCCCAGGCGACGGCGAAGCCGAGGCCGGCCTCGATCGGGTTGTCGGTGTTGTCGATATCGATGCCCATGTCGCGGTAGCCCTTCTCCAGCCGCAGGCTCGACATGGCGGACAGGCCGACCGGGCGGATTCCGAGATCAGCCCCGGCCGACATCAGGTCGTCGTAGACGCCGGCCGCGTACTCGGCGGGCACGTGCAGTTCCCAGCCGAGCTCGCCGACGTAGGTGACCCGCATCGCGAGTACCGGCGCGTAGCCGACATGCACCTGCCGCGCCGAGAGGTACGGGAACGCTTTGTTAGACAAATCAGCGTCAGTCAGCCGGGAGATGAGTTCCCTCGATGCCGGGCCCTGGACCGTGAGCAGTGTCGTGCCCGAGGTGACATCGGCGACCGTGACGACCTCGCCGGCCCGGGTCTCACGGCGGATCAGCGGCTCGATCCTGCGACCGATGATGTCGCTGGCGACGACGAGGAACTTCTCGTCCCCCAGGCGGGTCACGGTGACGTCGGCGATGATGCCGCCGGATGTGTTCAGCCACTGGGTGTAGACGAGGCGGCCGGCCTCGCGGGTCACGTCGTTCGCCGACAGGCGGCTGAGCACCGCCGCGGCATCCGGCCCCGCCGCGATCAGCTTGGCCATCAGGGTCATGTCGATCACGCCGACGGCCTCGCGGATCGCGCGGTGCTCGCGCTCGACGATGCTGTGGCTGGCCTGGCGGCGGTAGTCCATGGTGGCGGCGGGATGCTCGCCTGGCCCGGCGAACCACTCGGGGAATTCCCAGCCCGCCGAGACGCCGAAGTGGGCGCCGGCCGAGGCCAGCCGGTCGTGCAGCACGGATCGGCGCACGTTCCGGCCGGTCTTGGGCTGCCAGGACGGCCAGACCGCGTCGCCGAACAGGACGCCTAGTTGCTCGACCGTGCGCTGCGAGCGGAACTTCCGCGACGTCTCGTAGGTCGCGGTCCGGTCGATCGCGACCGTGGTCGCGTCGACTGGCGGCACCCCGTCGACGATCCAGTGCGCGATCATGCTGCCGACTCCGCCGCCGGACAGGATGCCGAGCGAGTTCAGGCCCGCGGCGACGAAATAACCGTCCAGCTCGGGCGCGGGCCCGAGCAGCGGCCGGATGTCGCTGGTGAACGACTCGGGCCCGCAGAAGAACGTCCGCACGCCGGTCTCCGCGAGCGACGGGATCCGCTCCATCGCCCTGGCCAGGTACGGCTCCATCCGGTCCCAGTCGGGCGGCAGCTTGCCGAACGCGAAGTCCCGCGGCACGCCGTCTAGCGACCAGGGCGCGCCTACCGGCTCGAACAGCCCGACCAGCATCCCGTCACCCTCGGGCCGGTAGTAGCCGTAGCTGTCGGGGTCCTCGATCACCGGCAGGTCGACGTCCATCCCGGCGACCGTGTCGGTCAGCAGGTAGTAATGCTCGGCGGCCTGCAGCGGCACGTGCACTCCGGCCAGCGCCCCGAACTGGCGCGCCCACATGCCCGCCGCGTTGACCACGACCTCGGTCTCGATCTCGCCTTCCTCGGTGAGCACGGCGGTGACCCGGCCGCGGCTGGCCCGCACGCCGGTGGCCGCGACGCCCTCGATCACGGTGGCGCCCAGCTGCCTGGCGCCCTTGGCCAGGGAGGTGGCCACGCCGACCGGGTCGGCGCGTCCCTCGTCGGCGACGTAGAACGCGGACAGCACGTCGTCGGTCCTGGCCAGCGGCCACATCTCGGCCAGCTCGCGAGGCGAGATCTCGGTGTCCTGCACGCCGAAGCCGTGCATCCAGGCCGCCTCGCGCCGCAGCGCCGCCTGCCGTTCCGGCGAGGTCGCGAGCGAGATGTGGCCCACCGGACGGAAGCCCGTGGAGTGGCCGGTCTCTTCTTCCAGGCGGGCGTACAGGCCGCGGGAGTACCTGCTGAAGAACAGCGCGGTCTCGTCGGTCATCCCGGCCGAGGTGATCAGGCCGGCGGCATGCCAGGTCGTGCCGGCGGTGAGCCGGTTCTGCTCGAGCAGCACGATGTCGGTCCAGCCGAGATGAGCCAGGTGG
>DATKQH010000058.1:0-6504 GCA_035532775.1 Streptosporangiaceae bacterium
CAGGCCGAGGCCCGGAAGATCGCCGCCGAGATGGCGGCCATCGCCCGGTCCGGCATGGTGCTGCCCGGCTCGATCACGAACGGCGCACCCGCTGCGGCCACCCCGACTGCGGCTGCCGCGCAGACCCGCCCCGCCTGCACGGCCCGTACTGGCAGTGGACCCGCAAGGTCGCCGCCAAAACCATCTGCCGCTGGCTCAGCCCCGGCCAGTGCCACGACTACCAGGCCTGGATCGACAACGACCGCCGGCTCCGCGAGCTGCTCACCCGGCTCGAAGCCCTCGGAGCCGCCGCGCTCGACGCCGACCCGCGATCACAGCGCAAGCCCCGGACCGCTCCCCGCGATACAGGCCAGACCTGCTTATAACACTGTGGGCACGGCTCGCTTAACCCGTGGGCGGCACCACGATCAAGCCGCGAACGCCCAGCTCAGGCCCAAACGTGAAGACCTGACCCGAAAGACCAGCTCAGGGCCTGTTTCCTGATCGAGTCTGAAGGCTTCCAAGATCGCCTGACCGTCATTTGACCGTCGTTGCGGACGTGGATCGCTGGCACTCAGCCGCACGGATTGTCCCTTGCTGGCACGCCGGATCGGCGTGCCAGCCATTCTCGTTGAACAAGCCGGGGCATCGTCGGCCCGCTGACCGGGCGTGCGGAACCAGGGGTGAGCGGTGCTTGTGCCCCGGCGCAGGACTCGCCTGAGGGCCGGCGAGCCGCCTGGTCACGCTTGCGGCCTGGTCGCCCGGGCACGGGGCTCGGGGGACAGCTGGCTGCCGCGCATGAGCTCGCCGAGCGTGCAGAGCCCGTCGCTGATGATCCGCTGGCTTGCCCGGTCCACCTTGCCGATGACCGTGAGGCCGTGGTTCATGCTGACCGCGCGGGCGATGGACGCGTCCAGGTCCTCGCGGTCGAGGAGGTCGGGGCTCTGGGTGGTCACGATGACCTGCGCGTGCTCGCTGGCTTCCGTCAGCGCGTCCAGCAGCGCCGCGGTCGCGGCCGGGTGCAGCGTGGTCTCGGGGTTGTCGATCCCGGTCAGGGGGATCCGCCCGTCGGATGCCGCGGGCTGGAACAGGGCGGCAAGGACAGCGGCCGCGTGGATCGTCCCGTCCGAGATCTCATCCGGCCCGAACTCCGAGCCGTTGCTGGCCCGGAACGCCACGGTCATGTACCCGCCGGCGGAGCGGGCGTCGATGCGCTTGATCCCGGGCGTGACGGCATGCAGGTAGGCGTCGATGCGGTCCTTGAGGTCCGGCCGGGCTGCGGCCAGCGCGCTCAGCACGTCACCGAGATGCTCCCCGCGGGACCCGAGGACGGCGCCTGCGGCGGGCCGCGATGGCTGCCGCAGCGTATCGAGGGCGAAGCTGTAGGACCGGATGCCCGCCAGGGCAGCCAGCACCGGCGCGAAGGCCGCCCGGGTGCCCGCGGCCGACAGGTACAGGCGGCCCGGCTCGAGAGCGGGCACGGGGGATCCGGGTGACTCGTCATGGACGGCACCATGATCCGCCTCGAAGCGCCAGCCGCGTCCTGCCCAGCGTAGCTGGCAGGTCTCCCGGAGAACCTCGAAGGCACGCCCCCCGCGGGCAGCGCCGATCCCGAATCCGTAGCTGACCGGCGCCCGCTCCTCGCGGCCCGGACCCCGGGGGACCGCTGCCTCGATGTCGATGCTGAACGATTCCGCCGGCTCGGGCACCCGGCGCACGATCGCGCTCAGGCCCCCGAGCTCAGCGATGGCCTCCTCTGGTGTCGTGCTCACCGCCCTGCCCAGCAGCGCCAGGGCCTGGAGGAAGCTGCTCTTCCCGCTGCCATTCGGCCCGGTCAGCACCGTCAGCGGCCCCAGGCGCACGTCACACTCGGCAATGCTCTTGAAGTTCTTCAGGCGCACACGGCTGATGAACGGCACCGGTCGCTCCATCAAGCCCCCTCCGGTGGCCGCCCGTCACGAACCTGCTGTCACGCGTGACCTGGCAGTACCGCGATATCCAGGGCAATGGGCCTATCGCCTGATCATCGCGGTGACGCTGGCCACAGCGTAGCCCGCGGCTCCCGGCATGGATTCCCGGTGGTGCTTCGCCCGATCCGGCAAGACCGCGTTCTTCGCGGCTCCCGGGCCTGCCCAGGCCGACACGGCACGCATAGATGAAGCACCCATCCTGGCCGCGCTGGGCTACCACCTGGCCACGGACGCGGCCAGCGCGGGCGCCTTGGCCAATCCCTGGTGCGCCGGGGCGGCCCGGCTCTCCGAGCGCGACCCGTTCCCGCTCGACCGCATGTCCTTCTTCTTCCGGCCCATCGAGCTGCTCGGACTCGCGGTCGGAGCCGCCGCGATCAGCGACCAGGACCCGCAGGCCAGGCAGTGGCTGGCCCAGTTGATCAGCGCCGGCGGCGAGAAGCTCGCTGCCACGCCATGGGCTGCCATCCTGGCCTTCCAGGCCGCTGCGGTACTCGGCCAGCCGGCAGCGCGCATCGACCTGCCCCGCCCCGGCGATCTGTCGGCAGCAGACCTGGCCGCACTGTGCCAGCTAATAGCCGACGCCATCCCGGCAGTCTCCGCTGCCGGGATCGACACCCAGCTTCCGGTAGCCCAGAGGACACTGCTTGAGCACATCGCCATCGACGGCATCGGCCAGCCCGACGTCGCCGAGGCCGCCGTGCTCCACCTTGCCCTCACCGAGGCTCTCCAGGCGCAGTTCGCGGCCACCCCGGTCACCGCACCCGATCAGGCTCTGAGCCTCGTCACTGAGATATGCCGCGGGTTCCCTGCCGCTGCACGCCGGCTCACCCACCGGCACGCCGGCCGCCCGGGCCTTGCCATACGCGACGAGTACGACGTGCAGGACCTGCTCCACGCCCTGCTGGCCGCCTATTTCGATGACATCCGCCCCGAAGAACCTGCCGGCAGCCGCGCTGGCGCCGCAAGCCGCATGGATTTCCTGCTCAAGAAACAGCAGATCGTTGTGGAAGCCAAAATGACCCGCCGGGGACTCGACCAGCGCAAAGTAGCCGAAGAGCTGATCATCGACAAGGAACGCTACCGGGCGCATCCAGACTGCAAGACCCTGGTCTGCTTCGTCTACGATCCCGGCCACCGCTGCATCAACCCCAGCGGGCTGGAAGCCGATCTCACCGATCCCGGAGCGCCCCTGCCAACCATCACAATCGTCGCCCCCCACAACTAGAGACCCCTGGAACCTGGACGCCCGGACGCTATAACGGGGCGCCCGCAGTGACGGCACCGACCACCGGGCGCCTGGCGGGGCGCTCTCGGCGCTGGCGGATGCCTTTCAGGCCGACGGCGAAGGCCGGCCAGAGAACTCAGCCTCCGGGCTCCTCGGATGAGGCGTCAAGAACGCTCATCAGGGCCATGACCGTGAAGTAGCCCGGCTCGACCACGGCCCCCGTCTCGATCTTCCTGACGGTCGATACCGCAACCTGCGCCCGTGCCGCAAGCCGTTCCTGAGTCAGGCCCGCCCGCTCACGAAGATCGCGCAGGCGCGCGGCCAGAAGCGCGGCCTGCGCCGCGTACTGGCTATCGGCTCGCCTTCGCCGCCCTCGAGTTACTGTCATCCGCCGTTCCAGATGATAAATTAAGAACGGTAAAATTTTATCACTCCACATACGAGGGGCAGGCCAGCCCAGCAGGGGTATGACTCGGTCGAGAGAGAGCTGGATCATGTCGACAGGCACAGGCATCGAGTGGACTGAAGTCACATGGAACCCCACGACCGGATGCGACCGGATCTCAGCCGGGTGCGACAACTGCTACGCGCTGGCGCTCGCGAAGCGACTGAAGGCAATGGGGTCGGCGAAATACCAGACCGACGGCGATCCCCGCACCTCCGGGCCTGGCTTCGGCGTTGCCGTCCATGACGGCGACCTGAGCCTGCCCTTGCGCTGGCGAGAGCCCCGGATCGTGTTCGTCAACTCGATGAGCGACCTGTTTCACGCACGGGTACCTCTGGACTTCGTCCGCCAGGTATTCAGCATCATCGCCGACACGCCCCAGCACACCTATCAGGTCCTGACGAAGCGCTCGACGCGGCTGAGGAAGATCGCCGACCGGCTCGAGTGGCCACCCAACCTCTGGATGGGCGTCTCGGTGGAAGATAGCAGCGCACTGTTCCGCGTCGCTGATCTGCGTGCTGTCCCCGCAGTTGTCCGGTTCCTGTCATGCGAGCCGCTGATCGGGCCCCTGGGAAGCCTCGATCTCGCGGAGATCGACTGGGTCATCGCCGGCGGCGAGTCCGGACCCGGTCACCGGCCGCTCGACCCCTCCTGGGTCACCGGAATCCGTGATCACTGCGCAGACGCGGGAGTGCCGTTCTTCTTCAAGCAGTGGGGCGGACGGACGCCCAAGGAAGGGGGACGTGAGCTTGAGGGCCGCCTCTGGGACCAGATGCCGGCTCTTGCCGCCGTTTAAGGGCCCCACGCGCGTGAACCATCGCATCGAAGGACACTGCAGGTCTCACCACGCCGAGACGTGACTTTGCCGCCCGGCCGGGCTATCTGTGGAGCAACCAACAGCGACAAGGGGCTCCCGATGCCGGCGCGATCATGGGGATGGTGGACCGAGCAGAAGCTCGACGTCCTAGCCGACTACCTGTCAGCCTTTACCAAGGCGTCAACGAAAGCCAAGACGACCGTCTACCTTGACCTGTTCGCCGGACAGGCCCAGAACGTTAGCCGCGGCCGCGGCGAGCATCCGATCCGGGGATCAGCGCGGCGCGCTCTGGACACCCAGCCACCGTTCACCGTGTTGCGCTTCTTCGAGCTTGCGTCCAGGGCCAGCAGCCTCGACAGCGCGCTAAAAGCCGAATACCCGGGCCGGGACTTCCGCGTCGTGCCGGGCGACTGCAACACCAAGATCGCCTCGGTTCTGACCGAGCTGGCGGAGGTCAACTGGGCACCCACGTTCGCGTTCCTCGATCAGCAGTCGACCGAGGTGCAATGGCTGACACTCCAGCACCTGGCCCGCCACAAGCGGGCCGACAAGCCCAAGGCCGAACTGTGGCTCCTATGCGCAAGCGGCCTGCTGCCCCGGGGCCTTCGATTCCGGACGGAAGCCATCGACACCTCGGTCGCCGACCGGATGAGCAGCATGTTCGGCACCGAGATCTGGACAGAGGCGCTCAAGGCAACACGTGAGAACCTCCTGACCGGCACCGAGTTCCGCGCCGAGCTGACCAACCTGATGCGCTGGCGCTTGGAGCAAGATCTCGGATACAAGACGACCCTGGTTTTCAAGGTCACCAACACGGCCGGGACAGGAATCTTCGATATGATCTTCGCCACCGACCACTGGGCCGGCGAGAAAATCATGGGCGACATCTACTCCAGGGCGATGCGCCGCCAGCCCGCTCTGCGCCAGAAGGCCCAGCTCCAGCGGCGCCAGGACCGCGAGGAGAGCCGGGGAGTGCACGGAATGTTTGACCTCGACCAGATGGCCCCGCAGGCGCCGCCGGACGCCGGGGTCCGCATCCAGCAAGAGCACGTGCCGCCCCATCCCCCCTACCGCATGTCGGCTCCGCCACCCCGCGCAGGTGACTGAGAGCGCCCTCGCAGGCATGCGGCAGCACCTCAGGATTCACAGGACCAAGCACGCCTCCGGCGATGCCCATGAAGGAAACGCCAGTAACGCCATCAACGCCGCCGCGCAGGAAAACGAGATACTCGCCCTGGCCAGCCGGGGCGCGCAGCAGATAGATCGTTGTCCGGGTCTTGCGGCGAAGGAATTCAGCTCTGGCGACTGACGGCGCACACTCAAAACGGCGGCTCCTCACAGCTTGGCGCGCTGGTTGCCGATCCTCGTGTTAGCCCGGGTGCTGCCGCCCACGTCTGATCCAGGGTGACCCGCAAAGTAGTTTGCGGGTCACCCTGGTTATTATCAGGGTCAAAATTCATGTTCACATGCCAAACGGTACCGGTTTTCATCGGATGCAATCAGAATGGTACTGGTCGAAGCAAGATATGTGTAAACCCTGTTTATCTCTGGACCGAGCGCGGCCCAGAGATAAACAATGGGACCAGCGCCGCATGCGCGGCGCTGGTGGGGCCGGGCGCGGTCCCACCAGAGGGGGGCTGGGTGGTGGATCGAGGTGGTGGTCGTGGCGAGCACGGCAAGGCGGCGCCGGTCACGGCAGGCGGTGTCGCGGCCGAAGGTGGTGCAGTTCTCGCTGACCGAGGAGGAGTTTGAGGAGGTCAGCGCTTCGGCGGCCCAATCGGGGATGGCACGGGGGGCGTTCGCGGCGGAGGCGACACTGGCAGCGGCCCGTGGTGTACCGGCTAAGGCATCGTCGCCGTTGCGGGAAGCACTGGTGGAATTGATGTCGGCGGCTGGGCTGGTGCGGCGGGTCGGCACGAATCTGAATCGGGTGCGGCTCTTCTAAGGTGAGCTGGTTACGCTGCGAGGACGAGGTCTTCGCGGTAGATGGCTCTGTGGATGCGCTGATGCTCTTGGCGGAGGTGGAAGCGCCAGTAGTCATCGAAGTCGCCGGTGGCGATGAGGGCGC
>DATKQH010000059.1:0-17470 GCA_035532775.1 Streptosporangiaceae bacterium
CGAAGGTTCCGTCACCGCTGATGAGCACGAGAAGCTCGCGCTCGCTGCGGACCGGACTCAGACCGCGGCTGGAAAGCTCAGCCGCGAGCAGGTCGGCGCCCTCGTCGACCTCGATCGCGAGCACCTGGCTGGCGCGGGTGAACGAGCTCATCGTGGCGGACCGCAGCAGGCGCCCGGCGTCGATGGCCACCAGGTGATCGCAGATCTGCTCGATCTCGCCGAGCAGATGCGAGGCGACCACGACGGAGATGCCGAACTCATCGCCGATCCGGGAGATCAGGTCGAGCATCGCGGTCCGGCCGGCCGGGTCGAGGCCGTTAGTCGGCTCGTCGAGCAGCAGCAGCCTGGGATCCCCCGCCAGCGCCTGCGCGAGCTTGACCCGCTGCTTCATGCCCGTGGAGTAGGTGCCGATCTGGCGGTACCGCTCCTCGTACAGCCCGACATGGCGGAGCGACTCCGCTGCCCGCTCCTTCGCGGCGGTCGGCGGCACGCCGGACATCCGCCCCATGTGCGTGACGAACTCGGTGGCCGTCACGTCGGGCGGCAGGCAGTCGTGCTCGGGCATGTACCCGGTCAGCGCGCGGATCTGCTCCCCGTGCTGCACCGTGTCGAGCCCCAGGACGCTCGCCGTCCCGCTGGTCGGCGGCAGCAGGCCGAGCAGGATCTTGATGAGCGTCGACTTGCCTGCCCCGTTCGCGCCGATGAGGCCGGTGATACCCGGTCCGACCGCCATCGTCAGGTCGTCGAGCGCGATGATCGAGGCGCCGAAACGCCTGGCCAGTGCGGTCGTCGCGATGACCGGCGCGGAGGGATCGGACGGGCCGGGCCGCCCCGGCGGACCGGAGGACGGCGAAGCGACAGGCGGCCCGGACGAGCCGGACGGCCCGGACGAGCCGGACGAGCCGGACGGACCAGCTCGGCCCGCCTCCCCCGCCGGGCGCCAGCCCGGCCGGACTTGATCTGCGGTCACAACGACGTGGCCTCACTTTCTCCCAGATCGGGCAGCGAACATGGCGCGCAGGAAGGGACGAGCGCCCCGAGCGGTACCACCTTCCCGCGATCCCGGGCGCGCTGTCATCAAACGCCAGGCTGATTCGGCATCCGCCTGCGGTACCAGACCAGCCGTTGCCAGGCGCTTCATGATCGACGCCGCCTGGCGGCTCGGCAGTACTTAAGGCGAAGGATTTTCATCGCCGGCGAAGGAAAATCCTTCGCCTTAACGGCTGCCACGCCCGTCGGGCTGGGTGCTCGTATGATTTGCGCGACATGCCGGACCGACTCCCTACCCGTGCCGCGCTGGCCGCGCTGCTTCTCCTGCTGACAATTGCGGGGATCCGCGCCGCCGGCGTGGCCGTCGGGCTGCATCTCCCGAAACGGCCCGTCGTCATCGGGATTGGCGCCGCCGTCGAAGCGGCACTCGCGGGACTTCTCATCGCGCTGCGCTGGGGCCGCCGCACGCCAGCGGGTGTCGGGGCCAGGCTCCTTCCGCTGCTGCACGGCACGCTCGTGACCGGCCTGATCGCGGTTCCGCTTGCCCTGCTGGTCGCCAGCATCGGTAAGATCCACCGTCGCAGACCGACTCCGCCGACCCCGCCCGCGAGGTTGCACCCGGGCAAGTTGCGCCTGGCGAGAACCGCGCACAGCACCCTCGATCTCGCTGCCATTGAGTACGTACTTGTCGGCCTGCTGATCGCGGCGATCATCGTCGCGGCAATCCTGATCTGGCGCCGACGCCGGCGCCTGGCCCGGCTGTCCGGGCGCGACGTCCCGCTCGACGAGGAGACCGGCACGCCGGCCGAGCTGGCCCGGGCGGTCGACTCGGGCCGGCTGGCATTGCGCGAACTCGATGACGCGCGGGCCGCGATCATCGGCTGCTACCTGGCCATGGAAGAGTCCCTGGCCGAGGCAGGCGCTGCCAGAGGGGCCGCCGAGACACCGGACGAACTCCTGGCCAGGGCTGTCGATGGCGGCCTGGTGCACGGCGCTCCGGCAGCTCAGCTCACGGCGCTGTTCTACGAGGCGCGGTTCTCCACGCACCCGATGCCTGCGGCGCGGCGGGATGAGGCCGAGCAGGCGCTCGCCGACCTCGCCGCTACCCTGTCCGACCCCGCCGGGACAGCCGCACCCGCCGGGACAGCCGGGACAGCCGGACCAGCCGAGCCCGCCGGGATCAGCGAGGCCCTCGAATGAGGAACGACCCGCGGCCTCCGGCCGACCACGACCCGCGGCCTCCGGCCGACCACGACCCGCAGCCCGGCCACGACCCGCAGCCCGGCCAGAACCCGCAGCCCGGCTGGAACGGAGCCAGGCGCGAACTCACCGTCGCCGGCTTGCTCGCCGTCATGCTGGCCGCGGCCGGGTGGGCGCTCGACGGCCCAGCCGCCGCCGGCTTTGTGCTGCTGATCTGCATCGCGGCGAGCCTCGTCGTGCTCCGGGCGCTGATCGAGCCGCAGCAGGAACCGCCCGCGCCGGAGACGCCGTCCGAACTCGGCCCCACCCAGTCGTTCATCGGCGTCTGGCGGACGCGATCCGACATGCTCGACGCCACCAAGTCGCTGAGCGCCTGGGAGTACCGACTCCGCCCCAGGCTCACGAACCTGCTCGCGGCCAGGCTCTCCGAGCGGCACGGGATCAGCCTGGCCGACGATCCGCAGGCCGCCAGGAACCTGCTGCGGGGAACCAGGCACGACCTCTGGCACTGGATCGACCCGGCGCGGCCGACCCCGCCGGACGCCGGCTCCCAGCCCGGGATCCCCCCGAACGTGCTCGCCGCCCTGATCGACCGACTGGAGAAGCTATGACCGATCTCACCCCAGCTCAGACGGCCGAGCGCTGCGCCGCGGTGCTCGCCGAACTAGAGCGGGCGGTCATCGGTCAGCGAACCGGCCTCGAGCTCGTGCTGACCGGCATCCTGGCCGGGAGCCACATCCTGCTCGAGGACCTGCCCGGTCTCGGCAAGACGCTGACCGCCCGGTCGTTCGCCCGGGTGCTGGGGCTCGACTTCACCAGGATTCAGTTCACCCCCGATCTGCTGCCGTCCGACGTGGTCGGCGCGCCGCTCTACGACCAGCGCAGCGGCGAGATGGTGTTCCGGCCCGGGCCGGTCTTCACCCAGCTGCTGCTCGCCGACGAGATCAACCGGACACCCCCGAAGACCCAGGCGGCCCTGCTCGAGGCCATGGGCGAGGGTCAGGTGAGCATGGACGGCCAGACCCGGCCGCTGCCCAGGCCGTTCATCGTGCTGGCCACCGCGAACCCGATCGAGTACGAGGGTACCTACGACCTGCCCGAGGCACAGCTCGACCGGTTCGGGATGCGGCTGCGGTTCGGTTACCTGCGGAGCGCCGACGAGGTCACGATGCTCAAGCGCCGCCTGGACCGTGCGGCCGACGAGGTCGAGCTGACGGCGCTGACCAGCCCGGCCGAACTGATCGCCATGCGCCGCTCGCTCGAGCAGGTCGAGGTCTCGCCCGACCTGCTCGAGTACGTCGTCGCCCTGATCGGCGCGACGAGGTCCAACTCGCAGATCCAGGTCGGCGCCAGCCCGCGCGGCGGCCTCTTCCTGGTCCAGCTGGCCCGCGGCCAGGCAGTCCTCCGCGGTCGCGACTACGTGATTCCCGACGACATCAAGGCAGTCGGCGTTCCCGCGCTCGGGCACCGGATCACGCTGCGGCCCGAGCTGTGGGTGCGCAAGGTCAGTCCGGAGGACGTGATCAGCCGGATCCTGGCCAGCGTTCCCGTGCCGCGCACCGACCCCGCTGCTCCTGTTGCCCGATGATTATTCCTTCTTTTGCTCTAACGGAGCGCTCGTGCTGACCGCCGGCCCGCAGCGCACGGTCGCTGTGACGTGGCGGCTGTCCAGCCTCGCGCGGCGGCTGGTCACCCTCGCGCTGGCCGCGCTGTTCCTGGCGGTGATCACCAGGCGGGCCGAGTTCGCCGGGCTGGCGGCGCCCGCGCTGCTGCTGCTCGTCCCGAGGCAGCCCGGCCGGCCACCTTCGGTCGGCGTGACGCTGGCCGCCGGAGCCGACCAGGTCACCGAGAGCGAGCAGGCCTCGGTGCTGGCGCGGATCACCGGCCATGGCGAGGGAACCGTGCGGCTCAGGCTGCTCCCGGCAGCCTGGATCACCGCCGGGCCGCCGGCGCTCGGGGCCGACGGCTGGTACCGGCTGCCGTTCCGGGTGCGGCACTGGGGCCTGCGGCCGGTCGGCACCCTGGAGGTGATCCTGCATGACCGCTGGCGGCTGACCGAGGGCCGGCTGACCGTCAGCCTGCCGGCGGTGACCTGCGTGCCACTGCCCGCCAGGCTTGAGTCGCTGGTGGTGCTCAGCAAGCTGCCCGCGCGGCTCGGCGAGCACGCTGCCAGGGCGACCGGAGAGGGAACCGAGTTCGCCGGAGTGCGCGAGTTCGTGCCTGGCGACCGGCAGCGGCGGATCAACTGGCCTGCTACCACCCGCCGGGGCACCCTGCAGCTGAACACGTTCGCGGCCGAACGCGCCCAGGTCACGGTGATCCTGCTGGACGTGAGCACGGACGTCGGGACGGCCGGCGAGAGTACGGCGGACCTCGCCGTGCGGGCGGCGGCGGGCACCGCCGCGGCCTACCTGGCGGCCAGAGACCGGGTCGGGCTGATCAGCTTCGGACGGCAGGTGCGCTGGATCAGCCCGGCTCCCGGGCGCCGGCAGGCCGACCGGATCATGAACATGATCACGTTCGACTCCGGCGACGGGGAGCCGCTCACCTCGGTCAGCAGGCTGCCGAACGCTGCCCTGCCGCCTGGCGCGCTGATCCTCGTGGTGAGCCCGTTGCTCAGCCTGCGGCTGGTCGAGGCACTGCGGGAGCTGCGCGAGCGCGGTTTCGCGACGCTCGTGGTCGACGTCCTGGCCACCGAGCCTGACATCGGCTCGGGGCTGGCCGGGAGCCGGGACCGGGCCATGGCGCGGCTGGCGCGGCGGATGTGGCGGATGGAGCAGGACGCGATCAGGTTCTCGCTGCGCGAGCTCGGCATTCCCGTCGTCTACTGGGACGGGCGGTCGAGCCTGGACGAGCCGCTCGCCCCGTACACCAGGCGGGTCATGGTGAGCCGGACATGACCGCGCCGGACATCACGGGGCCGGTCAGGCCTGTGACCGTCCCGGCCAGGCCCGTGCTCGCCGTCGCCGCGCTAGCGGCCGCCACGGTCGCCTGGGCAGCCGTGCCGATGAGCGGTGCGAGGGCCGGGGCCAGGCCGGCCCTGATCGTCGCGGCGGCGTGCGCTGTCTTCAGCGTCGCGCAGCTCGCCGCGGCACTGCTGGCATCCCGGCCAGGAACCGCGCGGCGCGATACCGGTGTCTATCAGGCGCCCCTGCCCGGCTTCATCCGACGGGCCTGGGACGGGGTCCGGGCAGTCCCCTGGCCGCAGGGCCTGACCGTTGCCGTGCTCGGGCTCGAGGCGCTGCACCCGGCGCGGCCGTGGCATACGGTCGTGCTCGGGGTGGTCGTGCTCGCTTTCCTGCTCGCGCTGCACCTGGCCGAGAGCGCGGACGGGCCGGCCGTGCTGCGCCCCCAGCTCCCGCTGATCGCGGCCGGGCTCGGCCTCGCCGTCGTGTCGGCCGGCGCCGCGATGCTCCCGGCGGTAAGTTCTGGTTCCGGCTGGCTGACCGTGATCGCGGCGGCGGCCGCCGTTCTGGCCGCGGCGCTGGCGCTGCCGGTCTAGACAGCTGTCGCCTTCGCGATGCATGCGGCTTGACGCTACAGAAGGCTCAGATGATGATGATGTCAATGTCAACTCACCAGGCTCCGAGCAGGCCACCGAGCAGTCCTATCGCGGTGGCCACGGCGTCGCAGCGGCAGCGCAGGGTCAACGGTCCCCTGACTGGCAAGGGGCAGGCGCGCAAGGCCCACCTGCTCGCCGCGGCGCGGGCCGTCTTCGAGCGGCGCGGATTCCTCGACACCAGGGTCGCCGACATCGTCGCCGAGGCGAATGTGGCCCAGGGGACGTTCTATACCTACTTTGACTCCAAGGAGGCGGTGTTCCAGGCGGTGGCGCACGGCGTCATCGACAGGATGCTCGCCTCGCTGCACACCTATACCCACGCCGAGAACCCGTATGACCGGGTGCGCGGGGGCATGGAGCGCTTCGTCGATGCCTACATCCCGAACGCCAGGATCATCGCGCTGACCGAGCAGGTCGGCACCTTCACGCCCGAGATGCGGGACCTGAGGGTCGCGCTGCGCGCCGTGTTCGTGGACCGCTCGGTGCGCGGCATCAGGCGACTGCAGGAAGAAGGAATTGCCGATCCCGGGCTCGACGTGCTGGTCACCGCCGAGGTGCTCGGCGCAATGGTGGACCACACCTGCTACGTCTGGCTGACCCTGGGCCGCGAACTCGACAAGGAGGCGCTGCTGGCCACCCTGACCACCGTGTGGGCGCGCACGATCGGCGTCGACGCGTGGCTGCCTGCTGGTTCCGGCTGAGACGAAGGCTGACGCCGGGAGCTAGCCGGGCCTGGCGGCCTCAAGGATGTCGGCCCTGACCCGGGTCACGGCCGCGCCTGGCTCGGCGAACCATTCCCGTCCGAGCACGAGCCCGAATATGGGCATGGAAAGCAACGACCGTCGCCATGGCTGATCATCCTGGCACGATCCGCGGCTCGCCCCGGGACATACCGGCCGCGCCCGGCGCGAAGTGACAACCGGCGCCGGGCGGATACGATGCGGGGCATGAGGTTCGCGATCGCGATTCCGCAGTTCTACGCAGACGGCGAGTTCGATCCGGCGGCGTTCCGCGCGTACGTCGCCCGGGTCGAGGAGCTTGGCTTCCACAGCGCGTGGACCCAGGAGCAGGTGCTCGGGCCGTCGCCGCAGCTCGCGCCGATCGAGGCGATGACCTATGCCGCCGCGTGCACCGAGCGGCTGCGGCTGGGCTGCGTCGTCTTCGTGTCCACGCTGTACAGCCCGGTGCACCTGGCCAGGAGCCTCAGCACGCTGGACCAGCTCAGCCGCGGCCGGATCGAGATCGGCGTGGGCACCGGCGGCAAGGGACGGCCGTTCGCCGCCTTCGGCGTGGATCCGCAGCGGTACGTCGCGCGGTTCACCGAGGGGATCGCTCTGATGAAGGCGCTGTGGACCGAGCCACGCGTCACCTTCGACGGTGAGTTCTGGCAGCTGAAAGAAGCGGCCATGGAGCCTAAGCCGTTCCAGAAGCCGCATCCGCCGCTCTGGATCGGCGCGGCCGGGCCGACGGCGGTGCGCCGTGCCGTCCGCCTCGGGGATGGCTTCTTCGGCGCGGGATCGGCCCCGACGGCGGCCTTCGCCGAGCAGGTCACGATCGTGCGGCGGGCGCTCGCCGAGTCCGGCCGGCCAGCGCAGGACTTCCCGATCGCCAAGCGGGTGTACATCGCGGTGGACGAGAACGCGGGACGGGCGCGCGAGCGGATCAACGCGGCCCTCGAGCGGCTCTACGGGCACCGGTCGGCCAGCATCGAGGCCGCTGCTGTCGCGGGCACGCCAGCCGACTGCGTGCGGGACGTGCGGGCGGTCGCCGAGGCGGGCGCGGAGCTGATCCTCTTCACGGCGCTGTTCGACCAGGCCGAGCAGGCCGAGCGGCTGGCCGCCGAGGTTGTCCCGCGGCTCGGGTAGGCGCCTGCGGCTGTGTGCCGGGCGGGACCGCCAGCGCCGCGATCTCGGCGTGCGTCGCGAGCCACGGCTGCCCGCGATCCAGCATCCCGGTGATCACGCGATCGAGCATCCGGATCAGGTAGCCGCGGCCGATCGCCTCCGGATGCATCGTGTACGTCACGACCCGGTGTTCCGCGCGAGCCGACTCGAACTCGTCCAGCCAGATCCGCTCGACTGCGGCCGGGTCGGCCAGCAGCCCGCCGTGATAGGGCGTGTAGCCGAAATAGGGCCAGTCGCACAGGCTCCAGTGACCAGGAAGCTCCAGCAGCGGCGCGGCTCCGCTGACCTCCCAGTACGGCCGGTCATCGGCCATCAGGCTCGCGTCGTAGGTGAACCCGAGGTCGGTCAGCATCGCCAGCGTCTCCGGCATCAGCTCCCAGCCAGGTGACCGGTAGCCGATCGGGCGGATCCCGTGCTTGCCGAGGGCGATCAGACCGCGCTCGAGCTCGGCCCGCTGGCCGGCGGCGTCCAGGCCCTCGCTGCCCAGATGCAGGTACCCGTGATGGGCGACCTCGTGACCGCCCGCCATGATGGCGGTCATCGCGTCCGGAAAGTGATCTGCCGTGTGCCCTGGCACGTAGAAGGTGGCCATGATGTCGCGCGCCGCCAGCAGGTCAAGGACGCGGCCCAGGCCGCGCTCGGGACCGAACCGCCCCTGCGACAGCATGGTCAGGCGCCGGCTGTACTCGGGACCCTCGCCGAGCCAGGGCGCCTCGCCGTCCACGTCGAACGTCAGCGCGACGGCCACGTCAGCGCCGCCTGGCCAGCCGGGGAATTCTGCCTGCGTGATCACTGCAGTGCGTCCTTATCTTGCTCTTCAGAACGTGGACGATGGTCAGGATTGCCGGTCTAACCGCACCGGGGGCTCGTCCACGACCGGCGGCCCCGCGAGCGGTGGCTCGGCGACTGGCATTCCGCCCAGTGGGTCCTGCCGGCCCGGGCTCCTGGCCCTGAAGTCGGCCAGCCAGGTGATCGCGGCTATGACGAACAGCAGCAGGTACACGTTGGCGCTGGCGAGCGGAATGGCATGCCAGCGCTGCCCGAGGAAGATGTTCGCGTCCCAGGCGATGTGCACCACGATGAGCGGCAGGATGCTGCCCGTCCGCAGGAACAGCCAGATGAACACGGTCGCCCAGACGGCGATCCCGAGCACCCCGAGCCCGTAGTAGTCGTGGTACGAGCACCGCAACAGCACCGCCACCAGCACGATCTCCGGCAGCGGCCGTGCTGCCTGCCTGAGCGTCGTGACGACGAAGGCGAGAACGACCATCTCCTCCACCACGCCCGCGGTCACTGCCGCTCCGACGGCGTAGATGAGATAGCTGGCGTCCTGGTGGGCGGGCTGAGCGAGCTTGTTGCCCATGGCCAGCGCGGTGGTCACCGCTCCCCCGGCCAGCAGGGCAAGGACCGCCCAGATGCCGATCCGCAGGGACTGCGCGACCCCCGCGGTGCCGTCGCTCTTTCGCGGCCAGCTCAGTCCCACCGATCGCGGCGTGATCCCGCGCCTGGCCGAGAGCAGGATGACGACGAGGATCGCGAGCACGGACGTGCCGAGCTCACTGATGGTGGCCGGGGTGAAGATCGCCCAGCTTCCCGTGGGCGGCGGGTAACGGCCAGCCAGCGTCTCACCACCCGCGACGATGCTGGCCGCGAAGAAGGCCGCGAAGACGAGCAGCACCTCCGCGTACGCCCGGCGCGCCGAGATCCGGCCGGCCGGAGGCGGCGGCTGAATCGACCACCAGTGCCCTCTGGCCGGGCACCCGACGGGCCCCGGCCAGAGGTCGGGCTGGGACTTCATCTCGCCGCTGTCTCCCACGTCAGACTATCTGCCCTTACCTGCCTGCCGCGTACCCCTGCATGCCGCGCGGGTTCGCGGCCGCGCGCAGGAAGCCGCGGTCCCTGGCGACGGCGCTGATCCTGCCGAGCGACCACGGCGGAGACACTGTCACCTCGTGGCCGCGGTCGCGCAGCCCGGTGATGACGGCGTCGCCGGCCCTGGCCTCGATGCTCAGCGACCCGGGCAGGGACTCCCTCGGGTAGAACGACGAGGGGCAATGATCGGTGTGGAAGGCCGGGGCGTCGATCGCCTCCTGGAGGTTCATCCCGAACACCACGTGGTTCAGGAAGAACCCCATCGTCCACTGATCCTGCTGGTCACCGCCCGGCGTGCCGAACGCCATGTACGGCTCGCCGTCGCGCAGGACGAGGCCGGGCGACAGGGTCGTCCGCGGCCGCCGGCCAGGCGCCAGCGTGCTGGCAAAGCCCGGGCTGAGCGTGAACATCTGGGCCCGGGTGCCCAGGCAGAAGCCGAGCCCGGGCACGACCGGCGAGCTCTGCAGCCAGCCGCCGCTCGGGGTGGCGGACACGAGGTTCCCGAACCGGTCGGCAATGTCCAGGTGACAGGTGTCCCCTGGCCCGAGCGATACCGCGCCGAGGGTCGCGGCACCCAGCGTCGGCTCGCCCGTTCCGCTTGCGGCGGCGGCCAGTCGCTCCGCTTCGAGCGCGTAGCCAGGCAGGGCGGGCTGCCTGCCGCCGGGAGCGCCCGGCACCAGGTCGGCCGACGCGCGCTCGCCGACCAGCCGCCGGCGCAGCGCCGCGTACTCGGGCGAGAGCAGGTCGGCCAGCGGCACGTCGCTGTGACGCGGGTCGCCGTACCAGGCCTCCCGGTCCGCGAAGGCCAGCTTGGCGACCTCGGTCACGGCATGGATCAGCTCGGCGCTGCCTGGCCCCATCCCGGCCAGGTCGAAGCCGTCGAGCATCGCGAGCTGCTGGCAGAACACCGGCCCCTGGCCCCACGGGCCGGTCTTGCAGACGGTGAACCCGCGAAAGCCGAAGGTAACCGGCTCTTCCACGCTGGCCCGCCACGCCGCCAGGTCGGCGGCCCCGAGCAGGCCGCGGTTCGCCCGTCCGGTGACATCCATGACCTCGGCGCCGGCCACGAACGCCTCGATCGCCTCGGCGACGAAGCCCTCGTACCAGCATTGCCTGGCCGCCTCGATCTGCGCGTCCCGGTCGCCGCTCGCCGCCTCTGCTGTGGCGAGAACCCGGCTGTACGTCGCCGCCAGTGCCTTATTGGCGAAACGGCTCCCCGGCGCCGGTGTGCCGTCACCGAGGTAGATCTCAGCCGACGTCGGCCAGTACTGCGTGAAGGTGGGCGCCATCGCATCGATCGCGGCGCTGGCTCCGCTGAGCATCGGGTACCCGTCAGAGGCGTAGCCGATCGCATAGGACAAGACATCGCGCAGCCTGAGCGTGCCGTACCGCTCGAGCAGCAGCATCCAGGCACCGAACGCCGCCGGCACGGTCGCGGCGAGCAGCCCGTTACCGGGGATCAGGTCGATGCCGAGCGCCTCGTAGGCGGCCAGCGTCGCAGCGGCCGGCGCTGGTCCCTGGCCGTCGATCACGAATGCGCTGCCGCCGCGAGCGCTGTAGCCGATGACCGGGACCTCACCGCCCGGACCGTTAAGATGCGGCTCGACCACCTGAAGGACCAGCCCGGTCGCCACGGCGGCGTCGAACGCGTTCCCGCCCGCCTCGAGGACCGCCATGCCCGCCGCGGAGGCGAGCCAGTGCGTCGAGGCCACCATGCCGAACGTGCCGGCCAGCTCCGGCCTGGTCGTGAACTGCGGAATACCGGTCACGGGCGACTCCGATTCGCATTGTGATCATTTGAGCACGGGCTGCGCATATGCAGCCCACGCCCTGGGCAGAAGGATATTCGCGATCAGAACAGCCCGGCTCAGCGCCCGCCGGGCCAGTGCTCGCGGGCGCAGGCCGCGCCGGTGCCGTGCACCACCGCCGGCCTGCGGATCAGCAAGGGTGCACCCGACGGAGCGGCGGGCACGATCTTCTACAACATCGACTTCACTAACCCCTCGGGCACGGCCCGCGTGCTCGAGGGGTACCCCGGCGTCTCCCCCGCCGCGACGTGCAGCCCGGTCACGGCGCACTGGCTGACGGTCTTCCCGCCTAATCAGCGGGCCGCCGCATACGTTTCCTTTGCCACGCAGACTTGTGCATCGACGGCACAGCCGACAATGACAATTGCCGCCATCAATGGCGGTCCCTGAGCAGATATTCGTCCTGAAATCTGTGCCTGGCTCCGGCGAAAACGAGCGCGCCTACAACCCTGCCGGGCCTGGTTGCGTCATAATCTCTGAAGGCTTATTTACCGCGCTCAATTCCGGCGGATGAATAGGCACTATTCATGCGGATTACCGCCTTGCCGAGGGGAAAATGATGACCGCAGCCGCGTGCCGCTCCATCCTTATCTGCGCGGTCGCCGTGCTCGCCGCGGCGTGCGGATTGCAGCAGACGCCGCACGCGGGCCGGAGTCACCACCCCCCGGCCACGGTCACGCCGCCGACGTCACGCACGCCGCGCACCTCCCGGAGCCCGCACGCTGTCGTCACCGCCTGCACGATGTCGCAGATACAGGTCAGGCTGGACACTCGCTCGGCGGGGGTCGCAGCGGGCAGCTCCTATATTCCGCTCGACTTCACCAACATCGGCCCGGCCACCTGCACGCTCGCCGGGTTTCCCCAGGTCAGCGTGGCGACCAGCAGCACGGGCAAGCAGCTTGGCGCAGCCGCCACCCTTGACCGCAGCGCGGCGGCGCAGCAGATGGTGCTGTCCGCTGGCCAGAGCGCTCACATCTGGCTGCGCCTGGTCGACGTCGCCAACATTCCCGCGGCGCAGTGCGATCCGGTCGCCGCCGCCGGCCTGCGCGTCAGCCTGCCCGGCCAGCGGCCGGGAACCTTCGTCGCTCGCTCGATGACCACCTGCGCCAAGCCCGTCACCGGCACGGATGTCCTGACCGTCGAGCCGTTCCGGCCGGGTGCGGCCCGCCCGGGGACCGCCCAGTAGCCAGCCAGTTCCGCCACAGCACACGGGAGAAGAACGCAATGAAGCTCAGCACCGCATCGGCCGGCCGGATCGCGACGATCGCTCTCGCCTGCTCGGCCGTGGCCCTGCCCGTGGCAGCCGTGGCCCTTCCCACCGCGACGGCCGAGCCCACCGCGACGGCCCAGCCCACCGCGGATCATGCTCGCCATGACGAGCAGGCCGCCCGCGCAGTACACCGCTGCACGACCTTCAGCACCACGACCTGGCTCGGCCTCGGCAACGGCGGCGGCACGCTGGGGACGATCTTCTACCCGATCGAGTTCAGCAATACCGGCAAGCAGACCTGTACCCTCTTTGGCTATCCTGGCGTCTCCGCCATTTCCGGTTCTGGCCATCAGATCGGCCAGCCAGCGATCGCCAGCGGCAAGAAGCAGGTCATCATGCTCAAGCCGGGCGGGACGGCACACGTCGTTCTCGGAATCGTCGAGGCCGGCAATATCGCAGGCTGCAAGATGCGGCCGGGCGCGTTCCTGAAAATCTTCGCACCAGGCCAGAAGGCCGCCGCCACAATTCCGAACTTCACTTTTACCGCATGCGCGAACAAGAGCGTGCTGCGGGTGGACGCGGTGCACGCGGGCACCGGCATCCCTGGCGCCGTGAGCTCCTGACCGCCGCGCACCCGCTGAACCCCTGGTGGGACCTGAGCAACGCCAGGGGTTGAGCGGGGTAGATTGCCGGGCATGGCTGACACTCATCCGCGGCTCCGTGCTGTCTGGGACCTGTCCGTTGCCGAGGTACGCGAGTACTGCGGGCGGCACGAGTACGACGGCCAGATCCAGGACCTCTCCCCCGCCGGGGTCCGGGCCGGCCTGCACGCGCTCACCGCAGCGGCCGCGGCCGCCGAACCGCTCGCCGACGATCACGACGAGGCACACCTGGCCGTCTTCGAGCGGGCCCGACAGGTCAGCCTCGGCCAGCTCGAGCTGCATCGCAGCAACCCGTACTTCCACATCGGCAACCTGGACCTGGCCTGCTACGACCGCGAGTACGCCCCCAGTCAGGAGCGGGAACGCGCCCGTGCGCGGCATCTCGCGGCCTGGCCGGAAGCAGTCGACGCCGCGCTCGACGCGCTCGACGCGGTCACAGCCCCGGTAGGGCAGGCGCTCGCGGGAGCGGCCCGCGGCCTGGCGGCCGGCATCCCGGGCGACGCGGACCCTGAGATCAGCGCCGCGGCGCTGGCCGCCCACGCCAGGCTGGTCCGCCATCTTGAGCAGGCCGCCGCCGACGGCAGCCCGGACCCGGCGCTCGGCGCCGACGCACTGTCCGCTCTGATGAGCAGCGCCGAGGGGATCGAGCTTGACCTGGGCAAGCTCGCGGAGCGAGCCGACGCCGAGCGCGACCGGCTCTCCGAGCGGCTCGCCGAGAGCTGCGCCCAGATCGATCCTGACCGGCCCGCCTTGCAGGTCGCCCGCGAGCTGGTGCGCCAGCACCCGGACGCCGACGGCGTCATCGAGGCGGCCACGGAATGGACCAGGCGGGCCATCGAGTTCACCGCCGACGCCGACCTGGTTCCCTACAACGACGGCGAGTGCCTCGTCATGCTGGCACCGGAATCGCGGCGCTGGGCGATGGCGATGATGGCGACGGCCGCGCCCGGCGAGCCGGAGGGCCCGTCCCGGTACTACATCACCCCGCCCGACCCGAGCTGGCCGGAGAACGAGGCGGAGGAGTGGCTCGAGGTATTCAGTGACACGACGCTGCCCGGGATCACCGTGCACGAGGTGGCGCCCGGGCACTTCTCGCACGGCCGGGCGATCCGCCGCGCTCCGACCGAGGTCAGGCGGACATTGCATTCGGAAGCGTTTGTCGAAGGCTGGGCGCATTACGCCGAGGAGCTCTGCGTGGAGGAAGGACTCTGCGCCGACGACCCGCGGTTCGCGATCGGCGTCTGGCTCGAGGCGCTGGTGCGCGTGACCAGGCTGGCCTGCGCGATCGGCATCCACACGAGCGGCATGACCGTCGCGGAAGGCGCCAGGAGGTTCGAGTCCGACACCCACCTCGCCGGGCAGTCAGCGCTGGCCGAGGCGAGCAGGGCGACCTTTGATCCGACCTACGGCCGCTACACCTGGGGCAAGCTGGAGATCATGGCGCTGCGCGAGCGGGCGCGGACAGCCTGGGGATCCGGCTTCTCGTTGCGGCGCTTCCACACCGCGCTGCTTGACCTCGGCTCTCCCCCGCTCGGCCTGCTCGACACCGCGGTGCGCCGGGGCTGAGGGCGCCAGGCCTGGCCGGTCGGGCTGGCTGGGCTGGCCGGTAAGGTGCTTGCTATGAGCGACTTGGACGATCTTGATGCGCTGCCCTCGCGCGAGCTGCACGATCTCGCGGTCCGCCGGGCCAGGCATCACCTCGACGTTGCGTTCCTGTGGGAGCTGCTGCGCGCCATCCCGGCCGGCGAGGCGATCGCCGGGCACCCTGATCATGCGGGTGCCGATGCGCTGCACCTGTCGGCGCTGATCGGGGACGCGATCGACGCCGACGATGTGGCCGACGCGCTGCGCCCGCTCTACCTGGACTATCTCAGGAAGCATCGCGAGGACCTGCCCGACCTGGAACGCCATGACGGCCACGCGCCCGAGCACTAGCCCGGCTGGCGCCCGGCTGGCGCCCGGCTGGCAGGACAGGACCCGGGGAGCCTGAGCTCGCCCGGGTCCTGATCTGCTTGCCCGCCCGTTACGGCTGGAGTACTGCCTCGATCTCCAGGTGGAGGGCGACCTTGTCGGAGACGACGACGCCGCCGGTCTCCATGGCCGCGTTCCAGTTCACCCCGAAGTCCTGGCGGTTGATCTCGCCCGTCGCGGTGAACCCGGCCCGGGTGCCGCCGTAAGCGTCAGGCCCGAACCCGTTGAGCTCGAGTGCCAGCGGCACGCTCTTCGTCACGCCCTTGAGCGTCAGCTCACCGTCGACGACGTAGCCGTCACCGTCCGCGCGGATCCCGGTCGACCGGTAGGTCATCAGCGGATGGTTCTGGGTGTCGAAGAAGTCAGGCGACCGAAGGTGCGCATCGCGCTGCTCGGCCCCGGTCTCGATGGAGGACAGGTCGATCTCGGCCGTCACCGACGATGCGAGCACGTCGTCCTTCGTCACCAGTTCGCCGGCGTACTTGGTGAACTTGCCGCGCACCTTGCTCACCATCATGTGCCGCACGGAGAACCCGACCTCCGAGTGCACGGGGTCAATGGTCCAGGTACCTGCCAGGTAGCCCGGAATCGTGCCGGCCTGCGTCATGGTCATGTCTCGCTCCGATGCTTACTGAGTCCGCGGTCCGGGATGTGCTCCCGGTGTTGTTGAATAATCAACTAATATCACGGCCGCCGAGACTTGTCAAACGTTCAACTAGTTCGGGTACGCTGGAGTCATGACGACGGCACGCTGGCTCACCGCGGAGGAACAGCGCATCTGGCGCCTGTTCATCCAGGCGTGCGAGTCCGTGTTCGCCGCGACTGACACGCAGCTGATCCGCGATTCCGGCATACCGCACGGTTATTACGAGATCCTCGTGCATCTGTCCGAGGCGCCGGGCCGGGCACTGCGGATGACTCAGCTGGCGCATGCGTCGACTTACAGCAAGAGCAGGCTGTCGCATGCCGTGGCCAGGCTCGAAGAGCGCGGCTGGGTCGTGCGCCGCGACTGCCCGACCGACCGGCGCGGCCAGGTCGCGCAGCTCACCGCGGAGGGCTTTGCCGCTCTGGCCGCCGCTGCCCCGGGACACGTGGAACAGGTTCGCAAGTCCCTGATCGATGCGCTGACGCCGGAGCAGATGAGGCAGCTTGGCGAGATAGCTGCCGCGATCAACGCGGCAGCGGCCGACAGCGGCAGCAAGTGCCACGACGCCGACCTCTGCTGAGCGTCCGTGTCGGTCTTGCCGACCAGCCCACTTGCGATATATCGTCTTAGCGTCGGCGGGGATCGTGCGATCAAGTCGGCGGGGGCTGTGCGAGCAGCGGAGGAACAGATGGCGACAGCATCAGGCCTGAGAATCGGCGACGCCGACCGCGAGGCGGCCGCTGCCGGCCTGCGTGAGCACTTCGCTCAGGGCCGGCTGACACTCGAGGAGTTCCAGCACCGGCTCGGTGCGGTCTTCAGCGCCAGGACCGACCGCGATCTCGCCGACATCACCAGGGATCTCCCGCACGCCTCGATACCGCCAGCTAGTCAGCCGGCCGGCCGCCTGGTGGCCGGGGACAAGGGCTACCGGCAGGGTCAGCGGTCCCGGCCCACCGCCCTGGCTGGCCTCATCATGATCGTGCTCGCCATCCTCGTCGTGGCACTGTTCCTGCCGGTCGCCCTGTTCGGGATGGCCATCTCCCGATCAGTGCTGTTCGTTCTGGCCCTGCTGCTGTTCGGCCGCCGTGGCCTGCTGCGCCGGCTCAGGGGCTGGCTGCCCGGCCGGCGCTGGCCGTTCTGATCCGGGCGCACCTCGCCCTAGCCGCACACCGGCCAGCCGCGCCGCATCCGCGCCAGCCGCACACCGCCCCAGCCGGGCTGCGGTTAAGGAAGCTGCTAGCGCACGCAATGTGGCTACTGCTCGAAGACTGCCTCGACGACGGCGGCTTGTTCGGCGGTGCCAGCGCGGAAGTAGCGTCCCGCGGTGTCGAGGGAGGCGTGGCCGAGCAGGGTCTGGATCTGGGCGACGTCGGCTCCGCCGTGCCCATTTGTAGGCGGATGGCGTAGGTGTGGCGGAGCCGGTGGGGTCGTAGTCCGGGCAGGCTGGAGTCGGCCCCGGTAGCGAGCACGACCTGGGTGAGGCCGGAAGTGGTCAGCGGTCCGTGCTGGCCGGTCCACAGGGGCCCGTTGTCGTTGCCGCGTTGGAGCAGCCACGCCGACAGGCGCTGCCGCGCGTGGGCGGGGACCGGGACGGTGCGGTCCTGGTCGCCCTTGCCGTGCAACCGGATTCGGCCGGTGCGGGCGG
>DATKQH010000060.1:0-25687 GCA_035532775.1 Streptosporangiaceae bacterium
GAGGTGCAGGAGAGCCCGATCGTCGGGGAGGCGGGTCCGGACGGCGAGTGGACCGGCCAGGCGGTGAACGCACTGGGCGGTCACGTTCACGACGCCAGGCCGCTGCCGACGCTGGGCAGCGCCGCAGCCGCAGGCGGGGAAGATGGGCCAGCCCTGCCGGCGGCTTTCGCGCCCCGCGGGCTGGCTCAGCCGAAGCGTCCCAGCCAGCTGAGCTACACCGCGCCGAGCGAGGACGGTTCCGGCCAGGCCATGCAGACATCGGGTTCAGCCGGCACGGCCGACTTCTCCAAGGTCGGCAGGAACGAGCCGTGCCCGTGCGGGTCCGGCAAGAAGTTCAAGCTCTGCCACGGTGACCCGAGGAAGCGCTAGGCGGCCTCGATCGCGGTGCACAGCCACTCGCTTGAACTCGCCGGGCGCCTGTTAGCGGCCCGGTTGTCGGATCGCCAGGGCCGGCCGGGCTGGGTGGGCCGGGTGCCGCCGTGCGCCGACGGCTCGCTCGGCGGGCGGGTGCTGGCCCGTTCCAGCCGGACGGCCACGGCGCGAACGTGCGAGCCGAGCCCGACGATCACGGTCATCTCCAGGACGCCGCTGGCCGGCGAGCTCACGATGACCCGGCGCACTCGCGGCTGGTACGCGGTCGCGAGCATCGGGCCGAGCTGGCTGATCCGCCGCCGAGCCTGCTCGGTCGTCCACGGCATGATCTGGTCGGCCGGCCGCGACCCCGCCAGCGTCTCGGCCAGCACCTGAGCGAACCGGCTTGGCCACGGGCCAGTCTCTGGCAGCTGGCTTCTGGCGTCCTGCCTTCGAGACAGGACGCCAGAACCGGGTTCTCGGGACGCCAGGTCGCCGCGAGCCGAGCCCTGCTCGGTCGGCAGGCTGGTCAGGCCGCCCCGGCCGGCGCCGTGGCTCGGCCGGCGGGCGGGGGCCGAATCGTCGTACGGCGGTGCGGTCTCGGGAACCGTGAAGCGGCAGATGGCCTGCGCGTCAGGCAGCGGCCGCCGGCCAGCGGTGCGGGGGTTCGCGCGAGGTCGGCCGCCCGCCGGACGGCCGCCTGTCGGACGACCAGCTATGGGACGGCTACCTGTGGGACGGCCGCCAGCCGGACATGCGGCGGGCGGGACCAGCGGTATCGGGATCGCGTTCTGCGGTAAAGCCGGTACGGTCGTCGCGGGCTCAGTGGGCTCAGGCATGGTTGAGTTCTACCTGGCGCTGGTGACAATTTCGCATTTCTGCTGATCAGGCAGGGGAGATCCGCGGTGCGGCAAGCCCGGCGGCGACCGGCCCATCAGAAGGAATGCCTGGCTCTGCTAGCTCGTTCAAGCTAGGTGGTTGAACTAGCCCGTTACTACAGGAGAGCACCCGTGTCTTTGCCGCCGCTCGTCGAGCCAGCAGCTGAGCTCACCGTCAATGAGGTCAAGCGTTATTCCCGGCATCTGATCATCCCTGACGTGGGGATGACCGGGCAGAAGCGGCTGAAGAACGCGAAAGTTCTGGTTGTCGGGGCCGGCGGCCTGGGCTCGCCCGCTCTTCTCTACCTGGCCGCAGCCGGCGTGGGGACGCTGGGCGTCATCGACTTCGATGTCGTCGACGAGTCGAACCTGCAGCGGCAGATCATTCACGGCCAGTCCGACATCGGCAGGCCCAAGGCACTGTCCGCGCGGGACAGCATCAAGGAAACCAACCCGTACGTCAACGTGATCGTGCATGAGGAAGCGCTGACCACGGACAACGTGATGGAGATCTTCTCCGGCTACGACCTCATCGTGGACGGTACGGACAACTTCGCGACCAGGTACATGGTCAACGACGCCTGCGTGCTGCTCGGGAAGCCGTACGTCTGGGGATCTATCTACCGGTTCGATGGTCAGGCCAGCGTGTTCTGGGCGGACTATGGCCCCTGCTACCGCTGCCTGTACCCCGAGCCCCCGCCTCCTGGCATGGTCCCGTCCTGCGCCGAGGGCGGCGTGCTTGGCGTGCTGTGCGCGTCCATCGGGTCTATCCAGGTGACCGAGGCGATCAAGGTTCTCACTGGGATCGGCGAGCCGCTGGTCGGCAGGCTGATGGTCTACGACGCCCTCGAGATGAGCTACCGGTCGCTGAACATCAAGAAGGACCCGGACTGCCCGATCTGCGGTCCGAACGCGACGATCACCGAGCTGATCGACTACGACGCGTTCTGCGGCGCCGTCTCGGCTGACGCCCAGGAGGCGGCCGCGGGTTCCACGATCACGGCTGCCGAGCTCAAGGCGATGCTCGACCGGGAGGATGACATCTTCCTGATCGACGTCAGGGAGCAAAACGAGTACGAGATCGTCTCGATCCCCGGTGCCGTGCTGATCCCCAAGGACCAGTTCCTCACCGGCGCGGCGCTGGAGCGGCTGCCGCAGGACCGCCGGATCGTCCTGCACTGCAAGTCCGGCGTCCGGAGCGCGGAATGCCTCGCCGTGGTCAAGAACGCGGGCTTCTCCGATGCCGTGCACGTCGGTGGCGGCGTGATCTCCTGGGTGAACACCGTCGACCCGTCTCTGCCGGTTTACTGATCTGGTGTCCCTTTCCCGGCAGGCGGGACGCGGCGTTGTGGTGGGCACGAGCTATTCGTGGCCTTAACATCATCAGGTGGCGATTCAGCCGGGACCATCAGAGCAGCAGCGCGCATCAGGCGGCGGTGACACCGCACAGCTGAGCCTTCGGCCTGCCCGCCGCCGGGGCAGATCGCTGCTCGCGGCGCTGCTCGCCGTGGTCGGGCTATGCGGCTTTCTGCTGGCCGGGGCTGGTATCCGCGGCCAGCTCAAGCCGCGGACCTTCACCCCGGCGCAGCAGAAGCGCATCGAGGCCTGGGAGGTCGCCAAGCGCTGGCGGACCACGTCGAAGGCACAGCTGTTTCCCTCCGTGATCGGCTATGAGCTGACCAGCAGCTCAAGCGGATCGAAAGCTGGCCTCAAGCTGAAGGCGCGGCGGCTTGAGATCGCGCCGCAGGCCAGCTGCGTGAAGGCGGCTGGGGGCAGCCGGTCGCTGATGGCGATGCTGAACGGCGACGGCTGCCTGGCGCTGCTGCGCTCGACATACGCCGACGCCAGCAGCAGCCTCGTCCTGACCGCTGGCATCGCGGTGCTCAAGAACCAGGCCAGTGCGGCGGCCGCGGCCCGGTATCTGACCGGGGGCCCGGCGTTCGGGCAAGGCGGTCCGGCCAGGCAGCTGGTGCTGAGTCCCTTCCGGGTCAGCGGTACGCCTGCCGCCCTTTTCGGCTACCCGCAACGCCAGCTCTCGTGGATTGTGGCCGCCGGGCCATACCTCGTCATGGCGACGGTCGGTTACGCTGACGGCAGGCCGCGCGTGCCGGTCCGAACTGATAGCTACGTGCTGCAGGAAATGAACAGCCTGGCCCGCGGCGTCGCTATCGCCGTCGCTGCGCCGCTCGGCGCACCCCCGCCCGTTCCGCGCTGTCCGGGAGCCCCCTCATGCTGACCCCTGGCTCAAGGCCGGTCATCCGGCGCGCGGCGGTTCGAGCGGGCGACGCAGGCCGGCCAGCACGGACCTCAGGCCGGTTCTCGCGCCGTATCGCGGCCGTAGTGGCGGCGGCGAGCGCGATCGCGCTGCCACTGGCCACGGCTGGGCCGGCCCTTGCCGACCAGGCACGGCAGCGCCAGCAATGGGTACTCGCCGCGCTCGACGTCTCCGCTGCCTGGCGCGTGACGCAGGGCAGCGGCGTGGTTGTCGCCGTCATCGACAGCGGCGTCGATCCATCGGTCTCGGATCTGACGGGATCGGTCATGCCCGGCCCCGACTACACCGGTGTCAGCACGCCACAGTCCAACCCGACCTGGGGTGCGCACGGCACCTGGATGGCGTCTCTGATCGCTGGCCACGGGCATGGCCAGCGCCATCGGAACGGCATCCTCGGCGTGGCGCCGCAGTCCAAGATCCTGTCCATCAGGGTCATCACGGACCGGTCCGACCCGGGCTACAGCGCGTATCAGGCCGAGTCGGAGTGGCGCGGCCAGCACGAGCTGGCCAGGGCGATCAGGTTTGCGGTCGCTCATCGCGCCGGCGTGATCAGCATGTCACTCGGCTACGACGCGCCAAGTCTTGCTGTCCGCGCCGCGCTGCAGTACGCGCTGATTCACAACGTCGTGGTCGTCGCGTCCTCCGGGAACTCAGGAACGTCGCAGACCGGGCAGGGCAATGGTGCGCCCTACTCGTTTCCCGCCGACTATCCAGGCGTGATCGGCGTCGCCGCCGTCAGCGAGTCCGGCCGGCCAGCATATTTCTCAAGCGAGAATCTCTCCGTCCAGGTCGCCGCGCCGGGGGTCAACGTGCCCGCCCAGGGCCGCGGCAGCAAGTACTGGGTAGTGAGCGGTACCAGTCCGGCCTGTGCGCTGACGGCTGGTGTCGCGGCACTGGTCAGGTCGAAGTACCCGCGACTGACCGCGACGCAGGTCCGGAGCGCGATTACTCAGTCGAGCACGCACCGGCCGAGGGGCGGCTACGACGATCATGTCGGTTTCGGCACCGTGGACGCGGCGGCCGCGCTGAGGACGGCTGGCGTCCTGGCTCGACAGGTTCCTGCTGGCAGTACGCGAGCGGGCCAGGCAGCGGCCTCCGGGCAGTTCGGGAACGGCCAGGCCGGAGTAGCTGCCTTTCCCGTGCCGCCCCGGGGACGGCAGAAGCTCATCGAGTTCCTGGCGATCGCAGTGGGTTGCCTGCTGCTGGTGATCGGCGCGGTCTGGCTGCTGGTCACTGGCAGGCGCGGAAGGAAGTCCGGGCGGCCCGTGCCATCACCCGCCCCGGCGGGCCCTCAGCCGTCAGCCGGTTCGTCCGGCTTCGACGGCGCGGCCATGGACGTGCGTTACCCGACCCAGATCTATCCGGCACAGCCATACCGGCAAAGTCGTCCTGACCAGGGCTTCCTCGGTGCGCCGGGCCAGGGCTACCCGATGCCGGGTTACCTCGGTCAGCCGGGACAAGCAGGGCCGGGACAGGCAGGGCCGGGACAGGGCCAGCCTGGCCAGAGTTACCCAGGTCAG
Organism: Streptosporangiaceae bacterium; assembly: GCA_035532775.1. Taxonomy (GTDB): domain Bacteria; phylum Actinomycetota; class Actinomycetes; order Streptosporangiales; family Streptosporangiaceae; genus Chersky-822. The sequence continues at coordinate 5,025 of DATKQH010000060.1, forward strand.
AGTTACCCAGGTCAGGCGTACGCCGGCCATGCTGACCCAGGGCAGGCCTACCCGGGCCAGGCTTACCCTGCTGCGGGCGAGTATGGTGCGGGCCAGTCCTACCCTGCTGCGGGCCAGTTTGGTGCGGGCCAGTTTGGTGCGGGCCAGTTTGGTGCGGGCCAGCCAGGTCAGGATCCGTCGGCGCTGGGCTACCCAGGCCAGGTCTACCCGGCTGGCAACCAGCCCGCTCTCGGCTCTCAGGGTCCCGGCTATCAGGGTCCCGGCTATCAGGGTCAGGGCTACCAGGGAGCGGGTTACCTGTCTCAGCCGAGCCAGGCACTGCCGGGGCAGTTCAGCCCGGGCGTGGTCAGCCCGGGCGTGGTCAGCTCGGGCCAGCCCGGCGCGGCAGGCACTGGCTCTGGGTTCCCGCCGCAGGCACCAGGCGGGACCGCCCGGTCGGGTCCGGGCTACTCGTCGCAGCGGTATACCGGTCAGGCGTTCACGCCGCAGGGCCGTCCGGTACCGGGTGATCGCGACCTGACCCAGCCTCCCTCGGAACAGCCGCACTGGCAGGCCCCGAACCTGGGTAGCCAGGCGTCAGTCCGCCCCGATCCGCTGACTGACGGCCTCCCCGGTTCGGCGCGCCCGGATCCGCTGCAGGGAAACCGGGACCGGAGCATCACCGGTCGGCTTCGTCCCGGGCTCTCCCAGCCGGCGCAGCAGGTAGAGCCCCGTGGGACGCGGTGGCAGACCCCTGAGCCGCCTCCGTCGGCCCAGGAAGACCCGGACGAGTGGTGGTTCGATCAGACTGATCAGCCTGAAGCCGCGTCAGGACCAACTCCATTGCCTGAGGCGAACGCCAGCCGGTGGTCTGCTGACCCGCTATTCGGCCCGCGCCCTGCCGACAGTCACCTGCCAGGCTCAGAGTTCCGGCCTGGTACTTACCGGCGCGATGGCCTGTTCGGCCGGGAAGGAATCACCAGGCCGCAAGCGGCGCCCCGATTCGAGCCAGCACCGCAGTCCAAACCAGCGCCACAGTTCCAGCCAGCACAGCCCCCTCAGCCAGCACAGCAAGCCCAGATAGCTCAGGAGGCCCAGCCCGATCCGCAAAGCCTGGCCGGGCTCCAGGCTCAGCCTCAGCATGACGTCTGGACCCGGCGACCGGCTCCCGCAGAGCCACCGCCGCCCGCGGGCCTCGCGCAGCCTGGGCGGTCTAGCCAGCCAGCGGAATACCGGCCTTCGGCATACGATCCGCCGTCCGGCCTCGGCGCGACCGAGGTGACGAGGCGATTCTCCGACCTGCCGACGCGGTCGCCCGGGAGCCGCCCGGCAGCTGATCAGTCCGACGACGGGCAGGCGAGTCGGCTGGCAAAGCCGCCAGTGGCACCGGCCCCTGCCTGGCAGGACAGGCTTTCGCAGCAGCCGGCCACGGTCCGGCGACTGGATCCGGTCGAGCACGCGACGGCGACGGCCGGCGAGCCGACGGCCCCGCCAGAGAAGCCGAAGCCGCCGGTTTACAACCCCTCGACGGGTTTGTCCGCGCGGCCGCCAGTAACTCTGGTGCCGGCCGATCTGGCGAGCACCGCTCCGGCGTCGGTTACGTCGGCACCGGCCAGTCCGGTAACAGCGGACCGGGCGCACACCGCTCTGGCGCCGGGCGATGTGGCGCCAGCCATGCCGCGGTCGGCCGACCTGGCGCCGCCCGTTCCGGTACCGGCCGTTCCGGTACCGGCCGCTCCGGCACCGGCCGCTCCGGCACCGGCCGCTCCGGCACCGGCCGCTCCGGCACAAGCCGACCCGGCACGAGCCGCCAACCCGGCGTCCGGCGCTCCGCTGGCCGCCGACTCGGCTATCGCGGGAGGCGCGGCTGAGGGCGCGTCAGCAGAGTCGGCGTCCGGGTCGCTCTTCGTGCCGCGCCGGCAATCTGCGCCGGAACTCCAGTCACGGCCAGAACCCCCGTCCCGGCCCGAACCCTCCGCACGACCCGAACCCTCCGCACCGCTGCCGGATAGAGAACCTCTGCCACGCCGGCAGCCCCTCTCGGGTCGGCAACCGCTGCCACGCCGCCAGCCTCAGACACACCTGGCCGCCCCGCTGCGACGCCAGGGGCAGTCACCGGCGGAGAGCCAGAAGCCGGAATCGCTCCAGAGGCTTCCCAGCGTGTGGGATGTCAGGCGGCCGTCCGTTCCGGCTGAACGGGCAGCTCCGCCTGAGGCAGCCGACTCGCCCGATGACAAGGCCTAAGTTCTCGGCGGCCGCGCCCGAGATCGGCGACTTCGCCAGTCGGGTTCTCGATGTGGCTGAGTCGATCCCGCCTGGCCGCGTGATGTCCTACGGCGACATCGCCGAGTACGTCGGCGCGGGTGGCCCGCGGCAGGTCGGACGCGTGATGGCGCTCTGGGGCGGCGGCGTGCCCTGGTGGCGAGTCGTGCATGCGGACGGGAGCCTGCTGGCCGGGCACGAGCGCGAGGCACTGCGCCACTACCGGCGGGAGGGAACGCCCCTGCGGATGGGATCGGACGGCATGCCGGGACGGCTCGACATGCGCAACGCACGGTGGCCGGGCCAGCCAGACCATGACCAGCTAGAACAGCGGTGAGCCCGGTGCGGCGCTAGCGGGCCACAGACTGATCCGGGCTCGCCTCGTACCAGCCGGTCTGGCCAACTCCCCAGCGACTGTCGGTGTCCTCTGCTGGAATGCGATACGACATGGATAGGCAACCGCCCGCATACCGCCTGGTTCGCCGGCCGGTCGGCACCGCAGAACCACCCGTCCTCGATCAGGCCCAGACGCAGGTCGTCGGCCATTCCGGCGGACCGCTCCTCGTGCTCGCCGGGCCCGGCACCGGCAAGACGACGGCCATCGTCGAGACCGTGGTCGACCGGATCGCCGGCCGCGGCCTCGACCCGAGCCGCGTACTGGTGCTCACGTTCAGCCGCAAGGCAGCGCAGGAGCTGCGAGCACGGATCACCCTGCGGCTGAACCGCACGACCACGGAGCCGCTGGCCCTGACCTTCCACAGCTACGCGTACGCGCTGCTCAGGCGGGAGTCCGTGCTCGCCGGGGCGGAACCGCCGATCCTGCTCTCCGGGCCAGAGCAGCTGCAGGAGGTCAGGCGGATGCTCCGCGGCGAGGCATCCGACGGGGCGAGGCACTGGCCGCAGCGGCTGCGGCCGCTGCTCGCGACCCGTGGCTTCGCCGCGGAACTGCGTGACTTCCTGCTCCGCGCTGCCGAGCGCGGTCTCGATGGCGCGGGGCTCGCCCGGCTGGGCGAGCGGGCGGGCCGCGCCGACTGGGTCGCGGCTGGCAGGTTCCTGACCAGGTACGCGGCGCGGTTCGACCTGGCCCCGGTACCGGCTTACGACTATGCAGAGATCATCAGGATCGCCGGCCAGCTCCTGGCCGGGCCCGAGGTCAGGCAGCGCGAGCGGCTCGCCTACGACGTCGTCCTGGTCGATGAGTACCAGGACACCGACCCGGCGCAGGAGGAACTGCTGCACGCCCTGGCCGGGGACGGCCGCGAGCTGATCGTCGTCGGCGATCCCGACCAGTCGATCTACGCCTTCCGCGGCGCCGACGCCGACGCGATCGGGCGGTTCCCGGCCCGGTTCCGCGCGCCGGACGGCCGGCCCGCCAGGGTCATCGCCCTGCGAACCTGCCGCCGCAGCGGCCCCGTCCTGCTCGCGGCCTCGCGCCGGGTCGCGACCAGGCTTCCGGCGGTACGGCTTCCCGAGGTCAGGGGCGGGGCAGATACCCGGGCGCAACGAGATCACCGGGCGCTGCTCCCGCTGCACTGGGCGAGTGTCGGCGAGGCGCGCGTGGTCGTCGCGGCCAGCGAGCGCCAGGAGGCCAGCCTCATCGCCGACACGCTGCGGCGAGCGCACCTTATCGAGCAGGTTCCCTGGTCGTCGATGGCGGTGCTGGTCCGTTCGGCGGTGCGTCAGGTGCCCGCCCTGCAGCGGGCCCTGTCGAGCGCTGGTGTCCCGGTCGCGGTCGCGGGCGACGAGCTGCCGCTGGCCGATGATCCGGGGACGAGCCCGCTGCTTCGCCTGATCGGCTGCGCGCTCGACTCGAGCGCGCTTACCGAGGATGTGGCGGCAGAACTGCTGACTGGGCCGCTCGGCGGCACCGATGCCCTCGGCCTGCGCCGGCTGCGCCGGATCCTGCGGCAGCGAGATGCGGCAGATCCTGGCGGACAGGCCGGGTCAGGTGCGTCGCCAGGGAATGCCGGGCCGGCGGAGCCCGCCGGCCCGGCACCGGTCGGCGTCCCCGCCGAGCCCGCCGACCCGGCCACGACGGCCGGGCCGCTGGCGGCGGCCCTGCTTGACCCCCGGTTCCTGTCGACGGCGAGCTGGCAGCCAGGCCGCACCCTGGACGCCGCGGGCGAGGCACTGGCTGCTGCGCGCCGGGTCGCCAGCCTCGTCGCCGTGGCGAGAACGTCTGCCGCTGACGGGACCGCGCAGGAGGTGCTGTGGGCCGTCTGGAATGCCAGCGGGCTGGCCGGCCAGTGGCACGCCGCAAGTGCGGCGGGAGGCACCCGCGGCGCTACCGCGGACGCCGACCTCGATGCCGTGATGGCGCTCTTCGACGCCGCGGCCAGATTCGACGGACGGATGCCAGCCGGATCGATGACGCTCTTCCTGGACGGCCTAACCGGCCAGGAGATCGCCGGCGACTCGCTCGCCGAACGGGCGCAATCCGGCGAGGCCGTGACCATCTCGACGGCGCACCGCGCCAAGGGCCTGGAATGGGACCTGGTCGTGGTAGCCGGCGTGCAGGAGGGAGTCTGGCCTGATCTGAGGCTGCGCGGTTCCCTGCTCGGGATGGACGAGCTCGTGGAGGCCGCCGACCGCGGGCTGCCCGCCGGCCGTTCAGGGCACGGCGGCCGGGGGAGTAAAGGGATCGCGGCCGGAGCGGACGCGGCAGCGGTCGCTCTCAGCTCGAAGCTGCTCGACGAGGAGCGGCGGCTGTTCTACGTGGCCGTCACCCGGGCCAGGCGCTCGCTGGTCGTGACCGCCGTCGGCGGGGAGGACAGCGACGAGCGGCCGTCCAGGTTTCTCGCCGAGCTCGCCGGTGACGAAATCGCGGTCGTGGAGGCGGCAGGCACCGGCCGGCGCTGGCTCTCCCTATCAGCGCTGACCGCCGACCTGCGCCGGGCGGCCGCCGACCGCGGGCTGCCCGAGTCCGTGCGGCAGGCGGCCGCGGGCCAGCTGGCCAGGCTCGCCGCGGTCGGCGTGCCGGGAGCAAGCCCGAGCCAGTGGTATGCGCTGACCCAGTGGTCGGGGACCGGGCCGATCAGCTCCGGCGAGGTCCGGGTCTCGCCGTCGCAGGTCGACAAGTTCGTCACCTGCGGGCTGCGCTGGCTGATCGAGTCGGCCATCGGCGCGAGCCCGCCGTCGACCGCGGGTCATCTGGGGACGGTGATCCACGCGGCCGCGGCGCTGGTCGCCGAGGGAGCCGATCATGCCGACATCGCCCGCCGGATCGACGAGATCTGGCACCAGCTGGACTTCGGCAGCGTCTGGTACAGCGTCAGGCAGCGGGACAGGGCCGACCAGATGGTCACCAGGTTCCTGGACTGGCAGCGCGGTAACGAGCGCGAGGTGGTGGCGGTCGAGCAGAAGCTGCGGGTCAGGATCGACGACGTCCTGATCTCAGGCCAGGTCGACCGGCTGGAACGCGACGCGGACGGCCGGGCCGTCGTCGTGGACCTGAAGACCGGCTCGTCCAAGCCGTCGGCCGGCGAGCTGGAGCGGAATCCGCAGCTCGGCGTCTACCAGCTGGCGGTCCTGCTCGGCGCGTTCGCCGAGCTTGGCGCGACCGAGCCGGGCGGCGCCGAGCTGGTTCAGGTGGGCAGAGCAGGCGGGACCAGGCAGGCGACCGTGCAGAGCCAGCGAGCGCTGTCCGCCGATCCCGATCCCGGCTGGGCGCAGACGCTCGTCAAGGAGGTCGCGGCGGCGATGGCGGGGCCGCAGTTCCGGGCCACGGCCAACGACGGCTGCCGCCGGTGCCCGGCCGCGACCAGCTGCCCGGTCGACGAGCGCGGCGACCAGGTGACCCCATGAGCCAGCTCTCGCTCTGGGACGACGAGCCGGCCGGGCCGCCGGCCGGCGGCGCGCCCAGGTTCAGTCCCGCGCAGCTGGCGCGACTGCTCGGCATCGACGAGCCGACGCCCGAGCAGTCCGCGGTGATCAGCGCCCCGCTTGCGCCGATGGCGGTCATCGCCGGGGCGGGTTCCGGGAAGAGCGAGACCATGGCGGCCAGGCTGGTCTGGCTGGTGGCGAACGGCTACGTCCGGCCAGAACGCGTCCTCGGGCTCACCTTCACCCGCAAGGCCGCCGCCGAGCTGGCCGGGCGGGTCAGGGTACGGCTCGACGGGCTGCGCCGGGTCGGCCTGGCGGGGCCGGGCCCGGGTCAGCCGGGCCCAGGTCAGGCGGGCGGGCCGGATCAGCCTGACCTCGACGGCGACCCGGTAATCGCCACCTACCACTCCTACGCGGGGCGGCTGATCAGCGACCACGCGCTGCGCGAGGCACTCGAGCCGACGATGCGGCTGATCACTGCCGCCGTCGCGTGGCAGCTCGCGGCCCGCGTGGTCGCTGGCTACGACGGCCCGATGGACGCCGTTGACTGGGCCCCGGTCACCGTGACCGCGGCTGTCATCGAGCTGTCCGGCGAGCTGGCCGAGCACCTGCGCGGTCCCGACGACGTCCTCGCGGCCGGAGAGTGGCTGCGACGACGGTACGCCGACGTGCCGGCCGGAAAGACGCGGCAGGCCGACGGGACCCTGCGATGCCAGCGAGTTCGCGAGCAGATGCTCCCGCTGGTACGGGCGTATGCCGCGGCGAAGGCCGAGCGGGAGGTGATCGACTACGGCGACCAGATGGCGCTCGCGGCGCGGATCGCCGCCGCGCATCCCGAGGTCGGGACGGCCGAGCGGGCCCGCTATCAGGTCGTGCTGCTCGACGAGTTCCAGGACACCAGCCACGCGCAGCTTGAGCTGATGCGGGCTCTGTTCGGCGGCGGCCATCCGGTCTCCGCCGTGGGTGATCCCTGCCAGTCGATCTACGGCTGGCGCGGCGCCAGCGCCGGCAATATGAAGCGGTTCGCCGACTACTTTCCGCCTCGTCCGGGCGAATCGCCGGCCGGACTGGAGGCGCGTGCCGAGGTCAGGCTGCTCTCGACCAGCTTCCGTAATACCGGCAAGGTCCTCGATGTCGCCGCGGCGATCCAGAGCGACCTGCGCCAGATCGCGCCCGAGGTGCCCAGGCTGATCGCGCCGCCTGACCGGGCCGATCGCGGCGTCGTCACCTGCGCGCTGCTCGAGACCAGCGCCGCCGAGTCCCGGTGGGTCGCCGAGCAGGTCACGGCGCTGCTGAGCCTGCCCGCCGGCCTGGCCCCGGACGGGCAGCCCTGGCCGGACGGCCGGGCCGACGGCGTGCGACCGTCCGACATCGCGGTGCTCTGCCGCAAGCGGACCCAGTTCAGCGCCCTGCGGACCGCGCTCGAAGCCGAGGGGATCCCGGTCGAGGTGGTCGGGCTCGGCGGATTGCTGACCGTGCCAGAGGTCGCCGACATCGTGGCAACGCTCCGTGTGCTGCATAGCCCGGTGGCGTCCGACTCGCTCGTGCGGACCCTGACCTCCCCCCGATGGCGGATCGGCCCGCAGGATCTGGTCGCCCTCGGGGTCAGGGCACGGGCTCTGGCCAGAGACCAGGCCGGCCAGCCTGACCGGGGGTCCGAGGTGGGCTCCGTTACAGCCGACGATCATCTGACTCGTGCCGTGGCCGACTTCACGGCCGAGACCGGCAGCCTGATCGAGGCCCTCGACGATCTCGGCGCTGCCCCGGCCTACTCGGCCGACGGGTACGAGCGGCTGTCCGCGCTGGCCGCCGAGCTGCGGACGCTGCGCAGGCATGTCGGCCGGCCGCTGCCGGAGCTGGTCACCGAGGTCGAGCGGGCGCTCGGGCTGGACGTGGAGGTCGCCGCGCGGCCGGGGGCCAGCCCGGCGGCGGCGCGGGCCGATCTCGACGCGTTCGCCGACGCGGCGGCGGCGTTCGCCGGGGATGCCCAGGAGCCGACGCTCGGCGCCTTCCTCGCGTACCTGACCGCGGCCGAGACCGAGGAGTTCGGCCTGGAGGCCGGGCAGGTCAGCGACACCGACTCGGTCAAGCTGGCGACCGTGCACTCGGCCAAGGGGCTGCAGTGGCCGGCCGTCGTGGTGCCCGGGCTCTCCGGCGGGACCAGGGCGCAGAACTTCCCGGCCAGGCCGAGGCTGAGCACCCGGTGGACGGACAATCCGCGGTTGCTTCCGTTCTGGCTGCGCGGCGATCAGGCCGACCTGCCGGCCCTGGCGGGACTTGACCCTGACTCGCTGGCCGCGTTCAGCCGGGCCTGCACCGACCGGAACACGGCCGAGGAACGCCGGCTGGCCTACGTCGCCGTGACCAGGGCGGCCTACTGGCTGGCCTGCACCGGGTACTGGTGGGGCACCGGCAAGTCACCGCTCGGCCCGTCGCCCTTCCTCGACGAGGTCGCCGCGAGCTGCCAGGAGGGAGCCGGGCTGGTGGCGCAGTGGGCGGACCAGCCGGAAGACGGCGCGGAGAACCCGGCGCTGGCCGAGCCGCTGACCTCGTCGTGGCCCGAGCCGCCCGGCGGCGGCCGGTACGAGGCCATCAGGGCGGCGGGCGACCTGGTGCACGCGGCGGCGGCGGGCGGCCCGGCGGAGAGCGCGGCGGGCGCGGGCCCGGCGGATAGCGCGGCGGTTCCCGCCAGGTACGCCGAGCTGGTCGCCGGTTGGGCGGCCGACGCGGACCTGCTGCTCGCCGAGCGATCCAGGCGCCGGCCTGACGGGCCGATCCCGGTCGACCTGCCGCGGCGGTTCGGTGTCTCGGCCCTGGTCATGATGGCCAGGGATCCGGCCGAGCTCGCGGCCCAGATCAGGCGGCCGATGCCGCGTCCGCCAGCGCCGCGGGCGCAGCGCGGGACGGCGTTTCACCGCTGGCTCGAGGAGCGTTTCGGCCAGATGCGGCTGATCGACGCCGGCGAGCTGACCGGGGCGGTCGACGCGGACCTGGTCACCGACGACGCCGACCTGGCCGAGCTCCAGGAGCGGTTCGAGGCGGGTGAATGGGGACAGCGCTGGCCGGCCGAAGTGGAGATGCCGTTCGAGACCAGGGTCGGTGACCGGCTCGTCAGGGGCCGGATCGACGCGATCTTCGCCGACGACGCCGGCGGCGGGTTCGACGTCGTGGACTGGAAGACCGGGCGGCCGCCCCGGCCCGGCCGGGAGGAACGTGCCGTCGCAGTTCAGCTGGCGGCGTACCGGCTGGCCTGGGCGGCGCTGGCCGGCGTTCCGGTGGAGCAGGTCCGCGCGGCGTTCTACTACGTGCGCGATGACCTGACCGTGCGCCCGGCCGACCTGCTCGACGCCGCCGGTCTGGCCGAGCTGGTCAACGGCATTCCGAGCGACGCGTAACCAGCGTCGGCTGCGTCGGCTGCGTCGTCTGGGCGACCAGGCGGCCGGCCTCGTCGGACAGGCTGGTCTGCACGGTGACCGTGGTCCGGCCCCGGTTCAGCGCGACGACCGCGCGCACGGTTCCGGCCGTCACCGGGCGGAACATCTGGCTCGTCGACGCGCGACGTCCTCCGGCGTGTAGCCCGGAAGGCTGGGCGGGATCTCCGGGCTGTCGCACACCGGCATAGTACGAGTTGGCGCTGGACAAGGACTAATAAATTGGACGTGATCATAACGCGAAGTCATGAAGAGTGGCTTCGCGGCCGCCTCACAGTCGACCGGGCGGCCTAGCGGGGCCGACGAAGCCCAGGACGACGGCGGCGACCAGCCCGTAGAGCCCGCCCCCGGCACCTGCGAGAACGCTCCGGCAATGGCGACGAAGAGGTCGTGCCACTCGGCCGGCTGCAGCGACGTTATGAGGTCCGGCTGCAGATACTTCATGGGGACAGACTGGCACGAGCAGCCAGGCAATGGGTCTAGAGTTCCCAGCAGGATCACTGGCATCAGTCATCATACGGCTGGGCCCGGCAACGGAATACGGCACCGGAACAGCCCCGGCCGACAAGAGACCCCGACCGACGACAGATCCCGACCGACCTGAGGTGAGACACGCATGGACACCGACGTCCGCGGCTACATCGACGCTCACGCTGGCGAGTTCTTCGCCGCGCTGAAGGAATGGCTGACCATCCCGTCGATCTCGGCGGACCCGGCGCGCAGCGCCGATGTCCGGCGGTCCGCGCGGTGGCTGGCCGATCACCTGCGGCAGGCGGGCTTCGTGACGGCCGAGGTCTGGGAGACCAGCACGCCGGATGAACCCGGTCTTCCCGCGGTGTTCGCTGAGTGGCCGTCGGCCGACCCTTCGGCGCTCACCGTGCTCATCTACGGCCATCACGATGTCCAGCCGGTCGAACCGCTCGACGAGTGGGACTCGCCGCCCTTCGAGCCGGTCGAGCGGGACGGCCAGATCCTCGCCCGCGGTGCGTCCGACGACAAGGGGCAGGTCCTGTTCCACGCCCTCGGCACCAGCGCCTGGATGGCTAGCCACGGCGCGAGCGCTCCGCCGGTCAGTCTCAAGCTGATCGTCGAGGGTGAGGAGGAGTCGGGCTCGACCCACTTCGCCGACCTGCTCCGGCGCGAGAGCGACCGGCTGGCGTGCGACGTCATTGTGATCTCCGACACCACGATGTGGGCGGCCGACGTGCCGTCCATGTGCACCGGCATGCGCGGCGTGATCGACGCCCAGATCGATGTCTACGGCCCCGCGCGGGACCTGCACTCGGGGTCCTTCGGCGGTGCCGTGCCGAATCCGCTGCACGCCCTGGCCGACCTGCTGGCCGGCCTGCACGACGTTGACGGCCGGGTCATGCTGCCCGGCTTCTACGACCGGGTCGTCGAGCTGACGCTGGCCGAGCGGGAACTGTTCGCCAGGCTGCCGTTCGATGAGAAGGCCTGGCTGGCCACGGCGGGCAACAGCGGCGCCGCGTCGGGCGAAGCCGGCTTCAGCACGATCGAGCGGATCTGGGCGCGGCCGACCGCCGAGATCAACGGCATGTGGGGCGGTCACACCGGCCCGGGCGGGAAGACGATCGTGCCGCGCGAGGCGCACGCCAAGCTGTCGTTCAGGCTGGTCGCCCACCAGGAGCCGGCCGAGGTGGCCGGAATGCTCCGCGAGTTCGTGGCGCAGCGCACGCCGGCGGGCCTTGATGTCGTCGTCACGGTGGATGGCCCCGGGGTCCGGCCGTCGTTCTCCCCCGTCGGCTCACCGGCGGTGGCGGCCGGACGGCGGGCGATGCAGCGAGCGTTCGGCCAGGAGGTCCTGTTCACCAGGGAGGGCGGCAGCGGGCCCGAAGCGGACCTGGCCGAGATCCTCGACGCGCCGCTGGTCTTCATCGCGGTCGGCCTCGACGAAGACCGGATTCATGCCCCGAACGAGCGGGTCGACATGGAGCTGCTGCTCAAGGGCGCCGAGACCGCAGCGTATCTCTGGGATGAGCTCGAGGCGCTCGGCTGATCCAGGTCCGGCGGCCGATCGCCGGTCGGCGGCTGGCACCGGGACCAGTATTCTGAGGCGGTGGCTGGCTCCCATATATCCGTGTCCGGCGGGATCGCGCTGACCACGCACGAGGTCGAGCGGTCGACGGCGCTGCGGAACAACCAGGACTGGCTGGCGAAGGCGTGGGGCGATCCGGGGACTCGGGTCCTGGTCGTAGAGGACGGCCAGGTGCTGGCTAGGGTCGGCGACGCCACTGCCGAGCTCGTTTTCATCTCCCCTGACCAGGCGCCCGAGGGCGTCAGGTTCCTGCTCGGGGTCGATTCCGACGGCGTGGCCCACTTCGGCGTCGCGGGGCCGCTGCCCGCGCCCGGCGACGGTGACCGGGGCAGCGACGGCGACGGCAGCGGCCGGCGAGACCATCCGGACGCGAGCCTGCGCCGGGCCGGGCTGCGCGAGGTGGGAACGCTGCTGACCGACCGGGACGCGGGCCTGCTGACCCATGCCGTGGCGCTGGCGAACTGGCATGCCGTCGCCGGATTCTGCTCGCACTGCGGGGCGCCGACCGAGCCAGAGACGGCCGGCCACTCGCGCCGCTGCACGGCCGATGGCAGCGAGCACTTCCCGCGCTGCGATCCGGCAGTGATCATGCTGGTCACCGACTCGCAGGACCGCTGCCTGCTGGCCAGGAACGCGCAGTGGCCGAAAGGCCGGGTCTCCGTGCTGGCCGGGTTCGTGGAGCCTGGGGAGTCCGCCGAGCAGGCGGTCGCGCGGGAGGTGCATGAGGAGACCGGCGTGGTCGTCTCGACGGTCACCTACGCGGGCAGCCAGCCGTGGCCGATGCCGCACAACCTGATGCTGGGATTCCGCGCCGAGGCGGTGGGCACGGACATCACCGTCGACGCGGAGGAGATCGAAGAGGCGGCCTGGTACGGCCGGGAGGATCTGCGGGCCGCGCTGGTCGCCGGCGAGCTGGTGATGCCCCCGTCGCTGTCGATCTCGCGCTGGCTGATCGAGACCTGGTACGGAACGGAGCTGCCCAGCAGGGCCTGACGGCCTGGCCTGCCGAGGAAGGCCGCTTACCTGAGCAGCAGGCGCGCCGCGAGCTCGAGCTGGTTGGACACGTCGTTCGCCGACGCCCGGCGGGTGACCCAGGCGACCAGGTTGGAGAGCCACACGTCGCCGATCACCCGGGCGATGGCGCGCTCGTCGCTGGTGGGCTCACCCTCGTGCATCGCATCGGTCAGCATCTGCTCCATCAGCGAGGCAACCGCGTTGACCTCGCTGGCCGCGCTGGGATCGGCGAACATGAAGGCCCGCGTAATGGCCTCGGTGAGCAGCGGCTCGCGCTGCATGTTCTTGGTCACCTTGCTGAGCACGTAGATGATCCGGTCGGCCGGCGTGCCGCCTGGGATCGGCCGCTTGTCCAGCTTCTGCCTGGTCTGCTCGAACTCCCTGGCCAGCGCCGAGACCAGCAGGTGAATCTTGGAGGGGAAGTACCGGTACAGCGTGCCGAGCGCGACGTCGGCCCGCTCGGCGACCTCGCGCATCTGGACCGCGTCGTAACCGCCCTTGGACGCCAGGACCAGCGTCGCGTCGAGTATCCGCTTGCGCCGCTCCCGCTGCGCCGCCGAGCCCAGCTCGCTCTCGGCCGTGCTGCCTGAGGTCGCAGGCGCGCCAGCGGTCTTCGCAGCAGTCATCTGTGTCTCACGTCGTCTGGGCCTCTCGTCGTCCTGGCATCGCCGGACCGTCCCCGTCCTCGCAGCCCGCCACCGTCGCGCTAGCCGTTGTTAGTGTAACGTGTTCTAATTTTCTGTGCGCCGGACCAGCAGCCTGTGCGCCCGACCAGCAGGAGGGGCAGTGCCCATCGCGGTCACAACTGAGCAGCTGGCGATCGCTGAGTCGGTCGGCCAGTGGGCGAAGCGGACTGGCACGATCGCCGCCGTCCGCGATCTTGAGGCCCGCGGCGGGCGGACCGGCGGCGGGCCGGCCGGTGCCGGACAGAACGGTGCCGGACAGAACGGCGCCGGACAGGCCGGGAGCGGGCAGTCTGCCGGCGCGGGCGACCTGTGGGCCGGGCTGGCCGACCTCGGCATCTTCTCGATCGCGCTGCCGGACGACCTCGGTGGTGGCGGCGGGACAGCGGCCGACGTCGCCGTCGTCGCCGAGACCCTGGCCGCGGCGCTCGTGCCCGGCCCGGTGCTGCCGACGCTGCTCGCCGGGCTCGTGCTCGCCAGCTCGGCCGGCACCGGCGGCACCGGCGACGCATTCGGTGAACTGCTCGGCCGGATCGCCAAGGGCGCGGCAACCTTCGGGGTCGCCCTGTCGCCGGGCGGCCTGACCGGTGCGGCCCAGTCAGCCGGAGGGCTGCGGGTCAGCGGCACGGCGCCCCTCGTGCTCGGCGCCGGCGACGCCTCGCACCTGCTGCTCGCGGCGGCGACGGATTCCGGCCAGACGTGGTTCCTGCTCGACCCGGCCGCTCCCGGTGTGCACCTGACCCAGCGGATGCCGGTGGACTTCTCCCGCGCGCTATCTGACGTCAGCCTCGACGACGTTGCCGTCGGAGCGGGGCAGGTGCTCGACGTCGGACCGCGGCTGGTGCCTGATCTCGCCGTCATGCTGGCCGCCGCGGAGGCCGCTGGCATCGCCGCCTGGTGCAGCCAGACCGCGACCGAGTACGCGCGGACCAGGCAGCAGTTCGGCCGCCCGATCGGCTCCTTCCAGGCGATCAAGCACCTGTGCGCGCAGCTGCTCTGCCGGGCCGAACTCGCCACCGCGGCGGCCTGGGGTGCCGCGTGCGCAGCGGACCAGGCGCCGGACGAGCTGTCGCTGGCGGCGGCCGCGGCCGGCGCGCTGGCGCTCGACGCGGCCGTGGACAACGCCAAGGACTGCATCCAGGTGCTCGGCGGGATCGGGTTCACCTGGGAGCACGACGCCCACCTGTACCTGCGCCGGGCGCTCGCGCTGCGCAGCCTGCTCGGCGGCAGCGCGGCCTGGCGCGCGCGGGCAGCCGGCCTAGCGCTTGGCGGCCTGCGCAGGCACCCGTTCGACAGCGCCAGCATTTCCGGCGATAACGAACCATCGGGTGCTGATCTGGTCCGCGCGGCAGCGCGGGTGGTCGCCAATGCCGTGTCCGCCACCCCGCGTGGCCACTGGCGCGACGGGCTAGCCGAGATCGGGTATGCGGCGCCGGCCTGGCCGCCGCCTTACGGCCTGTCGGCCGGCCCTGCGGCGCAGATGATCATCGACGAGGAACTGGCCAGGGCCGGGCTTGAGCGGCCCGACCTGGGAATCGGCGGCTGGGCGATCCCGGCCATCCTGAACCACGGCACCACGGCGCAGCTTGACCGGTTCGCCGGGCCGACGCTGCGCGGCGAGATCGTCTGGTGCCAGCTGTTCAGCGAGCCGGAGGCGGGTTCTGACCTGGCGTCGCTGCGCACGAAGGCGGTGCGGGCGCCGGAGGAGGCGGGCGGGGGATGGCGGCTGACCGGGCAGAAGGTCTGGACCTCGCTGGCCGACGAGGCCGACTGGGCAATCTGCCTGGCCCGGACGGACCCGGCCGTGCCCAAGCACCAGGGCATCACCTACTTCCTGGTCTCGATGCACGAGCCGGGTATCGAGGTGCGCCCGCTGCGCGAGATCACCGGCCGGGCGATGTTCAACGAGGTCTTCCTCGACGACGTCTTCGTGCCGGACGACTGCGTGGTGGGCGAGCCGGGCGAGGGCTGGCGGGTCGCGCGCACGACGCTGGCCACCGAGCGGGTCGCCATGGTGCGCGGCGCCGGGCTCGGCGAGGATGCGCAGGAACTGCTGACCGCGGCGCAGGCCAGCGGGGGAGTGGCCGACCCCGTCGTGCTCGACCAGGTCGGGGCCCGGCTGGCCGAGAGCCTGGCGCTGTCGGTGATGGATGACCGGCTCGCCGGCGCGGTCGCCAGCGGAGCCCAGGCCGGTCAGACGGCAGCGGTGCGCAAGCTGATCGGGGTGGCGCACCGGCAGGCGGTCGCCGAGACCGCGGTGGCGCTGGCCGGCGTCCAGGGCGCGGCGGCCGATGGGGCCGCGGCCGGCGCCGTGGACAGCTTCCTGCTGACCCGGTGCCTGAGCATCGCGGGCGGCACCAGCCAGATCCTGCTGTCGCTGGTGGCCGAACGGGTGCTCGGCCTGCCCAGGGAGGAGGCGCGCTGAATGGACTTCGAGCTCGATGAGGCCCAGCGGGTGATCGCGGCCTCGGCGGCCGAGGTGCTCGGCAGCGCTGTGCTCGCGGACGACGCGCTCGGGAACGCGCGGCCCGCGGACGACGCGCTCGGGGACGCCGGCCTGCCCGGGTGGCAGGCGCTGGCCAAGGCCGGGCTGCTGGCGCTGACGCTGCCCGGCCGGATGGGCGGCGACGATCTCGGCGTACTCGAAGCGGCGGTCCTGCTGACCGAGATCGGGCGGCAGGCGGCCCAGGTCCCGGTGCTCGCCACCATCATGCTCGGAGCGCTTCCCGTCGCCCGGTGGGGCGGCCGTGAGCTGGCCGACCGGGTGCTGGCCGGGGTGGGCAGCGGCGAGACGATCCTGACGGCCGGGGTCCGGGAGCAAACGACGGGGATGCCCGCCGAGCCGGCCACGGTCGCCGCACTGGACGGGACGGGCTCGGGCACCGTCACCGGCACGAAGGTCGGGGTGCCGTTCGCGGCCCAGGCGCGCTGGATCCTGGTGCCGGCCGCGATCTCGGGCGGCGGCCGGGCGGTCGTGGTGGTCGACGCGGCGGGCCAGGGAGTCAGCGTCACCAGGACGCCCGCGTCGGCGGGCGGGCCCGAGTACACCGTCCGGCTGGACGCCGCCCCGGTGGCCGGCGTCCTCGGGGACGATGAAGGGACCGCCGCGGCCGTCGATGACCTGTACCTGCTGGCCTCCGCCGGAGCGGCCGCGATGGCGGACGGGGCGCTCGCCGGGGCGCTCGACCTGACCGCGCGATACGTGGCCACCCGCGAGCAGTTCGGCCGGCCGCTCGCGACGTTCCAGGCGGTCGCCGGGCAGGCCGCCGATGTCTACATCACCAGCCGGACGCTGCATCTCGCCGCGCTCTCGGCGTGCTGGCGGCTGTCGGCCGGGCTCGATGCCGGGCAGGACGCCGGCGTAGCCGCCTACTGGCTCGCCCGCGAGGCGCCGGCGGCGCTGCGGACCTGCCATCAGCTGCACGGCGGGATCGGGATGGACATCAGCTACCCGCTGCACCGTTACTCGGCCATGATCGCCGACCTGGCCAGGTTCGTCGGCGCCGCCGGGTACCGGCTTGACCTGCTGGCCGGGGACTCCCGCGAGGTCGGCTCGGGCGGCGGGGACGCTGGCGCTGGTCAGGCGGCCGAAGCGGGCGGCATGTTCATCGAGCTGACCGGGGCTCAGCGGGCGCTGCGGGACGAGCTTCGCGCGTACTTCGCCGGGCTGATCGTGCCGGAGCAGTATGAGGCCATGCTTACCGACCGGCATGGCCAGGCCTACCAGCGGCTGATCCGCCGGATGGGCAGCGACGGCTGGCTCGGAGTCGGCTGGCCAGCGGAGTACGGCGGCCGCGGCTTCGGCCAGATCGAGCAGCAGATCTTCGTCAGCGAGGCGGCCAGGGCCGACGTGCCGCTGCCGTCGGTCACCCTCCAGACCGTCGGCCCGACCCTGCAGGCGTACGGCACCGACGAGCAGAAGGCAATGTTCCTGCCGAAGATCCTGGCCGGCGAGGTGCATTTCGCGATCGGCTACACCGAGCCGGGGGCCGGCACGGACCTGGCGTCGCTGACCACCCGGGCGGTCAGGGACGGCGACTCGTACATCGTCAACGGGCAGAAGATTTTCACGACCGGGGCGCATGACGCCGACTACATCTGGCTGGCCTGCCGCACCGATCCCGACGCTCCCAAGCACAAGGGGATCTCGATCCTGATCGTGGACACGGCCGATCCCGGCTTTTCCTGGACGCCGATCATTACCTGCGACGGCGCGCATCACGTCAACGCGACCTACTACGCCGACGTGCGGGTCCCGGTCGGCATGCGGGTCGGAGCGGAGAACCAGGGCTGGCGGCTGGTCACCACCCAGCTCAACCACGAGCGGGTCATGCTGGGCCCGGCGGGCCGGCTCGGCGCCCTGCATGAGCGGGTGCGCAGCTGGGCGCAGGCGACCCGCGGCCCGGACGGGCGGCCGGTCGCCGGGCAGCCCGACGTGCGCCGCGCGCTCGCCGAGACGGGCGCCAGCCTGCGGATCAACGAGCTGCTGAACTGGCAGGTCGCGGTGGCTGAGACGGTCGGGATCGCCGACGCGTCGGCCACGAAGGTGTTCTCCTCCGAGCGGATCCAGCGGCTTGGCCAGCTTCTCGCCGACGTTGTCGGACGGCACGGTGATCCGGCCGACGGGCCGACCGCCGAGCTGATGACCTGGCTGGACGTGCAGGGCAGGCGGAACCTGGTGCTGACGTTCGGCGGCGGCGTGAACGAGGTCCAGCGCGAGCTGATCGCGACCGCTGGCCTGCGGCTGCCGAGGGTGCCGCGCTGAAGATGCCAGGTCCGGCGGGACAAGCAGGTTTCTATGAGTGGGGTGAGAATGCTGGCGGCTGAGGTGACGCAGGACGCGGCGAACCGGATCCGCGCCGAGGCGCAGCGGATCATGGCGCTCGGCGAGAGCAGCCCGCGGGTCGCCCGCGACCCGGTGAACCTGCCCATCATCGAGAACTGGGTCGACGCGATCGGCGACGCTAACCCGGTCTACACCGACCCGGAGTATGCCGCCGCGTCGGTGCACGGCGGCCTGGTCGCACCGCCCGCGATGGCGCAGGTCTGGACGATGCCGGGGCAGCGCCGGGCCGGCGAAGGAAGCGACCCGATGAGCCAGATCGTGACGGTGCTCGAGGACGCCGGCTACACCTCGGTCGTCGCGACCAACTCCGACCACGTCTTCCGCCGGTACCTGCGGCACGGCGAGCGGCTGACGCTGCGGGTCGCGCTGATCGATCTGATCGGCCCGAAGCGGACGGCGCTCGGGGAAGGCTGGTTCTTCACGACCCGCCATACCTGGTCCAGCGGCGACGAGGCGGTCGCCACGATGGATTTCAGGATCCTGAAGTTCCGCCCGGCAGCCGCGGCGCCGGCCCCGTCCCCGGCCACTCCGGCACCCGCCAGTCAGACGCCGGCCCCGCCGGGCGGCTTTGTCATGCGGCCCGTGATCTCGCCCGACACCAGGTTCTTCTGGGACGGCATGTCCGCCGGCGAGCTGCGGATCCAGCGCTGCGGCGCGTGCGGCGCGCTGCGGCACCCGCCCGGCCCGATGTGCCCGCAGTGCGGCTCAGCCGAGCCCGGGTACGTGCGGGCGGCTGGCACCGGCACGGTCTTCAGCTATGTCGTGCACCACCATCCGCCGGTGCCCGGCAAGCAGCTGCCGCTCGTCATCGCCCTGGTCGAGCTGGACGAAGGCGTGCGGCTGCTCGCCGAGATGCCCGGCGTCGCCGCTGACCAGGTCCGGATCGGCATGCCGGTCCGGATCGAGTACCTGCGGATCGATGACGAGCTGACCCTCCCTGCCTGGCGGCCAGCTGAGCCCGCCGGCCATCCTGGCCCGGGGCCGGCCGAGCTGCCGGCGATGGTCGTCGACGTCAGCGCCACCTTCGTGGTCGCGAGCGCGCTGGCGACCCGCGACTTCACGCCCGTCCACCACGACAGGGACCTGGCGATCGCCAACGGCAGCTCGGACATCTTCGTCAACATCCTCACTGACACCGGGCTGGTCCAGCGGTTCGTGTCGCAGTGGGCAGGGCCGCAGGCGCTGCTGCGCAAGACCAGGCTCAGGCTGGGTGTCCCTTGCTACGCCGGCGACACGCTGACCTTCTCCGGGCAGGTCACCGAGCACGCCGTGCTGGCCGACGCGGACCGGTATGTGGTCAGGGTGACCGGCCGGTGCAGCCTCGGAGACCACATCATCGCGACCGCGGTGCTCGACGTTCCACGGAGTCAGTCATGACGTCAGGTGCACGGCCGCCCGCCGCGGCGATCGCCGGGATCGGGGCGACCGAGTTCTCCAAGGACTCTGGCCGCAGCGAGCTCAGGCTGGCCGTCGAGGCGGTCCGGGCCGCGCTGGACGACGCCGGCCTGCGTCCGGCCGACGTGCGAGGGCTCGTTACCTTCACCATGGACAGCAACGCGGAGGTGGCGGTCGCCCGCGAGCTAGGGATCGGCGAGCTGACGTTCTTCAGTCAGATTGGCTACGGCGGCGGAGCCGCGTGCGCGACCGTGCACCAGGCGGCGATGGCCGTCACGACCGGAGCGGCCGACGTCGTGGTGTGCTACCGGGCGCTGAACGAGCGGTCGGGCCGGCGGTTCGGCCAGGTCTCGGTCGGCGCGGTGACCGCGCCGACCTCCTCGGGCATCGATAATGGCTGGCATTACCCGATGGGCCTGTCGACGCCGGCGGCTACGGTGGCGATGGCGGCCCGCCGGTACATGCACGCCTACGGCGCGATGAGCGCCGACTTCGGAGCCGTCGCCGTCGCCGACCGGCGGCACGCTGCCGCCAACCCGCACGCCTGGTTCTACGGCCAGCCGATCACGCTGGCCGAGCACCAGGCTTCGCGGTGGATCGCCGAGCCGCTGCGGCTGCTCGACTGCTGCCAGGAAAGCGACGGGGCGGTCGCGATCGTGGTGACCAGCCTGGACCGGGCGCGCGACCTGCGGGCGGACCCGGCGGTCATCCTGGCCGCCGCCCAGGGGGCCGGCCCCGGCCAGTTCACCATGACCAGCTACTACCGGGACGAGCTGACCGGCCTGCCGGAAATGGGAGTCGTCGCCCGGCAGCTGTGGCAGCAGGCGGGAATTGGCCCGGCCGAGATCAGGACGGCCGTTCTCTACGACCACTTCACGCCGTACGTGCTGATGCAGCTGGAGGAACTCGGCTTCTGCCCGCGGGGCGAGGCCCGGCATTTCATCGCCGGCGGCGCGATCGAGCTGGGCGGCAGGCTTCCGCTGAACACGCACGGCGGCCAGCTCGGCGAAGCCTACATCCACGGCATGAACGGGATTGCCGAGGCGGTCAGACAGATCCGCGGCACGTCGGTCAACCAGGTCGCGGGAGACGGTCCGGTGCTGGTGACCGCCGGCACGGGCGTCCCCACCAGCGGCCTGATCCTCGGGGCAGCCTGACCGAACCGGGCGGAAAGA
>DATKQH010000061.1:0-2723 GCA_035532775.1 Streptosporangiaceae bacterium
CTGGCCGGCGAACCAGTAGCGGCCGGATGTCGGCGTGTCGAGGCAGCCCAGGATGTTCATCAACGTCGACTTCCCGGAGCCCGACGGCCCCATCACCGCGAGCAGTTCGCCCGTTTCAACGCTCATCGAGAAGTCGCTCAGCGCCGCGACCTCCGCGTCGCCCGAGCCGTACATCTTGGTGATCGACTCGAGGCGGATCAGCTCTTCCGCCTGGCCGTTAACCACCTGGCGCTCCGCGGAAACCTCCGCCGCCGCCTCCTGTGCGCCCGCCGGCGCCCAGCGCCGTCCCGGTACCGCTGCTCGGAACCGAGCTCGTGATCACGGCGATGACGACGACCTGGTTCAGCTGCAGCCCGGAAGTGATCTCAGTGCGTGTGGGATCGGACGCCCCGGTCGTCACCGCGACCGCGTGCGGCACGCCGTTGGCCAGCACCTGGACCGTGGTCCCGGCGCCGGTCGTGTGCACAGCGCTCGTCGGCACAGTGAGGACATGCACGACCTGGTTCACCACGATGCTGGCGGTGGCCGAGATGCCGGGTTTGATCGAGTTGCTGGTGTCGGTCAGCTGCGCGGTGACGGCAAAGGTCGCGACGCCGGAGGAGATCGTTGCGGCGGGCGAGATGGCCGTGATCTTGCCGAGCACCGCCTGCGTGGCTCCCGCCGGGGTCACCTGCACGGTCTGTCCGACCGCCACCAGGTTGACCTGCGAGTCGCTGACCGTGCCGGTCATCTCGTAAGCGCCGGGCGTGTAGATGACGACCGCGTTGGTGCTCGTGGAGCTGGTACCGCCACCGGACACGGCCTGACCTGCCGCGATGTTGACCGCCGAGACGATGCCTGCTATGGGCGCTTTGAGGGTGGCGCCGTCGAGCTCGTGCTGAAGCGTGTTCACGTTGACCTGGTCGATCTCGATCTGAGCCGTGTCGATCTGGATGGTCTGCGGGGAGGCAGCTGTATAGAGGGCCGAAAGCGAGCTCTGCGCACTGGCCAGCTGCTGGCGGGCGGTGGCGAGCTGCGCGGCGGCCTGGTCATTGCTCTGCTGCGCCTTGACCGTGGCGGCGTTCACGGGGGCCTGTGCCAAGGCCAGGGCGGCCTGGTCGGTCGCCAGCTTGGCCTGGTCACTTGCGAGGGTGGACTGGTCAGTGGCGACCGTGGCCTGGTCCGCCGCGCAGGTGACGCCCAATGGGCAGTTTGCGTTCATCGTGGCGGTGTCGGTGGTCAGCTTGGTCTGGTCGTTGTTGACGGTCGTCTGGTCCGCGGTCACGGCTGTCTGGGCGGTGGTGATCGCGGGTTGCGCTGCGGCCTGGGCCGCCGCCACCGCCTGCGCGTTGATCGCTTGGGTGTCGGTGAGGCTGGTCTGGGCGTTATTGACGGAGACCTGGGCGGCGTTGACCGAGTTCTGTGCCGAGGACAGGCTCTGCGCGGTCGGTCCCGCCTTGTCCTGCGCGAGCTTGGCGTAGGCCGTGGCGAGGGTCGCCTGCGCCTGGAGCAGCTGGGCGGACAGGAGCGTGGGGTCGAGCGCGGCGAGTGTGTCTCCGGCGGGAACGGACTGGCCGACGGCCACGTTCACGGACTGGACCGCGCCCGCTGATGCGAAGTTGAGGGTGGCCTCGGCCACCGGCGAAAGGTTGCCTGCCATGCCGATGGATTGGGTGATGGTGCCGTAGGTGACAGTCGCTGTCCGGTAGGTGGTCGTGATCTTCCCCGCCTGGGCGTACACCACCGAACCACCGAGCAGCGCGGTCACCACGACCAGCACGACCAGCACCCGTCTGCGCAGCAGTGTTCGTAACGACAGCTTCATAAGATCACTCCAGGTGACTTGAGACTCGGATCAGCCGGAAAGGACGCCCGTGGCATCGTCTGCAGGATGCCGGGGGTGACTGGGACCTGGCTGACAGAAACCTGAGAGTCGGCTGAGAATTGAGGCCCTGCGCGAGCGAGGCCGAAGTGCCACCCTTGACTTGAAAATGCGCAAGATCGACGCCTTCGCCCACATCCTCCCGGCGCGCTACCTCTCTCGCCTGGAAAGGCATCTCGAGCGTTCGATCGACGCCGGCCGGCTGCGCTATTACCGGGAGGGCGTCTTTTACTACGACCCGGTCCTGACCGACCTGGATACGCGCTGGCGCGCCATCGAGCCGTTCGGCGACTACACGCAGGTGCTCGTGCTGGCCGTCCCGCCACTCGAGGAGGTGGGACCGCCCCCGGTCGCGGCCGAGTTTGCCCGCATGGCCAACGACGAGATGGCGGAGCTGGTCCAGCGGCACCCCGACCGGTTCGCCGGATTTGCCGCGGCCCTGCCCCTGAACGACACCCAGGAATCCGTCATGGAAATCGACCGCGCCACCTCGCAGCTCGGCGCGCTCGGCGCGCAGATGTTCAGCAACGTGCAGGGCGTCCCGCTCGACGACCCGCGATTCGAGCCGATCTTCGCGAGGCTGGACGAGCTCGGGCGCATGGTGTGGCTGCACCCGACCCGCAACGCGACGTGGCCGGATTACCCGACGGAGAGCGCGTCCGACTACGGCCTGTGGTGGTCGATCGGCTGGCCGTATGAGACGGCGGCTGCGCTCTCGCGGCTCGTGTATTCAGGCCTGATGGAGCGGCATCCGAACCTGCGCCTGATCGCCCATCACGGCGGCGGAATGGTCCCGCATTTCTCCGCGCGCCTGGGGATGGGGCCGGGCTACCGGCAGGTCAAGGACACCCTGCCGAAGCCG
>DATKQH010000062.1:0-3379 GCA_035532775.1 Streptosporangiaceae bacterium
CCGATTTCCCGGAGGCGCCGGAGTCGCTCACTCTGGATGGATTCCTGACCACGACCATCACCAGCGGCCGCCCGAACCAATGCGGCATAGTTGGCGTTTCCGGTTCCGGATTTTTTATCTTCGGAACTTACTTTCAGGTAGGTGGGGTGTGGTACTTGCTAGACGTCCGCTCGGATCCAAACTTGAGGCAGTACAGCGGACCGGGAACCTACACAGCGATAGCCTGGTACTACGGGCCAACCCAGAGACTCTATGCAGGCACCGTCCGGCTGACCGTGACCGCTGATCACTACCCCGGTCCGTACCGTGGGAGCGTCCAGGGCACGCTCGACCGCGTCGGAACCACCACCCAGCAGCCGCACCTGTCCGTGAGCGGCACCTGGACTTGCAAGCCTGGGCTTGTGTGACGCCAGCGACTCCCGAAAGGGATCGCCGTAACGAAACGGGTGCTCACCGCATATTACTAACGAGCCGTCCTTAGAAAACGCCATCCAGGCGATTGACCTCAGTGTGCCAGCGGCCAGGGGACTTTGCAAGGAGGATAACGGTGCTCAGGTTCTACATCGAGAAAGTCCAAGAACAGGAGCTGGCGGTCGGCCGCCGACGGGGCCTCGGTGCTTACCGCCTTCCGCGCGCCAGCGTCATGCGGCCACCCTTGTATCTGTTTCTGGCTTTGATGGCGATTCTCGCCTCGCCCATGACCGCCGCCGCGGCCGCGACCGATCCATACCCCAGCAACCAGACCGGATACGACGTTTCGTACCCCCAGTGTGGTGGGGTCACGCCGGCGGGTAGCTTTGGGATCATCGGGGTCAACGGCGGCCGGCCGTTCAGCAACAACGGCTGCCTCGGGGCGGAATATGCCGCGGCGCCAAAGACCTCCGTCGCTGCATCGCTGTACATCAACACCGGCTACTCCCGTGCGTACGGGAGGAACATCACCTCCGCTTGCTCGACACTTTCCAAGTCGGTCGGCGGGAGCAGCGCCCAGAAGAAGGCTTGGGCGATCGGCTGCAGCGAGGCAGACACGTCGCTCAGCTACACCGCCAGGCAGCACGCCACGAGTGTTGCCGTGTGGTGGCTGGACGTGGAGACCGGCAACAGTTGGTCCTCCAGCGACCTAAGCCTGAACCGCTACGCCATCCAGGGCGCCACCACCCGCCTCGGCCAGGCTGGGCCAGCGGGCGTGTACTCAACCGCCGCGATGTGGACCAGGATCACCGGCGGTAATTTCAGCCCGACCGGCATCGCCGCCGACTGGGACGTGAGCGCTTCCGGCGGGTCCTGCACAGCTCCTTTCACCAGTTCCGCAGATCCGGTTTGGCTCCTCCAATCCACGACCTCCGGGTTCGACTCGGACCTTGCGTGCCCCTAGGCATGTAGGCCGACCCGGTTCGCCGCGGGATAGGAACTGAGGTGCGCTACGCCGCGGCCGCAGGACATCCTTGATCGAGGCCGACGCGCACCCGGCCCTGCTGGCACTGGATGACGAAGTTGCCTTCGCCAACTCGATCGAGCCGCTGCTCCCGATTGCCTTTCGCCTGGCCTACGGGATGCTGCGCAACCGCGACGACGCAGAGGACGCCGTCCAGGAGGCGGCTATGAAGGCCTGGCGGAAGCGGGCAACCTTTCGCCCCGGAGCTGAGCCGCGACCTTGGTTCCTGACCATAGTCGCGAACGAGTGCAAGATGGCCCGGCGCCGTCCCGGGTGGGTCCTATTTGGTCAGCGGAGCCCCCAAGAAAGGGAGTCGGCATCTGGCATAGAGGCCGGCGACCTGGAGCGGCTGCGATGGGCGCTTTCACGCCTCGACCGCAAGCATCAGCTCGTTCTTGTCCTGCGCTTCTACCTCGACCTGTCCAACGAAGAGGTGGGGCGGACGCTCGGCATTTCAGCTGCCACCGCGCGGGTCCGCGTGCACCGCGCGATTCAGCGACTGCGACCCGTCATCGAGGTGCCGGAGGACTTGGGCGATGGATGAGACCCGCTTTCGATCCCTGATGCACGAGGCGATCGGGGACCAGCCGATGCAGCCATGGCTGCCCGCCGCGGTGCGGACACGGCTGACCGAGCCACGGCCTCGTGCCGTGCCTGGCGCTCTGGCCCTGCTGGCCGCGGTCATGCTGACCGTCTTGGTTGTGGCCGCCTTGGTCGGGCCACGATTGCTCGGCCACGTGACGCCGGCCGGGACGTCAAGTCCGGTGCTCGCCGAAATCGACTGCCGGCTGCCGGTCGCGATCGGATCGGAGGTTGGCTTCGTGGACACGCACACGGGGCGATACACGAAGGACCAGTCCGCCTCGGTGGCCGGCCTCCCGGACAGCTTCGCGTCGAGACCGTCCTACTACAGTGCGGTCCTCAAGCGCTGGCTGCCGGCCTCGGTCAGCTCTATGTCGCCCGACGGCCGCAGCTATGCCTGGATCAGGCTCCTGCCCGACGGGAGCACCCAGGCCAACTTCAAGACCGCCGAGCTGCATCGGTACGAGGTCGCCACAGGGACCGATCAATTGCTGTGGACAACCACGGTCTTCTTCATTGTCTGGCGCTGGGACACGGCCGGCATTCTTGTGAGTGAGCCACCGGACCTAAACGGCCCGGCGTCGGGTACCAATCGCGCCCCCGCAAATTGGTGGCTGGTGGATCCTGTAACAGGGGCCGCCACGCAGCAAGCCTCATCAAGCCACGCCTCCCTCTACTCGTTCACGCCGCTTGCGGGTGACCCAACGGACATTAGCTTCTCGAGCGTCGGCGTCGATGCCGAGGGCCACACGATCTGGTCGTTGTTCACCAACGGCAAGGGGGGCGGGGCTAATTGGGTGTTCTACGAGACCGCGCCGGGCCAGCGGGTGTTCATCTATCGCGGCCCTAAGGACGACGCGAGCGCCCTCGATCCATTAGCCGCCATGGCCGATTCCACCGGCATCTGGTTCTCCGATTACAGAGACCCGAATGTGATCCGGCATTGGCAGCAGGGAACAGGACTGCGCAACGTGATGGTCACCGGGTTGCCGGCCGTGGATCAGGGCACCTTTCCCGGGGCCATCCCCACAAGCCCTTGCTTCTAGTCTCATGACCCTCCGGACGCTTTGGAATAGTGCTCATGGCGAGGCAGGCCCCCAATTACCGCGGAGGTACGTGGTTCGAGTCCGCGGCGGCCCCACACTGACAGACGTAGTCGCCTCGATCGCGTACCGACGGGCTTAGATCTTGCGAGCGACGTTCAGGACCACGCCCCAATGCCGGCGCAAGCGTCCGGATGGACGCTCGGCGAGCCTCCGCCTGATCTCGCCGTACAACCGCTCTCGCTTCCATTCGGCCATTGCGATATGTCCTGAAAAGGTGTTCAAGAGGTCGATGTACGACTCGGCGTCGTATTCAACC
>DATKQH010000063.1:0-4829 GCA_035532775.1 Streptosporangiaceae bacterium
GAGCCCTGGCTGGGCTACGCCCGCCCCGGCAGCGGGCGCGCCCAGCGCGGTCGCTGGCACGCCCGCCCCGGCTACCGGTACCACGGCAGCCGGGGCGCCCACCGGAGCCGCGACCGCCTGGGCCTCTCCCGCATCTGGCGCTCCGACTCCCGGCGCCCCTACGGCCGGTCCCCCTGCTTGGGCTTCTTCCGCGTCAAGTTCGTCCGCTCCGGCGGGCTCAGTTTCCTCGGCTCCGGCGGGCTCGGCTCCTTCAGCTTCGGCGAACACCGGTTCCTCCGCCCCGGCGCGGCCGGCTTATTCACCCTCAGGGGCTATGCGCACCGGGGTGCCGGCTGACCCCGGCGGCGCCGAACAGACAACCGCCGCGCCGGCCCCGGATCCCTTCTCAGCTCCCGAGCCAAGTCAGACCTCCCCCGGATCTGTACCATCAGAGGACTTCAAGTCGAAGGTCGCGGCACCGTTCGCGGCAGCGGGCCGGAAGAAGAAGCTACGGCCGAGTGCGGTAGGAAAGCCGGGGGGCGCGATCGGCAATGGCAAGGCACCAATGACTGTCAAGAACAAGTCGGGCACTGCACGTCGGCCGGCTCCCCAGGTTGCGCCCAGCGGCGCCAGGCCGGAAGCGGCCGAGGCACGTGACGCGCAGCTCGTGGTGGCCAGGATTGAGCCATGGTCGGTCATGAAGTTCAGCTTCATGGTGTCGCTCGTCGGATGGGTCATCCTGTTCATCGCGGTCGCCGTGCTCTACTTCGTGTTCTCCTCGCTCGGCGTCTTCCACAGCATCGAGCAGACCGTCGGGCTGGTCACCTCGTCCAGCGGGAACCCGGGCTCCAATGCGGCCAGCTGGTTCTCCGCGGGAACCGTGCTCGGTTACACGATGCTGGCCGGGGCGATCGACGTCATCCTGTTCACTGCCCTGGCTACGGTGGGCGCCGTCGTCTACAACGCGGTGACGCATCTGTCCGGCGGCGTCGAGATCACGTTGCAGGAAGCCGACTAAGCGGGTAACCGGCTTCGCGTAACTCGCTGCGGTGCGGTAATCTATCCCGGCGCGCCCAGTGAACCTGGGCGGGCATCCCTGGTGAGTCATCCAAGTGTGCTTCCTGCTATCGGAACTCGTACCTGCAGAGAGTTCCGGCAGGTCAAGGTGGCATCCAAGGGCCTGTAGCTCAGGCGGTTAGAGCGCTTCCCTGATAAGGAAGAGGTCCGAGGTTCAAGTCCTCGCAGGCCCACCAGGCAAGTCCGCAGTTCAGCGGCCAGTTATCGAAGATACTGCCGGTCATCAGGATCGGCCCTCCTTTCGGTTGTGCGTCACAGATGCGTCAAGCCGCCGGGCCCACGACTCCATGACCCTAGTGTGCGCGCCCGGTGCCAGGTGGGCATAGCGCTGCGTCGTGGCAAAGCTCTCATGGCCCAGAAGCGCCTGCACGTCGTACAGCGGAACGCCGTCCTGAACTAGCCAGCTGGCCGCCGTGTGACGCATGATCCGCGGCGGGAACCGCCGGATGCCAGCCGCGGCGATGGCCGGATACCAGACCCGGTCGCGGAAGTTGCCGTCATCGACCGCGCCGCCCGCTGGCGCGGTGAACACGAGGGCATCCCGCGCCCGGCCGGTCATCAGCGCCGACATGCCCGTCATGACGTGCGCCGGCACCGAGGCGGTGCGGTGGGACTTCTTGCTCTTGGGCCACTGACGCAGCCCTGCGCGGGTCATCACGTCGACCACGGTGAGGTGTCCCCGGAGCCAGTCCACCCTGTGGCCGTGCAGCCCTGCTATCTCCTCGAACCGGAGTCCAACCTGCGTGCCGAGCTCGATGAACGTTCGCCAGCGCCGGTCGATGCGCCCGGCTGCCTCGTAGAGCGCTTCCGCTTCCTCGCGCTCGAGCCGGTTAATCCATTCCTGGGCTTCCATCCTGGTGATGGCGTCCATGGGCCAGTCGGCCCACTCCGGTTCGCACAACGACCGCCAGAGCGAGGTGTTCTTGGCCTTCGTGGACGCGGCGACGCCGCGGGAGGCCTCGCGGCGTCGGTGCCATTCACTGGCCCTGATCTGACCTGCACGCGGGTCGCGCCGGTCGCCGCGGGCGTAACGCGCCTCCTGCTCCCTGGCCCACTGCCTGGCCACAGCCTTGAGCGGGTCGGTGAAGCTGTGGCGGGCGCCGCTCCGGTCGCGAACCGTGGCCTCCCAAACGCCGGACGGGAGCTTGCGGTAGTAGGCCATCAGGCATCACCGACTGCGCGCGGCTCATCCGGCGACCCGACGGCGCCGCTATGGATCACCGAGGGCTCGCGGAAGGCGGACGCCGCTGTCAGCGCCGGGCTCGTCTGCATCGGCTTGTCCGGGGTCGACGGCTGGCAGGGCACCAACGGCCAGGGCGGCAAGACCGCGCTCCCCGATTGGACGGACATCGCGCTCAACGGGCGCCGTGTGTACATCGCGTTCGATTCGGATGCGGCGACCAAGCCGTCCGTAGCGGGTGCCCTGGAGCGGCTCGGCTATTACCTCGCCCGCAAGGCAGACGTGCGCTACTGCTACCTGCCCGATGGGCCGAACGGCACCAAGGTCGGCCTGGACGACTACCTCGCGGCTGGCGGCAGCATCGATGCGCTGATCGAGCGCTCAACGCCGACGCTGGTGGCTGTCATCGAGGCTGAACTACCCACGCCACGAACTGCTGACGAATCCGCTACAAGCGCTACAGCCGCGACCGGATACGGCGTGGACGGCGCTGCGCTGCTCGATGAGGTCCACGACTTCTACACCCGTTACGTCATTTTCCCCTCGCTGGAGACGGCAGACGCCATCACCTTGTACACGGCAGCTACCCACGCGCAGTCGGCGTGGGAGCACGCGAGCCGGCTCGTGATCAAGTCGCCGATCAAGCGATGCGGAAAGACCCGGGCGCAGGAGGTCGCCCGCGAGCTTGTCCACAAGGCACTGCCGACCACGAACATCTCCCCGGCCGCGCTCGCCCGCTCGATCAGCAACGACGATCCGCCGACGCTCATCCTCGATGAGGCCGACACGGTGTGGGGCAAGAAGGAGCACCGTTCCGAAGGTGCCGAAGACCTGCGCGGCATCCTGAACGCGGGCCATTCCCGCGGCTGGCCGTATGTCCGGTGGGATGCCCAAGCCCGGAAGTCGGAGGAATGCCCGACCTTCGCCATGGCCATCATCGGCGGTATCGACGACATGCCCGACACAATCGAGGACAGGGCCGTCATCATCTCCATGCGCCGCCGGGCACCGGGTGAGTTCGTGACCCAGTGGCGGACGCGTCGGGCAGTGCCGGCACTCAAAGAGCTGCGGTCGCGCCTGCACGCCTGGGTAATGGCACAGAGTGACGCTCTCGCCGTTGCTGAGCCAGATCTGCCCGCCGAAGATCGCGCAGCTGACGTTTGGGAACCGCTGGTGGCGATCGCGGACGCTGCCGGCGGTGATTGGCCGGACCGGGCGCGGAAGGCGTGCCAGGTGATTGCCGGAACCGCCGACGACCCGCGCGACGGCACGGCCGGGGAACGTCTCCTGGCCAACCTGAAGTCCAACTTTGACGGTGAAACGTTCCTGTACAGCGCGACCATCGCCCGGCGGCTCGCAGCGATAGAGGAAGCGCCGTGGTCGGAATGGCGCCGTGTCGGTATCGGCCGCGAGCCAATCAATGGCCGTGGGCTAGCCGACCTGCTGCGGCCGTGGGGAATCCGGCCGCGCAATGGACGTGAGGGCGGCACGGGATCTGTCGGGAAGGGCTACTACGCCGAGGACCTTGCGGACGCGTGGTCCCGCTACAGCGGTAACACCGCTACAGATGACGAATCCGCGCAGGTCAACCATGTAGCGGATGCTGTAGCGGATTCCGGTCCCTCATCCGCTACAGACGCTCACCAGTCAGAACTGCCAGATGTAGCGGATGTAGCCGACAGTCGCCTAGACGGCGCTCGTCGCGGCTGGCTACACCGACCACGGAGAGGACCCGGCAGCATGACCGCCACCAGTGACATCGAACGTGCCATCGGCGCGAAGGTCCGCCAGCTGCGGGTCGCCCGACACTGGTCTCAGGCGCACCTGGCCCGGAAGCTGGCCGAGGCCGGCTGGCCGCTCCATCAGACCAATGTCTCGAACATGGAAGCGGGCAGCCGGCCGATACGCGTAGCCGACGTCTATGCCGTCGCTGAGGTGCTCGGCGTCCCCGCCGCATCGATCTTCTTCGCCATCGAGCCGGGCGGAGAGACTTCCGCCGCAGCCGGGCGTCTCATGGCTAGACGGGACGCGGAGGAAGCCGTGCGGACAGCCGGCACTGAGTACGCCATGGCCCTGGCTGAGCGCGATCGGCTCGCCCTGGCCGCCGGCCATTCCGCCGGAGGCGACCAGTGACCGGGGAGACCAGGTGGGTCATCGCCGCCTACGTCGCGACGCACCCTGACGCATCCCACCGGGTGATCGCGAGTCGTCTCGGGGTGAGTGCGTCAGCCGTTGACCGGGCCTGCCGCGAGCTGCGTCAGGCGCTCGCCGATGCCAGGGACGCTGACCCTCCGGAGCGGAGCGGTGGGTGTGCCCGTGCTGCTCGTGGCGGCAGGCGATCGCAGCCGTCGGGCGATGCGCGGCCCGCGGGGCGTCGCGCAGCTGGGGTGGCGGCGCTCCTCGCCCAACTCGTCACCTTGACGACCTCGGACAACGGCGCCCGGCCTGCTCCGCGACCTCGGACTCCTCGCCGCGACACGACGCCATGACCAGCATCTACAGCCACCCGCGCGCCTACGAGATCGCGTTCGTCTCCTGGCGGAACATCCCCGCCGAGACCGACACGCTCACCGCCCTGGCCGGCTTCCGTCCC
>DATKQH010000064.1:0-8058 GCA_035532775.1 Streptosporangiaceae bacterium
CATGCACTCGTCCGGCCCGTCGGCCAGCCGGAGCTCGCCGCAGTGATGGCCGAAATCGCTGATCCAGGACAGCGGGTAGGAGTGCAGGTCGGCGTGACCGCCGGTGGTGCTCAGGATCGAGCCGGCCGCGTAGATGGCCGGCCCGTCGAGCACGCCCTCGGCGACCGCTCTGGCCAGGTAGACGCCAAGACCGCCGACCTCGCGGACCGAGGTGATGCCCGCGTCGAGTGCGCTGCGCAGATCACGCGAGCAGCGGGCGGCCCGCAGCGGTATCGGCTCGAGCGGCAGCTGGCCCAGGTCGAGGGAGCGCACGCCGAGGAAGTGCCCGTGGCAGTCCCACATGCCTGGCATCACTGTCTCGGTCCTGTGCACCGCCGCGCCCGGGGTCTCCGGCGCCTGCAGGGCGGGCCCGGCGTAGCTGATCACCGGCCCGTCCAGTACGACCACGCCGTCGGCGACCGGCTCGCCACCGCCTGGCAGCAGCAGCTCGGCCTCGATCCGCTCCATGTTGTCCTCCCTCGGGCCCGGGCAGCGGAGCCAGCCAGGACATCATGGCGGCTTTACCCCTCAATCGCAACGACGCGCTCCAGGTGGCAACCGGGCGGCGATCGGGGAGAATGGACAGGCGGATGGCTTGTTTTTGCCATCTCATCTGAATGTGTATCGCCGGATCCGCGCGTGAATGCGCTATACAGGTAGCGGTGCAAGGGAGCGAGATGCCGCCTGCGGACGGGTCGTTGTCAGCGCCAGGCCAGGGGCCGGTGCGCAGCGTCTTCAGCCGTCTCCGCCGCTCCTACGCCGCCGCGCCGCTGCCGGTAAAGGCTCTCATCCTCATCCTCTGCTGCGTGCTCTGCGTTCCGTTCGCCGGGGTCGTCATGCTCGTGGTGCTGGTGTTCGCGCCGTACGCGGTGTGGACGGGGCGGCGTGACGCGTGGGCGACCGCCTCGGCGGCGCTGTGGGGGATCGCGCTGGTCGCGACCCAGGCGCACGGCGTCCCGCTGCCGCACTACGCGCTCCTGACCCTTCCCGTCGTGGCGGCCCTCGTCGCCCACGCCGGCGCGCTGGGCCGGTGGTTCGCGCCGTGCCGAACGGTCACCTGGGTGCTCCTGCTCGCCTTGCTGCCGGGAATCGCCGCATTCCGGCTGGTCGGCAAGGGCCACTCGTTCATCGGCCCGGCACTGGCCTGGCTGCTCGCCGCCGTCGTGCTCGGCTGGCGGCTCGCCAAGGCATGGCAGGACAGCCGCCAGAGCGGCCAGGTGCAGCAGGTGCGCGGTGGCGGCCCGGCGGTTCCCGTCACCTGGTCGCCAGGCCAGCAATCGCGACCGAACCGGGCCGGCGTTCAGCCCGGTCAGGCGCCGCCCGGTCCGGCGGGCCAGCAGCGTCCGGCCAGGCCGCCTGCTAGCGGCCGGCCAGCGGTGAGTCCCGACGGGCGGGTGACCGCCGCGGGACGGACCGGCCGCGGTGGCCTGCCAGGCCCGGTCATGGGACCGGCCGGCGTCGACATGGACTATCCGACCGTCGAGCAGCCGGTGATCAGCGTCGACGAGGCGATGGCGGAACTGGACGAGATGATCGGCCTGGCTCCGGTGAAGGACCAGGTCAGGTCCTTCGCAGCCTCGATCGAGGCGGCCAGGAGGCGGGCCATGGTGGGCATCGGCGCCGAGAAGCCGATGCAGCACTTCGTCTTCCTCGGGCCGCCGGGGACCGGCAAGACCGCCGTGGCGCGGATCGTGGCCAAGATCTTCTACGCGTTCGGCCTGCTCGAGGTGCCGACGGTGGTGGAGGCACAGCGGTCCGACCTGGTCGGTGAGTACCTGGGCGCCACGGCGATCAAGACCAATGAGCTGATCGACTCGGCCCTCGGCGGCGTCCTGTTCATCGACGAGGCTTACAGCCTGGTCAACGAGGGGGACGGGCAGAACGACCGGTTCGGCAACGAGGCGGTCCAGGCGCTGCTCAAGCGGGCCGAAGATGACCGCGACCGGCTGGTGATCATCCTGGCGGGATACGAGCGGCAGATGGAGACGTTCCTCGCCTCGAATCCCGGGCTGACGTCCCGGTTCGCGATCAGGGTGAAGTTCAGCGGGTACTCGCCGGCCGAGCTGCTCCAGCTGGCCGACCTGACGGTCGCCAGACGCGGGGAGATGATCGACCCGCAGGCGCGCTCGGTGCTCTGGCGGATGTTCGAGGAAGTCGGGCGTCGAAGGCTCGGCGACGAGCTGGGCAACGGCCGGTTCGTCCGCACGCTGCTCGAGCGGGCCGGGCAGGCCAGGGACGTCCGGGTGATGGGCGCGTCTGCCGAGCCCGACGCCACGGAGCTGATCACGCTGCGCGGCAGCGACCTCAAGCAGGCCTATAGCGAGCTCACGTCGCGCTACCGCGGCTACGACGAGACACCGACGCTGGAGAGCGCGCTCGCCGAGCTGGACGGGCTGGTCGGGCTCGAGCCGGTCAAGCGGCAGGTACACGAGATCGCGGCGCAGCTGCGGGTGGCGCGGCTGCGGGACGCGCAGGGCCTGACCAGCCAGCCGCCGGTCCGGCACTTTGTCTTCACCGGGCCGCCCGGGACGGGCAAGACGACCGTGGCGAGGATCCTGGCGAGGATCTTCGCCGCGCTCGGGCTCCTGGTGCGGCCGGGCGTGGTCGAGGCGCACCGGGCCGACCTGGTCGGCGACCACCTCGGGTCAACGGCCATCAAGACCAACAAGCTCGTGGACTCGGCCCTGGGCGGGGTCCTGTTCATTGACGAGGCCTATTCGCTCTATAACGACGGCTACTCCGGCGGTGACGCATTCGGAGCCGAAGCCGTGGCGACGCTGCTGAAGAGAGCCGAGGACGACCGGGACCGGCTCGTCATGGTGCTCGCCGGTTACACCGACGACATGAGCAGGTTCCTGCGCACCAACCCCGGACTGGCGTCCCGGTTCAGCGTCAGGATCGCCTTCCCCAGCTATGGTCCGCAGGAGCTGGTCAGGATCGCCAGGATCTTCGCGGACCAGGCGGGGGACAGCTTCGCCCCTGACGCGCTCCCGGTGCTCACGCAGATCCTCACTCAGGCCTGCGAGCAGGGGCGCATCGACGAACTCGGCAACGGCCGGTACGCCCGGTCGCTGTACGAGCGGGCCTGCGCCTCCCGCGACCTGCGCGTCGCCCAGCTCGGCGACAGCGCGAGCGCCGCCCAGCTGACGACCATCTCGGCGGACGACCTTGAGGCCGCCTACCGCGGCATCAGCGGCTGAGCCGGGTGCCACCAGCCGCCCGACCGCTCAGCCCCGACCGCTCAGCCCCGACCGCTCAGCCTGGCGGCTCGGGCGGCAAGTCGCCGAGTGCCATCCTGATTGCCCGGTGATCCGGCCCGGCCGCCTCGATCGCGCGGATCAGCGCGTGCACGACGTCATGCCGGGGCATGCCGAGGTCGAGCAGGCGCTGCGCGGCATCCCAGAGCTCAGGCGGATCGCCGCGCCACAGCCGGTCAGCGAGTGCCGCGTGCTGACTGAGATGTTCCGGGCTCGCCTGGCTCACGCCCTGGTCATCGTGATCGGCCGCCAGCAGTATCCGCCGGTCGTCGAGGTTCGCCGGGTCGAGCGAGCTCAGGTCCGTGCCGCGAAAGGTGCCCTCGAGAACCCCGAAGGCGAAGGCGCGGCGCGGCAGGGCCTCAAGATCACGATCGGGCAGCAGCCGTCCGACCAGGTCAGGCTCGAGGCCGAAGGAGGCGGGATC
Source organism: Streptosporangiaceae bacterium (assembly GCA_035532775.1). Taxonomy (GTDB): domain Bacteria; phylum Actinomycetota; class Actinomycetes; order Streptosporangiales; family Streptosporangiaceae; genus Chersky-822. The sequence continues at coordinate 3,721 of DATKQH010000064.1, forward strand.
GCGGTAGACGGTGATGAACGTCGACATGGCGTCGAAGACAGCGTCCAGCGTCTTGCTGATGGCCGCGATGTCGAGCCCGGATCTCGCCCCGGCCCAGCGCGCCCAGGCCACCAGCACATGCGGCATCGCGTGCTGCTCGGCCGGGGTCAGCATGACCTTCCTGGGCAGCCAGTCCAGCAGGAAGGTCTCCGCCTTGGCCGGGCTGACCCGCAGCGGCCTGCCGAAGTCCTGGTCGCAGCCGTAGTCGACGATGTGGTCGGCACACCGGCTCGCCGCCTTGATGTCGGACAGGTCCTCGGCCTCGTCCGAGGCGAGGAACTCCGCGACGAGCATGGCCCGGTGATCCCCGCGCCATGCCGTCCGCATGCTCGCACCAGGACCGATCAGGCCGACCTGGGCGGCGCTGCCTGACCGGGTCGGGCTGCCCGCGCCGTAGCCGTAGCCCAGGCCGGCCTGCGCCGCGGATGACCGGGTGCGGCCGGCCGGCTCGTGCCGCGCCGTCGACGCGGTCGCCGAGGTCGCGCTGACCGCAGCAGGAGCGCGGGAGCAGGCGCTCGCCTGGGTCGGCGGCAGGGTGCGGATCCGGGCCCTGATGAAGGCGTGGTAGGACGGGAACGACTTGCTGACCGGCGGGTCAGCGATCGTCTCGGTGACGGTGAGCGCGGACTGGAGCAGCCGCCTGGCATTCGGCGGGTCCACCTGGCTGAAGATCGCCTTCGGTCCGTCCGGGGCGCCCAGGTCGCGACAGTACGCGAGCAGCTTGCCGACCTGGGATGTGACCCAGCCGTCCTTGATCATGCCCCCCGCGTTGTAGTCGACGACCACGACGAGCGCGTGCTCTTCCTGGCCGGCGTAGCTGAAGACGCAGACCACCTCGTCGCGATCGCCGTAGGCGTCGGTGCTGACATAGCAGTCGCCCGCGGCGACGGCGCCGGCGTGCTCGGCCCAGCGCGGCCGGGCCACCCCGCGTTCCATCAGGTCCAGCGCGGCCACCTCGGCCTTGACGGCCTGACGCGTCGTGCCCAGGCAGGCGATCCCGGACAGCAGGGCGAGCGCGGCGGGACTGCCTTGCTCCGCCGCGTACTCGACGAGGCCCTCGCCAACCAGTTCCTCGACGTCGGCGCGGCGCCAGGCTGGTGCCCGGCTGCTCCTGCCGCTCGGGCCCGGCTGCTGCCTCCACCAGGTGCCGAGCAGCTCGCTCACCATCAGCTCGGCATCGAGCGGGCTGCGCACGGCGAGCAGTTCCCTGGCCGCCCGCAGCATCTCGGCGAAGAGCGCGTTCGGCGGCTGCGAACCGGCGCCGCGAACCAGACGTCCGGCAGAGCCGGAGCGGCCCGAGCCGCTTGGGGAATCGGCGCGGCTGCTCTGCGGGCTCATTTTCCCAGCTTTTCAGATCCAGTCGCGGCGACGCCACGCTTAAGCTCGGCGCGCCGCCGGGAATGGCAGCGCTTGCAGGAGATTACCCGGAAGGCTGGCATGGTCTGACCCCCTCGGTGGACTAAAGCGCCTAATCGGGCGGTTACCTCCGTGGCTGTCATAACGCGCGAGAAGTACCCTTACGGCAACTATGCCGGCGGCGCGGATGGTGCCCATGGGTGCCTGCCGGCAGGGGCCGCCGGCCGGCCTGGGAGCTGGCAGGCTGGGGCCAGACCGCGATGGCCGAAAGTCAGTTCCCGTCGCAGACGGCAGGCCTTTGGGCCATGATGCCGATAGCCTTCTTGTGTTGGACGTCGCAGGGAGGGGCTGGTCCATGATCGATCTCACCGAAGTGAAGCGCGCACTATGAGTGCTGCGACATCCGCGCCCGAGCCAGTGTCGGCGGAGCTCGTGCCGTCGCCGCGGCCCGGCGCGGCGGCATGCGACTCGGCGATGCTCGATGCGCTGATGGCCCAGTCCCCGACCGGATTCGCCTTCATCGATACCGACCTCCGGCTGCGCCGGGTCAGCCGTTCGCTGGCCGAGATGATCGGCACGAAGCCAGCGGAGCAGCTAGGGCACACTCCTGCTGAGGTCTGGCCCGCCGCGCTGGCAGCCAGTGCCGAGTCCGCGGTGCGCAAGGTGCTCGCCGACGGCATGCCGGTCAGTGACGGCCTGCCGGGCGATGGGGCCGAACCCGGCGCGGGCAGGCAGCTGGCGCTGTCGTGGTATCCGGCGCACGATCCGGCCGGGAACGTGACCGGGGTGACGATGATCGCTGTCGACCTGAGCGGCGACCAGGCGTCGGCCGAGGCCGTCCGCAGGACCGGGGAGCGATACCGGTCGCTGGTGCAGGCGGGCAATCAGGTGGTCTGGGTCACCGACCCCCAGGGAGAGGTGGCGGAGGACTCGCCCGAGTGGCGGTGGATTACCGGCCAGTCGGTGGAGGACTACCTGGCCGACGGGTGGCTGGCCGCCATCCACCAGAACGACCGGGATCGGACCGAGCGTGACTGGCGCGATTGCATCCGCACCGGGACCGTCTTCGACGGCAGTTACCGGGTCCGCACCAAGACGGGCTCCTACCGGCACTATGACGTCCGCGCCGTGCCGATCGAGCGGGACGGCGCCATCATCGAATGGATGGGCGCGAGTACCGACGTTACCGGCCAGCGCGAGGCCGACGAGATGCGCGGCCGGCTGACCGAGCAGCTCTCCGCCGCCGCGCTGCGCACCTCCCGGCTGCAGCAGGCGACCTCACTGCTCGCCGAGGCGCTCTCGGTCCAGCAGGTCATCACGGTCATTACCGAGGTCGGGCGATCGGCGATCGGGGCCGACCGATCCGCGGTCGCGATGGTCGTCGACAACGACAGGCTCAGGCTGCGCATCATCCGCTCCGACGCGTCGTCCGACGGTCCCGCGGAGATGTCAGGGGAGATAGCGCTCGACGTTCCCAGCGTGATGACGGCCGCGATCGCGCTGCGCCGCTCGCTGGTATTCGACAGCCCGGACAGCCTGCGGCGCTACTTCGAGGCCGATCAGGACGGAGAGCTGCTGCTCGGGCACGGTGACGAGCAGGCCTGGGTCGGGCTACCGCTGACGACGTCGGGGGCTCCGCTGGGGGCGCTGCAGTTCGCCTTCACCAGCCCGCACCAGATTACCGACGAGGAGCGGGTCTTCCTCGAGGCGCTGGCCGGCCAGGGAGCGCTGGCCCTTGAGCGGGCCAAGCTGTACGAGCGGGAGCACGCCACCGCGGAGACGCTGCAGCGCAGCCTGCTGCCCGACACCCTGCCCGACGTACCCGGCATCGCGCTGCGGGCCACCTACAAGCCGGTCAGCATCGAGGTCGGCGGTGACTGGTACGACGCGTTCCGGCTGCCCGACGGCAAGCTCGCCGTCGCGGCCGGCGACGTGATGGGCAAGGGCCTCACGGCGGCGGCCGGGATGGGCCGGGTGCGGAACGCGCTGCGCGCGCTGGCGCTGACCGACCCCAGGCCGGCGGCGGTCCTGGCCGGGCTCGACCGGCTTTTCCTGGCCACGGAGCTCGACGAGCAGGTGACCACGGTCTGCTACCTGGTCGTGGACCCCCAGACCGGGCAGGGAGTGGCGGGCAACGCAGGTCACCTGCCGCCCCTGCTGCTGAGTCCCGGCGAGCCGCCGAGGCTGGACCAGACGGAGGCGGGGACTCCGCTCGGCTGGGCGAGTCCGCGGCACCAGTACCCGTTCAGCCTGCCGCGGGGAAACACCGCGGTGCTGTATTCCGATGGTCTGGTGGAGAACCGCAGGCGCGGGCTCGACTCGGGGCTGGACGAACTAGTCGCCGTGGCTGGGCAGGCGCCGCCTGACGTCGTCTCCGATCCGCAGAGACTGATTGATTACCTGGTCGAGAAGATGCTGGCGGGCTACGAGCAGGACGACGACGTCACCGTGCTCGTCCTGCAGATGCCTGAGCCTGAGCCAGCCGGGCAGCAGCGCCGGGCAGGTCAGCACGGCAGAGCAGGACGCGGGCGCGGACTGGGGCGCGGACGCGGCTGAAGGCGGGCAAGGAAGGTCAAGCCGTGAAAGTTGTGGGTACGCTTTCGCAGCGTGTAGTTGTGGGGCATCTATCCGATCGGGGGGTTCGGGCTTGGAGTGGTACGACCTACCTTCCAACTCCACCTAAGGTGGGGGACGGGAGCGGTGTTCCCGCCGCCAGGCACGGCAGAGCGGGGGCTCTGCGGACGGTGAGACCTGGCAGTACGGTCCAATTTCTTGCCAGACGATCGCAGGAGAGCGTCGGTGCCGCCTGCTAGCTCGGTCGGAAGGGGACTGACCGGGGCATGGCGGCTTATCGGCCAGCGAAGGAAGGGGTGACCGCGGTGGCAGGCGCTGCAAGCTCCGCGGCGCGGAGGCAGCCGACGCCGACAGGCCGAGGCGCTCGCG
>DATKQH010000065.1:0-6322 GCA_035532775.1 Streptosporangiaceae bacterium
GTACGCCTTCGTCGTCGATTCCGCGCCGTCCCGGCCGAACCGCACCTGCCGCAAGAACGAATCCGCGACCGGCGCGACAGCCAGATCCTCATCCAGCACCGTCCAGTACCGCACCCCGGACGGCAGCCTCACCATGAACGCCCGCACCTTGTGATCCCCCGATCTCGTGCTTCCCGTGTGAACATCTACCAGCCACGAGCACCACACCCAGGGAGATCAGCAGCTAAACGACACCCGTGTCACGCCGGCGCAACAGGATGCAACGGCCAGGCCCGCCCCTGGAGAACGCACCCAGTGAAGACAGTTTTCTGTCTCCCGGTGGCCGCGGACCCGGGCGGCCAGGGTGGCCGGATCGGCGTCGCGGTCGCTGGTAATGAGGTACACGACCTCGACGGTCTTCTTGCCGTTCCTGGTGACGGTGCGGCGCAGCTGCGCGACCTGGGCGGCTCCGTCGAACTCGGTCCAGGCCGGCGCCGGCACGGCCTTTATGGTGCGCCGGGCGCGGCGCCCGTGGTCCGTGCTGACGGCCGAGACGGCGGGGATCGCGGCCCGGGGCAGCTTCTTGAGCTGCCTGTACAGGGTCGGCATGCTGGCCTTGACGGTCATCACGTAGTCCGCGCCCCGGCCGGGGATGACCTGCGCGGTGTCATGCTGGGTGTGCATCGCGCCGGTCGTGAAGACCGCCCCGGCCAGGTCGGCGAACGCCTTCAGCAGCTCCCGCACCGCAGGGATCTCATTCGATTTCTCGTCCACGGCGACCTGGCCGAGGACCGCGCCGATCCCGTGCGCCAGGGCCGCAACCAGGTGCGGGGCCTTCCTGTTCTTGCTCCTCGCGCCGCGGACGGTCTTGCCGTCGATCGCGATCACCAGCCGGCCGCCGGCCCGCACGGCCCTGGTCCACAGCCAGGCACCCAGCACCCGGTCAAGAACATCGGCGCTGACCCGGGCGAACGCGCGGCGGAAGGTAGACTCCTCCGCCGGCCCGCGCGCCGCGCCCAGCACCGCCAGGGCCTCCGGGCCTGCATCGGCGGCCCACTGCCCGATCGCGGCGAACGACCTTGAACCCGCGGCTACCGCCGCGATGCCGACAGCGAGCAGCCCGGCCAGCGGATGCCGGCGCCCCCGCCTCTTCCGCGGGTCCGGGACCTGAGCAAGGAGATCGAGGAGATACTGGCTGCTGGCAGCCGGAATGGACGAAGATGTCATCGGCGGGCGGGCGTCCCTGGTAGCAGGCGATGGTGAGCGTAGAGAACTCCCATCGTTCTGCCGGGTCCTGCCCGCCACCCGCAGACACGCCGGGTACATCCCCCTTATTGCGACACCGCAGGTCACAGCCTCATCTAAAGACTTTGCCGTGTCCCTGCCCCTCAAACGTCGAGAATCTGGCTTCAGTGATCTTGGCCAGAGACGGGACTGTCCTTGGTGCGCCCGCGCGTCCAGCCGGGCAGGATCGGGCGTGCCCAGTTCTCCTGCTCCGAGGGGCCGCAGGATCTCCGATGGCAAGGCGGCCCACAGGGCGACGCTCTGCACCTGGGGCCTGTGGATATGCGATAGGTGGCTGGCATTCAGCGCGTTCCCGGGAAAGCCGGGATCGCTCGGTGATGGTCGGCAGGAGCTTGAGAGTGGCTTCGAGGACCTCGTCATCGTCCTTGCCCGCGATCTCTCTCAGCAGAACGCCGTGGCCGGGCAGGACGGTCGTGCGGGCCGAGGTAGTCACCGAGGACAAGAGCCAGGTGTGCTATATGTCGATCAGCCCCATGTAGTCGTCGACTGCGCAGGCGGCCCCATAGTCGCCCTCCTCGTCTGGGTGATTCCGCGGAGCGCCGTCCCAGATGTGACAGGCGGAATGCGGAATGAGGATGAGACGGCCGCCGAGAGGGTGGACCCATAGGTCTTCGATGGAGTCATCGGTTCACCGGTGGTAGTTGGCGGGTTCCGGAGCTAGGCTGGCCCAGCCGGGAGCCCAGCCGGGCTGCCCCGGGGGAACCGCCAGGCTGTCCGTCGCCGTCCTCACCGAGGGTTGCGTGGCCGCGGCGGATGCGCCCGGCGTCGCAACTGGCGAGCAGTGCGGCCACCGCGCCGCCCGGCAAGATCCCGGCACCGCCGACCAATGCTACGAGCGCGGTTGATTGTCGGCGATGCCTGTCATGGTCGCCCAAGCGGTCAGCTCGGCTTTGGTGGATGCCTTAACCCGACGCTTTGCATCACGGATATATTCATCGACCGTATTCTTTGAAATTCCTAGGCGCCGGGCGGTTTCCTTCGCTGTCATGCCTGCGGCCGCCAATCTTACGACTTGGGCCTGCCGTGGTGTAAGCACGCCAGTATTTTCGCCTGGTAGCCTAGAGTCTGATGTATGAGTCAATTGGGTGCCGCCTCCCGTCCGCCGGTTCCATTCATCGCGCATAAAATTTCGCGATTGACCTCAGCTTCGCCGCCTCGGCGAACTTGAACTTCCTCGAGGACGCGTACAACCCAAACGCTCCAACTCTGCGCGGAGCTCGTCGGCGAGTACCGCCAGCGTTTCCGGAACCTTCGTGGGCGGATCAATTCCGTCTCCACTCGCCTGACCACATGTTCGGGCTAGGGATTAATCCGAACGGACTCGCGCAGCCATGTCGGCCACACGGCAAGCCGCGGCCTCAAGCCGCCATACTTTGACAAGATCAGGCTCGCGGAACAGACTCCGGGATTTTAGGTTACTCCTGGCATACCCTCTCCTTCCTGGCCAGTTTCGGCCGACTCTAGTCCATAGCACTTCGCCAGACCAGCAAGCGACTGGAGATCACTGTGTGTGACGGTGCCAGAGGATCGTGTCCCACGGCGGGCACTACTTCTCACCGAGACCGCCTAGGTCGCCGGTCTGGCCTCGAGTCTGTCGCAGGCGCTGGACCGGAGGCGGTAACCGCCGGGGGGGGTATACTACTGGCTCGAACAATGAGCCTGGTTTCCAGGAGGACCTTGGTGGCAGGTCTGTCAGGCTCTTCAAGGCGAGCGAGCAGCAGGTCAATGGCCTGGTGGGTGAGTTCGCGAATAGGCTGGTGCACGGTCGTGATGGCCGGTCGGCACACTCGTGCGAGGTCAATGTCGTCGTAACCGGTGACTGCTACATCTTCGGGTACGCGGACGCCGAGCTCCCCTGCGGCCATGATTACGCCAATGGCGATGAGGTCATTACCGCAGAGGATCGCGTCGGGCGGGTTGCTGAGCGAGAGGAGCATCCGCGCGCCGCGGCTGCCCCATTCCTCGGAGAACTCGCCAAGTAGGATGCGGTCATCGCCGGTGGCCGCAGGCTCAAGATTGGCAAATGCCTCCAGTCGATGCGCACCGGACCAGCTACTGCCGTCGCCGCCGATGTAGGCAAGCTCACGTCGACCGGTCGCACGGAGGTGAGCCACCAGCTGCTGCATGCCGTTGGCGTCATCAACGGCGACGAAATCGCCGTTGTAGTGGTCGGTGCCTCGGTCCAGCTGCACTACGGGCACATGCCTTGCGGCATCCTCGATGGCGGCGGCACTTCGCGTCAAATGGCAAGGGCTGATGAGGAGCCCATCCACCTGCCTGTCAACTAGCATGTCGACACGTTGACCTTCGATGACCGGATCGTCGTCAGAGGTCGATAGCAACAGCGCGTAGCCGCGGCTGCGGAGATACCGTTCGGCGGCTTGGACGACAGACGGGAAGAACGGGTTGTCTACTCGTGGCACGATCATTCCGATGGCCTGTGCCGACTGCCGTCGCAGCGCGCGGCCGAGGTGATTGGGCCTATAGCCAAGTTTCGCCGCAGCCTCGCGGACAGCGTCGGCTGACGCCTTGCGTACTGAGCGAGAGCCGGTCAGAACTCGTGACACGGTAGCGATGGATACCCCTGCCTCACGCGCAACGTCGTGCACGCTGGACCGCCCGGCCGGGCGGCCACTCGCGCCTGGTTGCGTGTCTCCCATCTACCATCCCGTCTGCTCAAGGCCGCCTGGCTGCGGAGCCGTCGGCGCGGCACAGTGCTCGTTGTAGCCGCACCGATCGATCGCGCCCGGATAGGTCCCTCCGGTCCTACGACCCTTGACAGGCGCAGGAACGCGGCCTACCTTACCGGGTAAACGTATTCCAAACCAGTCTGGTTAAGCGACTAAATCCTCAGGACCGGGCAGGCTAGCTGCTGCAGAATGTCATGCATTTGCTAAGCTCCCGTATCGGCGACGATGGTAAACGATTACCAATCGGCCGTTGAACCGGGGTGCTGCGGTCGCCATAGCCATCGTGAGAAGGGACGCTATGGTGAGTAGAGGCCTGCGAGCCCCGGTTGCCACACTCGGGTGTGCTGCCCTGGCCGCGCTGCTGGCGGCGTGTTCGAGCGGGCCAAGCTCCCCAGGGGGATCGGTGGGCGGTGGGACTGGCGCCACGATCCGGATGGTGCAAGAGTGGCCGGTCGCAGACGCGTTCTGGATTCCATGGATCGTGGCCAGGGATAAGGGCTACTACCGAGCCACGGGGATCAACCTGCAGATCATTCCGCCCCCGAACACGTCGGCGACGGCGCAGTACATCGGCACAGGCCGCGCGGACGTGGCTTTCGATACCTCGATGGACGTCGTGTTCGCCCGTGCCCAGGGCGCCCCCATGGTGAGCATCGCCGCTTATGGCCACAGCAACAACTGGGGTCTGATCAGCGCGACGGGCAAGCCGCTGAACTTTGCGGCCATCAAAGGCAAGACTCTTGGCACCTACAGCGATTCGTGGTCCAAGGCGCAGCTGCAGATCATGCTGGCCAGCGAGGGACTGACCCTGAGCAACGTCAAGCTGATCACGGCATCCAGTGACACAGTGCCGTTGCTGCTGGAGCACAAGGTCGACGCCATCACGGGCGTTACCAATGCCGAGGGCAGCGAGCTCGCTTCGGAGGGCATGCCTGGATACTCGATCACGCTCGCCAAGGATCATGGCGTGCCAGACTCGCCGGTCTGGGTTCTCGCCGCGAACACAAGCTGGCTGTCGAAGAACCGGCCGCTGGCGCGGAAGTTCATGACTGCGACCCTGAAGGGGTGGCAGTACGCGATTGACCATCCAGCGGAGGCCGTCGCCGACTTCGAGCGCGACTACCCGAAGGCCGAGACGGTCTCATTCGCAACCCAGCAATGGAAGGACACGATGGCGCTGTTTGGCCCGACAGTGACCGCGCAGAGCCTGAGGCAAACCGATGCGACATGGTCGGCCCTGCTGCAGGCGGCGAGTAAGTATCATCTTGTCGCGAAGGTTCAGGCGCCCAGCTCGTATTACACCAACGAGCTGCTGGGCCAGCCGTGAGCAGGATTCTTCTTGCCGGTGAGTCCTGGGTCACGACCTCGACACATACCAAGGGATTCGACTCGTTCACCACCTCCACATACGCTGAGGGGGCCGATGCGTTCGTTGCTGTGCTGCGCGACGCCGGTCACGACGTGACCTACCTGCCCAACCATCTCGCCGCTGACCAGTTCCCCGGTACGGCCGCCGAACTCGCAACTTATGACTTGGTGGTGCTCAGCGATATCGGCGCGAACACGTTGCTGCTGCCGTCCAGGACCTTCATTGGCGGCCAGCCACATCCAAACCGGCTGGCCGAACTGGCCTCATGGGTGCGCGCTGGCGGTGCTCTGCTCATGGTTGGCGGCTATCTGAGTTTCCAGGGGATCGAGGGCAAGGCTAACTACGCCAATACTGCACTGGCCGCAGTCCTGCCGGTCGAGCTCGAAACGGGTGATGATCGCGAGGAGACACCGGAGGGCGTCCGCCCGAATGTATTGGACATGAACCACCCGGTGATGGCAGGTCTTCCTGCTAGCTGGCCGGCGGTGCTGGGTTACCAGCGGGTCAGACCAAAGCCGGGGGCTGAGGTTATCGCGGCCGTCGGTTCGCATCCGCTGCTCGTGCTCGGTGTAGCCGGCAGGGGACGCGCCGCGGCGTTCACATCTGACATGGGTCCGCACTGGCTGCCCGACAGCTTTGTCGATTGGCACGGTTACGCCCGCCTGTGGCAGCAGTGCGTCGCGTTCCTGTGCGAAGGTGCCGGATCCGATGCGCCCGCAGACACAAGGCCCGAGTCCTCCCAGGCAGGCCGAGAATCCAGAAAGGCAGTGGCCGAACTGTGACCCCAGCAAACCTGACCGAGGATCCACCGGAAGGACTGGTGCGGGCCCAGCGTCTCGCGATCAGCGTGGCCGAGAAGGTCATCAGCGAGGTCACCGCCGGCCAGACCGAGATTGAGGTCCGCGACTGGACCAACACGCTGCTGGAAACCAGCGGCGCCGCCGGGATCTGGACAATCACGAATGTCGGCTTCGGCGCC
>DATKQH010000066.1:0-6785 GCA_035532775.1 Streptosporangiaceae bacterium
CGCGCGCGCCTGCGATGACGCCCGGCAGGAGGAGGCGCAGGTGGAGGTAAGCGCGCGCCATCAGTGACGGCCGGCGCCAAGCGGCGGCGCGCTATTCGAGGGGCCGCGCGCTGCCAGACGGCGATAGTGGGCCGCGCGGCGTGCTGTCGGTGGTGACAGCGTTGCGCCGGTCCTGGCGGCGCTCTTTCGGCCAACCGGGAACCGGCGGCCCGGACACTGTGTTAGCGGCCCTGTGTCAGCGGCTTTGTTCTGGCGCCGTTCTGGCGCCCCGGTCGACTTACTGTGGATTGGATGGACCGCACCGCTGTCAGGTCACGTGCCGTAGTAACTACGCGTGGTAAAGAATGTGGGGCCCTCCGGTGGCACCAACAGCTTGCGCGTGGACACTGGGCGCGTGCACCGCCGAGGCCATTGCTGAGCTGGACAGGATTGATCCGGCCACGCCGAGCGCTAGGATAGCGGGAATGATGATAGGTCGCCCGATGCGCATGATTCCTCCATGGCGATTCCCCAGGTCAGCGGGAAGGTTGCGCTACCCGGCCGACCTGCACGGCGTATCTACGTCATGTGGAGCTATTTCCCGGCTCCCGGTCATTTCATGCACCTCGCCAGCTATTATCTCGCTTTTCGTGAATACTGAAATAAGTAACAAAAATATTGCTGACTTCTTGCAGGAAAGATTCACGTCACCGTGCGGAGGAATGTTCGCTCAGCCGTGCGCTGAAAGATCCCGGGAAACTTGCAATGCAATCATGCGGGGAATGCTGGATGATCCCATTGGCACCAGAGGGCGCCGTTCTATGTGGTGGACTGGACCGAAAACACCGCTTGTTTCCCTAATGTTCTAGTAGTAAAGTGCACTCCGTGCCCACCGTGACCCTGGCCGGTAGGCTGATCGGCCGCGACAGCGAGATCGCGATGCTTGTCGGCCTGATGAAGGAAGCGGCCGGGGGGCGGGGCAGCACGGTGCTGATCGAGGGCGAGCCCGGAGTCGGTAAGTCCGCGCTGGTGCGGGCGGCCGTGGCAGAGGCGGCGGATCTCGGCTGTCAGGTGTCCTGGGGCGCCGGCGACGAGCTGGGGCAGGCGCTGCCGTTACTGCCGCTGCTAGAGGGTTTACGGGTTCGCGAGCCGTCGGCGAATCCTCGGCGGAACACGATCGTCCGGCTGCTGCGCGGCGAGGTCGCCGCCTCGCGCGGCATGGACGTGTCGGCTGCTCTGGCAGAGCAGCTGCTGGCGCTGATCGCCGAGCAGTGCGCCGTGCGGCCGACCATCCTGGTCATCGACGATCTGCAGTGGGCGGATCAGGCCAGCATCACGCTGTGGGGGCGGCTAGCGAAGTCGGTGCGGCAGGCGCCGTTGCTGCTCGTCGGGATGATGCGGCCGGTGCCGAAGCGCGACGACTTGCTGGCGCTGCGGCGGGCGGTGGCAGACGCGACCCGGCTCCAGCTCACCGGCCTCGCCGAGCCGGCGGTAGCCGAGCTGGTCGCGGCCCTGGCCGGCGGCAAGCCTGACGACAACTTGCTGCGGCTGGCCGACGGCGCGGGGGGCAACCCGCTGTACGTGATGGAGCTGGTTGCCGCGCTGGCGCGGAGTTCCAGCCTGATCATTACCGGCGCGGGAACCGCCAGGCTGACGAGCGGCCCCGCTCCCAGCTCCCTGTCGGCGGCGATAGCGGACCGTCTTGGCTTCGTTTCCGGGCCGGTGCGTGACGCACTGCGGGCGGCCGCCCTGCTCGGTGTGGATTTTGCCGTGCCGGACCTGGCGATCGTCCTGGGTCGTAGCGTCGCAGACCTGATCCCGGCTGTCGACGAGGCACGGGCGGCTGGCGTGCTGACCGCGTCAGGCAACGGCCTGGGGTTCCGGCATCCGCTGATCCGCGCGGCGCTCTACGACGAGATGCCCGGGGCGGTGCGCGCCGCCTGGCACCGGGACGCGGGGCGCGCCCTCGCTGAGGCTGGTGCACCGGCGGACCGGGTTGCACGGCAGCTGCTGTGGGCAGTTGACGGAACCGGCGGCCCCACCGAGCCGATGGATGAATGGATCCTGCGCTGGCTGGCTCTCACCGCGGAGCCGCTGGTGGGCCAGGCACCCCGAGTTGCGGCCGAGCTGCTCCGCCAGGCGGTCGCCAGCTCCCCGGTTGGCTCGGCTGAGCATGACTGTCTGGTCGGCAAGCTCGCCGACGCTCTCTACCGGGTCGGCGACGCGGCCGGGGCGGAGCAAGTGGCGAACCGCGCGCTGGTGCACGCCGTCGAGCCCGATCTCCTCGTCGACCTGCACTGGACGCTGGCGCAATGCCACATGAAGGTCGGCCGGTCCGCTGAGTCACTGGCCATGCTGAACCGGGCTCTGGCATCCCCCGGGATCTCGGGCCGGAACCGCGCACGGCTGCTCGTGCTCGCCGCGCGGACGCACAGCAACCTCGGCGAGGTCGAGAAGGCCGGCCGGGTCGCCGCCACCGCGCTAGCCGTGGCATCGGAAACAGGTGACAACTGGGCGACCGGCTGGGCATTGCACGTGCTGACGATCGTAACCGTGGTGCAGGGGCAGATGACCGACGCGCTGCCGCTGTTCGACCGGGCGCTGACCGTGACGCAGGCCGATCCGGCACTGACCGACCTGCGGCTGCTGCTGCAGATCAACATGGCCGCCACGCTGGGCTGCCTCGACCAGTACGACGATGCCATCGCGACTGCCCGGCAGGCACGGCACCTCGCGGACGAGGTCGGCACCTCGATCCGCCTGGCTCAGGCGCACAGCGCCCTCGGCCTGCTGCTCTTCGATACGGGGCGATGGGACGACGCGATGGCGGAGGTCGAAGTCCTGCACGAGGACCTGAAAGAGCCCGCCGCGGCGTGCTGCGATCTCGGCATCGCCGCCCTGATCTGCTTCCATCGCGGCGAGATCACCGCCGCGCGCCGCCACCTCGCTGCTGCCGTCCCGCATGCGAAGCGGATCGGGAACCGGGTTGTCGGCCCGCTGGCGCTCGCCCGCAGCCTGGACTGCGAGCATGCCGGCGCGCTCCCCGAGGCACTTGCCGTGCTGACGCCCTGGTTCGCCGACAACACCGAAGAACTCGGGGAGATCGAGGACCTGCTAGCTGACGCTGTCCGCCTCGCCACGGAAATCGGCGACCTAGCCACCGCGAAGGCCCTCGCGGGTCACGCCGCAGCGCTCGCCGCTGAATCGGAGATCCCGCACCGGCAGGCGAACGCGCTCTACTGCACTGGCCTGCTCGACCATGATGCCGCCCGGCTGCTCAGGGCCGCGGAGCGTTACGGTGACGCCAGCCGGCCGCTACTCAGCGCGAAGGCGCTGGAGGCCGCCGCCGCAGACTTCGTCAGCACCGAGGACCGCGACCAGGCTCGGGCCGCCTTCACCCGTGCCGTGGAGATCTACACCTCGCTCGGCGCCGTCACCGATGTCGCCCGGCTTCAGGCCAGGTTCCGCGCTCACGGCATCCGCCGCGGCCCGCGCGCGAAACACCGGCAGGCGCGCAGCGGCTGGGACAGCCTCACGCCCACCGAGACGAAGATCGCCGGGCTAGTCGAGGGGGGGATGTCCAACCCGGAGATCGCCGCCCAGCTGTTCCTGTCCCGGCGGACCGTCGCGACCCATGTCTCCCACATCCTGAAGAAGCTCGACGTCCACTCGCGGATAGACATTGCCCGCGAGGCAGCCCTCCGAACCAGCGGGCCGAGGTGATCGCGGAGCCGAACCGGGCCGGCGCGCCGTGACCGGCGGCTGCGCCGTGGGCTCGCGATCTACCGGACACCATTGCGGTGACCCAGATGGCCGCGGCCGTCGGCGCCTTACAGCTCGGGCTCGAGCGCCAGCGTGAAATACACCGCCTTGCCGGCCGGGGTCCGGTAGCAACCCCAGTCCGTCGACAGGCTGGCGACCAGCATCAGGCCCCGTCCTGCCTCCGCGTCGGCTGGCGCGTCCACCGGCATCGGAAAGGACCGCGACGTGTCGTGCACGTAGACGCGCAAATGGCCGCAGGAGCAGGTGATGAAGAGCTTGATCGTCTCACCCGGCTCGTGCCTGATGGCATTGGTCACCAGTTCGCTGGTGAGCAGTTCCGCCACGGACAGATCGACCGGGACGTCCCAGGCATCGATGGCCGCCCGGACGTGGCCGCGGGCTTCGGCCGCTGCGGCCGGTCCTGCGGTGAGCGAGAGGCGGAGCGGGCGTAGCACGGCCGGGCGGATCGGCGCCATGGTTTCCATCTGGTGTCCTTGCCGGGCCGGTGTGAGCCCGTCTGGGAGAGTGCAGGTCACCCTGCTCGGCCATTCCGGGAGATCCGGTCACGCTGTTGATGCTGGATCGCGCCGGTAGTTGCACTACAAATACTGGTGAAAGTTGCAGACAGAGACATCGGTCGGGTGACGGATGTTTTAAGCCATGACCACGACCAGCGAGCCTGCGCTGGTAGTGGGGATCGCTGGCGCCCGGTCTAGCGGGCTGCCGCGTCGCCGGTCACGTCCGGCGACGCCGCCGGGTGACTGTCGCGACCGGGACCAGCCGTTACCTGGCCTTGCTGTAGATCAGGTCGAAATCGTGCTCCCGTCGCGGCTGATGATCAGCGTGGCGGTCGGCGCGGGATCGGGAAGATCGGCATGAAACTGGAGATAGGCGCCATCTTCGAGCCACTCGAAGATCGCTCGCCCGCGCTGCCCGGGAAACTGCGGGACCTCGACGTCCCACTCGCCAATCAGGGCTGCGAGATCCTTCAGCGCGGGATTGGGTGGCAGCCTCGACATCGCCGGTCCTCCAGCCTGTGGTCACAGCTCCGACGGCCCGAGCCGCGCTCGCCCGGCTACCGTCGGCCGGCGGTCCGTACGTAATCCGAGCGGGCGGAGGCTCCCGCCCCCCGTAGTTCCTAAACAACTGGCCACGTTCTGCCCGAACCCGGAAATGAGATGTATCGTGTTTGCCATCGGTACAGCCAAGGCGAGGCTGAGAATGGCGGTAGGCGGCATGTTCGAGATGTTCACAGACCGGGCTCGGCGGGTGGTTGTCCTAGCGCAGGAAGAAGCCAGGATGCTCAACCACAACTACATCGGCACCGAGCACCTGCTGCTCGGCCTGATCCACCAGGACGAGGGGGTGGCGGCACAGGCGCTCGAGTCGATGGGGATCGGGCTGGTGGCGATTCGCGAGCAGGTGGAGCAGGTGGCCGGTGGCGGCCAGCAGGCCACGTCCGGGCACATTCCGTTCACGCCGCACGCGAAAAACGCGCTGGAGCTGGCGCGACGGGAATCGAACGACCTCGGTCACGGCTTCATCGACACCGAGCATCTTCTGCTTGGCCTGATCCGCGAGGGCCACGGAGTGGCCGCCCAGGTGCTCGGCCGGTCCGGCGCCGACCTCAGTCGCGTCCGGCAGGAGGTGATCAAGCTGAGGCCGGGCCGATCCTGGCGGGGCGCGAGCGGTGCGGCTCCGCGCCTGGGCAAGCGCGGACGTGCCAAGGCGATCGATGAGGCCCTTGCCTATATGGGCTCGGTGGATCAGCGGCTGGCAGCCATCGAGCGCTGGGTGGGGATGACCCCAGGCGTGGACGACCTTGAGCACGAGCTCGCGCACGTGCGCGGCGAGAAGGAATCCGCCATCGATAGCCAGGATTTCGAGACCGCCGCCGCGCTGCGCGATAAGGAAAAGGACCTGATCGCCAGCAAGGGAAGCAGGGAACAGGAGTGGGCGGCAGCTGCAGCCGACCGCCTGCCCGTGGCCCAGGAACTCGGCCAGGTCAAGGCTGAGCTGGAGCGGCTGAGGGCCGTTTTGCGCCAGCACGGCATCGATCCGGAGGACGGCGCTGCGTAGCTAGGCCGCCGCATCGTCATCGTGCTGGTCTGCTGTTCGCTCCGGCGCTCGTGCCGGGAATTGCCTCGATGATCTGCTCACTCGTGTTTCCGAGATTCGCCCGGCAGGGCGCGCGTGCCTGATTGCCAAGGGACTTGCGTCAGCGGGAGTGTGGGATGCGTGCCCGGGGCGCGGTCGGCGGCCGATTTGCGCATGATCGTTTAGCGGGGCAGCATCAGCGGCGTTGATCACAGCCGCTTTGACACGGAGTGTCCGCTGATGCTGCCATCTCAGATCCTATCGATGCCCGCGACCTGGCGTGATCTGCTGGGCGAGCTGGCGCCGGTGTTCAGGCGCCGTTCCACGCACCGGCTGTTCGTGCTGCTGGCCTCGGGGATGATCCTGGCCGGGCGGCGCACGGTGGTGGCGATGGCCGCGGCGGCCGGGATCGCGGACCAGTTCCGGCGGGCGTGCTGGTTCTTCTCCGGCGCTGCCTGGGATATCGATGACCTCGGCCTGGCGGTGGCCCGTCTCATCGTGAAGTACCTGGTCCCGGCGGGCGAGCCGGTCACGGTGGCCATCGACGGGACGTTCTTCAAGCGGTGGGGCCGTAAGGTCGCCGAGGCCCGGTGGGCTTATGACGGGTCGGCGCAGGGCGGGAAGAAGATCGCGTTCGGGAACACCTGGGTGATCGCCGCGATCGTGGTGCGGCTGCCGTTTTGCTCCTCGCCGGTGGCGCTGCCGGTGCTGTTCCGGCTCTGGCGCGGGAAGGGCACGCCTAGCCAGGTGGTGCTGGCCGGGCAGATGCTGTCCCTGCTCGCCGGGATCTTCGCGGGCCGTGGTGTCCACGGCGCCGGGGATGCCGCCTTCCACGGCGAGGCCCTGAAGGTGACGGGGACGACCTGGACGACCAGGCTGCCCGCTAACGCGGTGCTGTATGCGCCCGCGCCGCCCAGGACCGGCAAGCGCGGCCGGCCCCGCACTAA
>DATKQH010000067.1:0-3630 GCA_035532775.1 Streptosporangiaceae bacterium
ACCGCACGCGGATCGGCTTGTCGGTGATGCCGATCATGCTGACAGGGAAGTAGACGTCCGTCAGGCCCTCGGCTACCCGGCGCTGCTCGAGTACCTGCTCGAACTGCTGGTGCTGCTCGGCACTCATGCTGGCCAGGAACGTCAGCACGGGATCACCGCCGGACCCGAGCGACCAGCGCTCGGGCGTGAGCACGAGCCCGCCGAACTCCATCCGATCAAAGGTCAGCCCCTGGCACCCGGTCAGCTCCATCTCGTGAGCTGCGGGCATGCCGTCACGGTAGGAGTAGCTGCGGGAAGTCACCTCCCACTGGACTCCGTCCGCACCGGCAAGAGCCGCGGCGCCATCCGCAGGCTCGGCCTCAACCGCTCGTGCTCCTCCTCGTCGCGGACACGGAGCGTGAAGCTAATCCGCCGGAGCGGTACTCAGGTAAGCGGCATGGCTATCAACGAAAGCCATCTCGACAATCCATTGGCGACAATGGTCAGCCGTTCCAACGAGCATTCGGCTTCGCGTCAAGGACTCGCGCGATGTACTGGCCTCGGGACTGGCCTGGTGCGGTGAACTCCTCCCATACCGCTGGCGAGCAAGCCAGATAAGACCACTCGGTGCCGTCAGGAAACCGCACGAGGATGGTTTCGGCTTCGGCATCGTAGGCCTCTGCGACGACGCGGCTCGACCCGTCCACCAGGATCCACTCGATCATGACTGACTATCGTAGGCCCCCCGCCAGGCTGCGATGGCCGACGTGAGATCGGGCACCGTGGCGGGCTGGCGCCAGGACGCGAGCGACGGATCCTCAGCTGCGGGCAGCGGGCTGGGGATGTCCACGAGAGCGCGGGCTGGGAGGATAAGTGCCTCTCCTGTGATCACCGCCTCACCAGTGCGCAACGAGGGCAGCACCGCAGCCAGGCCGCTAACACTGTCAGGGAGCGCCGCGCGGATCTTCGCTTGATCGGCCGAGTTCGTCAGCCGCAGCGCGACGAGGCTGCCGCATTGGGCTAGCGCTGCGTCGGGCAGTTCGGAGGGACGCTGAGTGATCAGCAGGAGTCCGACGCCGTATTTGCGTCCTTCTCGGGCAATGCGGTTCGCAGCGCCGCGGGTCATCGCTACCGCAGTCTCGCTGAGGTACCGATGAGCCTCCTCAAGAACGATGAGCACTGGGCGCGGCCGCCCAATGCCCGGATCGTCAGCGGTGGTGCGCACGGCTGCCTCGAATAGCAGGTTCAGTACTACTCCAATAGCCAGCTCACTCGCCTGGGCTGGCACACCGCTGAAGTCAAGCACTGATACGGCGCGCTTGCCGCCGAGCCAGCACGCCATGACGCCGACGAGGGGGTCCGTCCCTTCAGGGTCTCCCTGCGGCTCTTGGAAGAACGCCAGCCGGGGGTCGAGCAGGCCCAGCCGAAGCATCTCCGGGGTGGAACCGTGGCTGCCGTGTAGGGGTCCCTTGAAGGGGGCGGCGCCGCCCTGCCCATAAGGGGTGAAGGACGCTGGTGTGAGTGTGGCGGCTTCCCCGGGGTTGTCTTCGCAGACCGTGCTCGGGTCCTTTGCCGTCATCCTTGTTTCGTTGTTCTCCCAGTCCAGCTGTCGCCAGATCGGGCGGAGATCGAACGGGATCGGTGTATCGGCGGTTACGGCCGCCGGGTCGAGCGTCAGCCAAGTCGCGGCGGCAGCGAAATCTCGGCGGGCCTGGGCGACCAGCTCATCGAACCGGCTCCTTGTTGTCGCGCCGCCTGGTGACCCGGCGAACACACGCAGGATGTCGCCTGCAGGCAGCGCCCAGTAGGGGACCTGCAGCCGAGAGTCGCCAGGGGCAAGCACCGAACCGACCGCTGCATCCGAGCCCAGCGCGCTTGCATACTCGCCGTGCGGATCGATGACAACGATGTTGGCTGCTGGCCACCCGCCTCGGGCGAGACGCTGCAGGAGCGTCGCCACGGTGCTCGTCTTTCCAGCTCCGGTGGAACCCACTACGGTGGCGTGGCGGATCACCAGCCGACCCACGTCCAGGGTCACTGGAACTTCCTCGGCTGCGGCCAGGCGTCCGATGCGCAGACGATCCTCCCCCTCTGGGGGGAATATGGCCCGGAGATCATCGGCGGTGGCAAAGTGCACCGGGTCATCCAGGCCGGGGTAGGCTCCGACTCCGCGCTGGAAGCGTTCCGTCGCACGATCGAACTCGCCGAGAAGCTGGATCTGCAGCCAGCGCTCACCAGTCTGGACAACCTCAGCGGGGAGTTGCGTGCCGGCTAGCTCTGCTATGCCGAGCAGGCTTACCTGTCCTACGAGATCGACCAGGCCTTGAGGCAGACGGACGATCGAGCCGATCTGCCCGACTGGCTGGAGACGACCCCGGAAATTGAGCGCTACACCGGCCATATCGTCGTCAAGCGCGACTGTAACCTGCGCGCCGAGGACATGACGTACCCGCCCGATCCGGGTCGGCTCCCGCTCACCCATCGGCGTTCGCCGCCGCCTTGGCCAACAGCTCACTCAGCTGTGCCTCTAGCTCACCCTGAGGCGGCGAACTGCGTGCCAGGAAGCTGGCGAGGCTGGCGAAGTTCCC
Source organism: Streptosporangiaceae bacterium (assembly GCA_035532775.1). GTDB lineage: Bacteria > Actinomycetota > Actinomycetes > Streptosporangiales > Streptosporangiaceae > Chersky-822. Next base: position 2,568 of record DATKQH010000067.1, read on the forward strand.
GAGCGCCATGCCTCCGTCTCCCCACAGGTCGGGGGTGGCATCCTTGAGCGGCTCCCAGTCGGCTCTGACACCGCCGATGATTGCCTCGTGTCGGGCGACGGCCTGCAGGTTCGGAGTCACGGAGGCACGTTCGATCAAGATCTCTGGGATACCACCGAAGCAGAACGCCACCAGCTCTGAGCGCGGTCGGCGGCGGACCGCATCGAACAGCATCTCGTTGAGGTGGGCGTCGCCAAACGAATAGCCGCTGATGAGCATCAGGGTCTCAGGCTGGTGCAGCGCCCGGCGGAAGCGGTCCTGAAGGACCAAGAACGGGACCCGCCGTGACTGGTCGTACTTTGCATCAGATGGGTAGATCGCCGCCGGCTCGCTGTCCGCCACCGGCACGCCCACCCCTTCGATGCCATCGCCGTGACCACCGCCTGCGCCGGGCGCTGTGCGGGTGTCGCGCCTTGTGGCACGGCGCTCACCGCCGGGCAAGTGACGATCTTGAGCCAGGTGACGGACATGCGCAGGACCGGGGTGCTGGCCGCCTTCGACTCTGATCAAGCTGGACGGCGCGCGGCCATCCACGCCTACCACCTGCTCACCCCATACACCGGCAAGGTGGCGGCGATGGCTCTCCCGGCCGGCCAGGACCCAGCCCAGATCTACAGGGAGCGCGGGCCTGACGCCCTCGCCGCGATCGCCAGCCGTACTCACCCGCTGGCCGACCTGGTCATCGACGCCGAGGTGGACCGGTGGAGCCGGTGGCTGAGGCATGCCGAAGGGCAGATCAACGCCCTGCGCGCGACCGCTCCCCTCATCGCGGCGATGCCACCCATTCACGTCGCCCGGCAGGTCGCCCGGCTCGCTGACCGGCTCGGCCTGGATCATGCGACAGTGACCGGGGCGGTCACCGACGCACTCCCCCAGGTCATCGCGAGAACGGCGCCTTCCACTGATGTCATGGCGCCAGCCAGGTCATTGCCACGCCGCCCGCGATCGCCGCGAACGCGATCGCCCCACTGATGAGCGCTTAATCGCTCACAGTAAGCGGCTGCTGGCTTCTCCGCTGGCAGGC
>DATKQH010000068.1:0-15007 GCA_035532775.1 Streptosporangiaceae bacterium
ACTGGCCCACCGCCCGGCTCCCCGCCGGCTGCCGCGCAGACGTCGCCGAGATCGCTGACGGCACCGCAGTGACCATTGCTGCAGCGACCGCCATCGAGGTGATGCCAAAGAAGACTTTTGCCCGCATGTCAGCCCTAGGAAGTTACGTATCGAAGCGAATCTGCATCCTATCCATATCAGTACTCAAAAGCCGGCAAAACCGATCCAGTGCGCGCGGGAAGCCGGTGATCCTCCGACCGCCTGTGTACGCGATCGCCGCGGCTTTCACAGCGCTTGATGCGGCTGCCGAAATAGGTCAGCCTGGACAGGCATCCCCCGCCGGGGGGCAGGTGGCTGACGCCCGCAGGGACGAGTCCTGCGGTGCTGCGAAGCCCGGGCGCTATAGTGCGGATGCGGCGGATCACCAGCGGGCAGGTGACGAGGGACTGCCAGCGATCCGCGGCCAACAGGGCAGGGCACGCGCAGGCAGCGGCGTGCCTGAGCGGCAGCCCGCCACGGCATGAATCATGGCGTTCATAGAGAGGCTCATCGAATGCGTCGGTATCTCCTGGTGGCGCTCTGGCCCGCCGGGCTGGCCGCCATCGCGGCTGCCACGGTCATCGCGGCGCGGCGCAGCCCAGCCTCACCGGACACGGCCTCCGACGGGCCGCCACCAGAGCCACGCGGCGCGCAGTCGCTCGCCGCAGTCACAGCTGACCAGGGGAGTCCGGGCGGCCAGGTCGAGTCCGCGACGGCGCGCCAGGACTCGCTGAGCCGGGACCTACTTGGCCTCATCAAGCTGGCCGCCATCGGCAGTGGCGGAGGCGTGGCGTCCTATCGCATCATGGCATCGCTCGGGCCGCCGGTCGTGAACCACTGCCTGGCGATCGACGAGCCGATCTTTCGCTGGACCGAGAGTCATCAGGTGGACTGGTGGGCTGCGGTCCTACGGCGGCTGAACACGGTCGGGAACGTCTGGACGACCTGGGGTGGCGTGGGTGCCGCTGCCGCTTGCCTTGGAGTCAGCTGGCCTAAGCAGCGCTGGCTGCCGCCGTCGGCACTCGGCCTTGCGCTGCTGGTGGACCATTACGCGACCCACAGACTGCACCGTACGATCAGCCGGCTCGGGCCGCCGACCAATCCTCTGGGTACCTATCCCGCAGGAGGTCCCGATCGGGTAGTGCTCTTCTCCGGTCTCATCGCCTACCTGCTCTGGCGCGAGTTCAGCGGCAGCCGCCGCGGCAAGATCTGCGCCACCGGTGCGGTTGCCGCCCTCGCCTTCAGCCAGGCCTACAGCCGGGGGTACCTCAGCCAGCACTGGTTCGTCGACATCCTCTGCGGTCTGCTGTACGGCACCTTGCTGCTCGGGCCGTTCATCGCCGCGGTACGGCTGGTCGCCGGGCCGGCCGGCGTGCAGGCCGCCCCGCGGCGCGCTCTGCCCGCGCCGGTTACGTCGGCGGCCGGCGCGCATGGCCGCGCAGACGGGCCCCTGCTTGCTCAGTGACACCGGCGCGGCACATCCCGACGATCCCGGACGACCTGGCGCGATGACACGGGGACGGTAGCCAGATGTCTCAGCATGTCGAGCCGGTCAGGGTCGTCTACATCGGTGGTCCAGGCCGGTCCGGCTCGACACTCGTCGAGCGGCTGCTCGGTGCGCTGCCTGGGGTCTGCAACGTGGGCGAGGTCGTCCATCTGTGGGAGCGCGGGCTGGTTCGCGGTGAGCGGTGCGGGTGCGGAGTTCCGATTCGGCAGTGCCCGTTCTGGCGTGAGGTGGGCGAGGTGGCGTTCGGCGGCTGGGACTCGTTCAACGTGCCGGAGTTCCTCGCGCTCAAGCAGTCGGTCGACCGCAACCGCTTCATCCCGCGGCTGCTGGCCGACCCAGACTCCGGCCGCCGCCTCTTCGCCACCAGCGCCACACGCCGCAGCGCCGCGGAGTATGCGGCCGTCTACGCGCGGCTCTACCGAGCCGTCCGGCAGGTCAGCCGCTGTACCGTCATCGTGGATACGAGCAAGCATGCCTCCCTGGCGTTCTGCCTGCGCGTGGAGCCAGGCATCGACCTGCGGGTTATCCACCTGGTTCGCGACTCCCGGGCGGTCGCTTACTCGTGGACCCGGCGGGTCCGGCGACCAGAGGCCGCGGACGTGGCCGGTGCCAGCAACCAGTACATGGCCAACTTCCCCGCGGCTCGCACCGCCATGCGGTGGAACATCACGAACCTGGGGTTCCACCTGCTTGCGGTCCGTGGCACGCCAGCCCGGCTGATGCGGTACGAGGACTTCATCGCGGCACCGGTCGCGGGGATGCAGGAGCTTGCCGAGTTCGCGGGCGTGAAGCCAGACCTGTCCTTCATGACCGACACCGGAGCCGATCTCGGGCTCACCCACACTGCCGGGGGAAACCCGATGCGCTTCTCCGCCGGGTGGATCGAGTTCCGGCGCGACGATGACTGGCACGCCAAGCTCCGTCCCGGTGCTCGCGCCCTGGTAACCACGCTCACGTTTCCCCTGCTGGCCCGCTATGGCTACCTGCGCAGTCCCGATGGAGCCGTGACAAGATCCCGCTGAAGTAGCGGACCGGTCACCGACCCGTAGAACGTGTAATGTCGGCACAGGGTATGAAGCTCTGACTGAGGCGGTAAACGCTGGCCAGCCTCCTGCGCCGGTGCCTCGGACTGGATGACAACGATGTCTCAGTTTGACGATTTCCGTGACTACCTAGCCATCCCGGCGGTGACCGGACTGTGCCTGTCGCCCGACGGAAGCTGGCTCGCCGCCACCGTCCAAGGGTCCGGTCCTGAGCCCAAGAAGCTGGTGACCAGCATCTGGCGGATCGACACCGGGCATGCGCCCGCCGCCCGTCTCACGCGCTCGGCGGAGGGCGAGTCGGCGCCGGCGTTCCTAGCCGACGGCTCGCTGCTCTTCGCCTCACGGCGGCCAGTCCCCGGCGCCAGGCAGGCCGGGGACACCGAGGGCAGCAAGGCCGCCCTGTGGCTGCTGCCCCCTGGCGGCGGCGAGGCACGCCGGGTCGCCGGGCCGCCAGGGGGCATCACCTCGGTTGCCACGGCGCGAACTGCGCAGCGCTATCTGGCTGCTGTTCCTGCCTTCGCCGGCACGAGCGGACCCGACGAGGACGCCGCCCGCCGCAAGGCCCGTGCGGACGCGGGCGTGAGCGCGATCCTGCACGAGACTGGGCTGGTCAGGTACTGGGATCACGACCTCGGACCCGACTGCCTGCGGCTGCTCACCGCCGAGGTGGCGGCCGGCTCCGGCGACGACGCGGGCGCCGCTGACCTGCGGGACCTGACTCCGGACGCCGGGCGCGCCCTCGACGAGCAGGTGTTCTGCCTCGCCCCGGACGGATCAGTCGCCGTCACCGGCTGGCTGGTGCCGGAGAAGGCCGGCGGCACCCGGACGGAGCTCGCGGTCATCGATCTGGCCACGGCGCAGCGCCGGACGCTACTCGGCGCGAGCGGTGCCGACTTCTCCGACCCGGCGATCTCGCCCGACGGTCAGATCGTGGTGGCGATCCGCTCCGAGCACGACACGTACCAGCGGCCGGGAGACGTCACGCTGGTCACAGCCCCGCTTGACGCAGACAGCGAGACGCAGCCGCGCGACCTGCTGCCAGGTTTCGACCGGCGTCCGCTCACAGTCGCCTGGTCGCCGGACTCACGGATGGCCTATTTCACCGCTGACGACAACGGCAGGTGCCCGGTATTCGCCGTCCGCCTCGACACCGGCGACGTCATGAAGGTTACGACGGATGATGCCGCCTACGACAGCCTGTGCCCCGCGCCAGACGGGCGGGCGCTCTACGCGCTCCGCGCGTCGATCAGCGAGCCCCCGGCCGCGGTCAGGATCGACGTCAGCGAGGCAGGGACGGTTCCGGCGTGGAGCGAGCCGGTCCGGCTGCCGGGCCCCGGCGGCGGGCTGCAGGTGCCCGGCCGGGTCGAGGAGGTGACCGCCGACGGCGGTGACGGCATCACGATCAGGGGCTGGCTCGTGCTGCCCGAAGGGGCTTCGGCGAAGTCACCGGCCCCGGTGCTGCTGTGGGTGCACGGCGGTCCGGTGATGAGCTGGAATTCCTGGTCCTGGCGGTGGAACCCGTGGCTAATGGCCGCCCGCGGCTACGCCGTCCTGCTCCCCGACCCGGCCCTGTCGACCGGCTACGGCCAGGATTTCATCGGCAGGGGCCACGGCAGCTGGGGGGACAAGCCGTTTGCCGACGTGATGGCGATCACCGACGCGGTCATGGCGCGCGAGGACCTCGACCAGGACAGGACCGCGATGATGGGCGGCTCGTTCGGCGGCTACATGGCCAACTGGATCGCCGGCCACACGACCAGATTCAGGGCCATCGTCAGCCACGCCGGCGTCTGGGCGCTCGATCAGATGCTGGCGACCACCGACGACCCGCCCTTCTGGTACCGCATGTTCGGCCGGCCCGACACCGAGCCCGAGCGCTATCTCGCCTGCTCGCCGCACCTGCACGCGGACAAGATCAGCACGCCGGTGCTGATCATCCACGGTGACCGGGACTACCGGGTGCCGGTCGGCGAGGCGCTGCGGATGTACTCCGACCTGTCCGCCCTGGGCAAGCGGGCCAGGTTCCTGTACTTCCCCGACGAGAACCACTGGATACTCAAGCCCGGCGACGTCCGGGTCTGGTACGAGTCGATCTTCGCCTTCCTGGCGGAGAACGTGCTCGGCGAGGCCTGGCACCGCCCCGACCTGCTCTAGCGGCGCGGTCCCCGGACAGCCCCTGGACAGCACTGCGGCCGGGGTCCGCGTGAACCGGACCCCGGCCGCAGCGCAGGGGACAGAAAGAGGGGCGGGTCGGGGATCAGGCGGCCGGGCCGGGCTCCAGCGTGTACTCCTGCGAGTCGGCGACGGTGTGCCCGGTCAGCAGGTTCAGCCGCTGGACCTTGAGCTGGTTCTCGGGCAGGTAGGTGCCCGCGTCGACGGTCAGCACCAGCGGGTGACTGAAGTTCGGGTCAGAGGCGTTGACCCATGGCGTGTAGAACCGCCCGTCGTTGGTGACCGAGTCCGCCAGGTCGCCCACCCACATCGTGCGCGCCGACGCGCCGCACGGCTGGAGCGTGACGTTCTGGCCGGCCACGTTACGCCGCGCGATTCCCGCGCACAGGCCACTGTCATTGCCGAACGGAGACCAGCTGGACTCGAAGACCGGGTAGTTGCCCGGATAGTTCACGCAGACATACGAGGTGGACGAGATGAGACTGCCGCAGTAGTTGCTGAGCGTGCCGACCTTGGCGCCGGTGAAGTCCTCGTTCGGGCGGCTATTGCTGGCATGCCTGAGGTTGAGCCGCTGACCGACCTTGCCGCCGATCCCGTTGTCGCCGCGGATGTAGGCATTCTGGATGGTGTGCGGGCCTAGCTCAAGGCTGGACAGATCGAAGCACTGCGCTCCGCAGGCCGGCGTGGCATCGGGCCTATTCCCGTTAACCGATGCCTGGGCAGCGGCCGAACCGAGCGTGAGCAGAGCGGCTGCCGTGCTGAGGGTGACGATGATCTTGCGCATGAACTCTCCTTGATTGCTGGCCAGGCTGCCTGTGCGCGGCCGGGGCCTGGCATTAACGGCCGTCTGGGCGCTTTCTTCATGTGCGCCATTCAGTTATCCGAGAACGGTGCTTTAGGTACGAGGGCGACGAATATTGACACGGATATACCGCAGCATCCGAAGCGCTAGTTAACTTCCGGCAGCACATGAATACGTTACGTATACCAAGACGCCACGGCTTCTTGAGCGGTTTACAAGAATTGCTGGACAATTCAAAAAGAAAGATTCAGGTGATTAATGAAGCGTCCGATACGATATGGTCCGCCTTGTGTCCCCGAGGCGGGCTGACCTGCATTGTCATAAGAATTAGGCGTCATTCTCGATAATTATCGGCTGACAGGTTCCGTGCATGCCAACAGTCATGCTTTACGCGAGTTACGGGCAATTTCGCCGCCTGGCGCCACGCCCGCGCAAGTGCCGCGCCCGGCCTATGTCACCCTGGATCCCATGACCCGAGCCCAGCTTGACAAGCGGCCAGCCGACGTCGCCGCGATGTTCGACGCCGTCGCCGAGCGCTACGACCTGCTCAACGACGTCCTGTCGCTCGGCCAGGACCGGCACTGGCGGTCGGTCGTGGCCAGGCTGGTGGCAGCCCGACCGGGCGACACCGTGCTGGATATCGCGGCGGGGACGGGCACCTCGTCGCGTGCCTTCACGGCGTCCGGCGCCCGCTGCGTGGCGTGCGACTTCTCCCAGGGGATGCTGCGGGTGGGGGCTAGCCGGGCCAGTGCTAGCCGGGCCGGGGCCGGCGGGCCGGCCGGGCTGGTCAGTTTCGTCGTGGGCGACGCGCTGACGCTCCCGTTCGCTGACGCGGCCGTCGGCGTGGTCACGATCTCCTTCGGCCTGCGCAACGTCGCCGATCCCGATGCGGCACTCGCCGAGATGCTCCGCGTCACGAGACCTGGCGGCAGGCTGGTCATCTGCGAGTTCAGCCATCTGCCTGCCAGGCCGCTGGACCTCGCCTACCAGCGGTACCTGGCCGCCGCGCTGCCAGCGGTGGCGCGCCGGCTGTCGTCTGACTCCGCGGCGTACGACTACCTCGCCGAGTCGATCAGCAGCTGGCCCGCGCAGGAGGAGCTCGCCACGCGGATCCGCGGCGCGGGGTGGTCCGCCGTGCGGTGGCGCAACCTCACTTTCGGGGTCGTCGCCGTGCACGTAGCCAGGCGCCCGCGCTAGGAGTCTCGGCAAGGGGCGGCTCCTGCCATCAGCGACTACGGACTACACTGTCGGCATCTGTACTTGTGAAGGTGTTCACAAGATTGGCGGACGGGTCAGTGAGCGAGCAGTACCCCCCGGCTAGCCGCCCGGATCAGGCAGGCAGCCGCAGTGCTGGCCCCGATCGCGGGACAAGCCCCCGCGGCGGCCGGGCTGGCGGTCAGCGGGCAGGTCGCGCCGGGTCGGCCGCTACGTCGTCTGATACCGCGGACGTGATCATCGTCGGTGCCGGGCCGGCCGGATCGACGGCGGCCTACCACCTGGCTACGGCCGGGCTCGACGTGCTGCTGCTGGAGAAGACCAGCTTCCCGCGGGAGAAGGTCTGCGGCGACGGCCTGACCCCGCGGGCGGTCAAGGCGCTGACCACGATGGGCCTGACCGTCGACGCCAGCGACGGCTGGCTTATTAATAAGGGCCTGCGGATCATCGGCGGCGGCGGGCGGATCGAGCTGGCCTGGCCCGATCTGTCCTCGTTCCCCGGTTACGGCACGGTCAGGACCCGCACCGACTTCGACGAGACGCTTGCCGGGCACGCGCAGAAGGCCGGCGCCCGGCTGCTCGAGAACGTCACCGTCACCGGCGCGACCGTGGACGAGCGGACCGGCCAGGTCACCGGCGTGACGGCGCGCGAGGCGGCCGGGGCGTCCGCGGAAGGTGCCGGGCGGGTGTCCAGACGGCCGGAAGGGGAGCAACGGACCTTCGGTGCCCGTCTCGTCATCGCGGCCGACGGCAACTCCTCGCGGCTGTCGGTATCGATGGGCCTGCATAAGAGGCCGGACCGGCCGCTCGGCGTCGCGGTGCGGACCTATTACACCTCGCCCAGGCACGAGGATGACTACCTTGAGGCGTGGCTCGACCTGTGGGACGGCAAGCAGCTGCTGCCCGGCTACGGCTGGATATTCGGCATGGGCGACGGAACCAGCAACGTCGGCCTCGGCCTGCTGAACACCTCCGATGCTTTCGGGCATATCGACTACCGCGCGCTCCTGCAGCGCTGGCTCTCCGCGATGCCGCCCGAGTGGGGCTTCACCGAGGAGAACAGGACGCAGCCGATTCGCGGCGCGGCACTCCCGATGGGCTTCAACCGCACCCCGCATTACGGCAGCGGCCTGCTGCTGGTCGGCGACGCCGGCGGGATGGTGAACCCGTTCAACGGCGAGGGCATCGCCTACGCGATGGAATCGGGCGAGCTGGCCGCCCGCTCGATCGTGCAGGCGCTCGCCCGGCCGACGGCCGCCAGCACGGAGCGGGTGCTCCAGGGTTACCCGGTCGCGCTCAAGGAGAGCTATGGCGGCTACTACACTCTCGGCCGGACGTTCGTGAAGCTGATCGGCAACCCGAACTTCATGAAGTTCGCCACCAGGCACGGGATCAAGCGCCCGGCGGTGATGCGGATGACGATGAAGCTGCTAGGTAACCTGACCGAGCCGCGCGGCGGCGACGCGGTCGACCGGGTCGTCAACGTGCTGTCTAAGATGTCGCCGGCGGCATAGCGCCGCGGCAGCTGACAGCCAGATCGCGGTCGCGCGGGACGTGGTGCGAGATAGGCAAGAGCAAGATACGCAGGTCCGTCCAGCCAGATGGCTGAACGGCAGGACAAGGGGGTGACGGAGTCGATGAGCTACTACGTGCCGATAGTCGTGCTCGGGGCACTGTCCACTGTCTTCGCCATTTTCTCGCTGGTCATGGGGTCGGTCAGCGGCCCGAAGCGGTGGAACCGGGCTAAGCTTGAGGCTTACGAGTGCGGCATCGAGCCGACCCGCCAGCCGGCCGGGATCAGGTTCCCGGTGAAGTACTACCTCACGGCGATGCTCTTCATCGTCTTCGACATCGAGATCATCTTCCTGTACCCCTGGGCGGTCGCGTTCGACCATCTCGGAGTTTTCGGCCTCGTCGAGATGGTCACCTTCGTCGCAACCGTGCTTGTCGCGTACGTCTACGTGTGGCGGCGCGGCGGTCTGGAATGGGATTAGCCGATGGGTCTTGAAGAGAAGCTGCCGAGCGGCGTCCTGCTGACCTCGGTCGAGAAGCTGGCCGGCTACGCGCGGAAGTCCTCGGTCTGGCCTGCCACCTTCGGGCTCGCCTGCTGCGCCATCGAGCTGATGGCCACCGGCGGACCGCGGCATGACCTGGCCAGGTTCGGAATGGAGCGGGCCTCGAATACCCCGCGCCAGGCGGACCTGATGATCGTGGCCGGCCGGGTGAGCCAGAAGATGGCTCCGGTACTGCGCCAGATCTACGACCAGATGGCCGACCCCAAGTGGGTTATCTCGATGGGGGTCTGCGCCTCGAGCGGCGGGATGTTCAACAACTACGCCATCGTGCAGGGCGTCGACCACATTGTCCCGGTCGACATCTACCTGCCCGGCTGCCCGCCCCGTCCTGAGATGCTGATCGACGCGATCGTCAAGCTGCACGACAGGATACAGAACATGAAGCTCGGCGTGAACAGGGATCGCCAGATCACCGAGCTGGAGCAGGCCAGGCTGCGCCGGCTGCCGCTGCTGCCGGGCCTCGAGGGGCCCGCTCACCACGCGCACGGGGCGCACGGGGCGCTCGCTCCTCAGGCAGGAGCGGAGCAGTGACCGAGCACGGCACCGGGGTTCCGAACGTGAACGAGGATGCCGCGGTGATCGCCGGCCGGGAGCGGATGTCCGAGCAGGTTGTCCGCACCGGCGCGTTCGGCACCGAGACGACCGGTGACACGTCGGGCTACGGCGGGCTCAGGGTCCGCAAGCAGCCGCCGCTGTCCAGCGAGCCGCCCTACGGCTCGTACTTCGACGAGGTCGCTGACACTCTGGCCGGCGCGCTCGAGCAATCGGGAGCCGGCTTCGGCGACGCCATCGAGCGGGTGGTGGCGGCCCACGGCGAGCTGACCTTCTACGTCCGCCGCGAGCACCTGGTCGAGGTGGCCAGGAAGCTGCGTGACGATCCGGCGCTCGCCTTCGAGATGTGCCTCGGAGTCTCCGGCACGCACTACCCGGCCGATGCCGGCAGCGAGCTGCACGGCGTTTACCACCTGCTCTCGATCTCCCGCAACCGGCGCCTCCGGCTCGAGGTGACGGCGCCCGACGCCGACCCGCACGTTCCCTCCCTGGTCGACGTGTACCCGACCTGTGACTGGCACGAACGTGAGACCTGGGACTTCTTCGGCCTCGTCTTCGACGGTCACCCGGCGCTGACCAGGATCGAGATGCCGGACGACTGGAAGGGCCACCCGCAGCGCAAGGACTACCCGCTCGGCGGCATTCCGGTGGAGTACCGCGGCGCCACCGTCCCGCCGCCCGACGAGCGGAGGTCCTACGCGTGAGCACCGCGGGCAACACCGAAACCGAAGGCCGCGTCTACAACGTCGGGGGCCAGGACTGGGACGAGATCGTCGCGGCCGCTGACGATGGTGCCGACAGCACCCGCGACGAGCGTCTCATCGTCAACATGGGCCCGCAGCACCCGTCGACGCACGGCGTGCTGAGGCTCGTCCTCACGCTCGACGGCGAGACGGTCACCGAGCTGAGGCCGGTGGTCGGCTACCTGCACACCGGCATCGAGAAGAACATGGAGTTCCGCACCTGGACGCAGGGCGTCGCCTTCTGCACCAGGATGGACTACCTGTCGCCGCTGTTCAACGAGACCGCGTACTGCCTGGCCACCGAGCGGCTGCTCGGGATCACCGACCAGATCCCCGAGCGGGCCAGTGTCCTGCGCGTGCTGATGATGGAGCTGAACAGGATCTCCTCGCACCTGACCGCGGTCGGTACCTTCGGCCTCGAAGTCGGTGCCACGACGGTCTTCCTCTACGGCATGCGCGAGCGCGAGAAAGTGCTCGACCTGTTCGAGCTGATCAGCGGGCTGCGGATGAACCACGCCTACATACGGCCGGGTGGCGTCTCGCAGGATCTGCCCTCAGGGGCGCTGGAGAAGCTGCGGGAGTTCCTCGGCGTGATGCCCGGCCAGCTTGACGAGCTGCGCAAGCTGCTCGACGTCAACCCGATCTACCTGCGCCGCACCAGGGACATCGCCTACCTCGACCTGGCGGGCTGCATGGCGCTCGGCGTCACGGGCCCGATCCTGCGTTCCACCGGGCTGCCCTGGGACCTGCGCAAGAGCCAGCCGTACTGCGGCTACGAGACCTACGACTTCGACGTCCCGACGCAGGAAAGCTGCGACGCCTACGGCCGGTACCTGGTCAGGATGGACGAGATTGACCAGTCGCTGCGGATCATCGAGCAGTGCGTTGACCGGCTGGCCGCGCCGCGGCCACCCGACGACCCGGTCATGATCGGGAATGCCAAGATCGGCTGGCCGGCCCAGCTCGCGGTCGGGCCGGACGGCCTGGGCAACTCCGCCGACCACATCGCGCACATCATGAGCCAGTCGATGGAAGCGCTGATCCACCACTTCAAGCTGGTCACCGAGGGCTTCAGGGTTCCGGCTGGGCAGGTGTACGCCGCCGTCGAGTCACCCCGCGGCGAGCTCGGGTGCCATGCCGTCAGCGACGGCGGCACCCGGCCCTACCGGGTTCACTTCCGCGACCCCTCGTTCACTAACCTCCAGTCGGTGTCGGTGATGTGCGAAGGCGGCATGGTGGCGGACGTGATCTCGGCCGTGGCCAGCATCGACCCGGTGATGGGAGGAGTGGACAGGTAATGGCCTTCACCGAGCAGCAGCGAGCCGACCTGACGGCGCAGGCAGCGGAGATCATCGCCAGGTACCCGAAGCCGCGGTCGGCGCTGCTCCCGCTGCTGCATCTCGTACAGGCGGCCGAGGGGTTCGTCTCCGCCGGGGGCATCGCGTTCTGCGCCGGGCAGCTCGGGCTGTCCGAGGCCGAGGTGACCGCCGTGGTGTCGTTCTACACCATGTACAAGCGGCGGCCGGTCGGCGAGTACCACGTCGGCGTCTGCACCAACACGCTGTGCGCCATCATGGGCGGCGACGCCATCCACGCCGAGCTGCGCAGCCACCTCGGCGTCGAGGCCGACGAGGCCACGCCGGACGGCAAGCTCAGCCTGGAGCGGATCGAGTGCAACGCGGGCTGTGACTACGCCCCCGTCGTCATGGTCAACTGGGAGTTCTTCGACGACCAGACCCCTGAGTCGGCACGGAAGCTGGTCGACGGCCTGCGGGCGGGCGATGACATCACCCCCACCAGGGGCGCGAGCCGGCTGGTCACCTGGCGGGAGGCGGCCAGGATCCTGGCCGGCTACCCCGACGACCAGGCCACCACCGGGCACACCGCCGGCCAGCCGACCCTGGCCGGCCTGCGCATCGCCAGGGAGAACGGCTGGACGCCAGACGAACCTCCGCTGCCTGCGGCCGATGACGGAGGGCGGTCATGACGCCCGTGCCATCGAACCCCGTGCCTTCGAACACCGTGCCATCGAACACCGTGCTCACGCCGGTGCTCACGGCCCACTGGGACGAGCCTGACTCGTTTACCCTGGCCGGCTACCGCCGGGCCGGCGGCTACCAGGCGCTGCCCAGGGCACTGGCGATGCCGCCAGACGACATCATCGCGATGGTCAAGGAGTCCGGGCTGCGCGGCCGCGGCGGGGCCGGCTTCCCGACCGGGATGAAGTGGGGCTTCATCCCGCAGGGCGACGGCAAGCCGCACTACCTCGTCGTCAACGCCGACGAGTCGGAGCCCGGCACCTGCAAGGACATCCCGACCATGCTGGCGAGCCCGCACTCGCTGGTGGAAGGCGCGATCATCGCCGCCTGCGCGATCAGGGCGAACCAGGCGTTCATCTACGTGCGCGGTGAGGTGCTGCACGTGATCAGGCGCCTGCATCACGCGGTCGCCGAGGCATACGAGGCGGGTTACCTGGGCGCGAACATCCTCGGGTCCGGTTTCGACTTGGACATCGTGGTGCACGCCGGGGCCGGCGCCTACGAGTGCGGCGAGGAGACCGCGCTGCTCGACTCGCTCGAGGGCTACCGCGGCCAGCCCAGGCTGAAGCCGCCGTTCCCCGCGATCGAGGGCCTGTATGCCTGCCCGACCGTCGTCAACAACGTCGAGTCGATCGCCAGCGTGCCCTACATCGTCGCGCGCGGGGCGGCCGCGTTCGCCGCGCTCGGCACGGAGAAGTCCAAGGGCTTCGGCATCTTCTCGCTCTCCGGGCACGTGACGACGCCCGGTCAGTACGAGGCGCCGCTCGGCGTGACGCTGCGCGAGCTGCTCTCGCTGGCCGGCGGCGTGCGGGCCGGTCACCAGCTGAAGTTCTGGACACCGGGCGGATCGTCGACCCCGATCTTCACCGACGAGCATCTCGACGTGCGGCTGGACTTCGAGTCCGTCGGCGCCGCGGGTTCCATGCTCGGCACCAGGGCGCTGCAGATTTTCGACGAGACGACCTGTGTCGTCCGCGCGACCCTGCGCTGGATGGAGTTCTACAAGCACGAGTCCTGCGGCAAGTGCACGCCCTGCCGGGAGGGCACGTACTGGATCGTCCAGCTGCTCGACTCGCTCGAGCGCGGCGAGGGCAGCGAAGCCGACCTGGACAAGCTGCTCGATATCTGCGACAACATACTCGGCCGTGCGTTCTGCCCGTTCGGCGACGGCGCGGTGAGCCCGGTCGTCTCGTCGATCAAGTACTTCAGGGACGAGTTCATCGAGCATTCCAAGCGCGGCGGCTGCCCGTTCGACCCGGCCGCCTCTACCCTCCGCGGGGGATCCCAGGGGTCGTCCCCCGGGGCTAACACTGCCGGGGGATCCTGGAGGTCCTCAGCGCGATGACGGTGCAGCCCCCATCCAATTCCTCACCGGGCTCCGGGGGGTCGTCCCCCCGGGCCAGCACAGCCGAGGTTGCCAGGCCCGCCGACGGCGTGCGCGTGACGATCGACGGATTCGAGATCGTGGTCCCGAAGGGGACGCTGATCATCAGAGCCGCCGAGCAGCTTGGCATCCAGATCCCGCGGTTCTGCGATCATCCGCTGCTCGCCCCGGTAGGCGCCTGCCGCCAGTGCCTGGTGCAGGTGGAAGGGCAGCCCAAGCCGCCAGCCTCGTGCACCACGGTCTGCACGGACGGCATGGTCGTGCATACCCAGCTCACCTCGCCGGTCGCTGAGAAGGCACAGCGCGGCGTGATGGAACTGCTGCTGGTGAACCACCCGCTCGACTGCCCGATGTGCGACAAGGGCGGCGAGTGCCCGCTGCAGAATCAGGCCATGACGGCGGGGGCCGGCGAGACCAGGTTCGACGGCAAGAAGCGGACGTTCGCCAAGCCGATCGCGCTCTCCGCCCAGGTCCTGCTCGACCGCGAGCGCTGCATCCAGTGCGCCAGGTGCACGCGGTTCGCCGACCAGATCGCGGGCGATCCGCTGATCGACCTGATCGAGCGCGGACCGGAAGAGCAGGTCGGAGTGGCCGAGGGAGTCCCGTTCGACTCCTACTTCTCCGGCAACACGGTGCAGATCTGCCCGGTCGGCGCTCTCACCGGCACGGCCTACCGGTTCCGCGCGCGCCCCTATGACCTGGTCTCGACGCCGAGCGTCTGCGAGCACTGCGCGTCAGGCTGCAGGCAGCGGACCGACCGCCGCCGCGGGGCCGTCACCCGCAGGCTGGCGGGCAGCGCGCCCGAGGTCAACGAGGAGTGGAACTGCGACAAGGGGCGCTGGGCCTTTACCTACGCCACCATGCCGGACCGGCTGGTCGCGCCCCTGGTCAGGGACACCGATGGCGTGCTGAAGACCGCTTCGTGGCCGGAGGCGCTCGACGCTGCGGCCCGCGGCCTGGCCGCGGCCCGCGGCCGGGCCGGCGTGCTGACCGGCGGCAGGCTCACCCTCGAGGATGCCTACGCCTACGCCAAGTTCGCCAGGGTTGCCCTGGCCACCAACGACATCGACATGCGGGCCAGGCCGCACAGCGCCGAGGAGACCGAGTTCCTGGCCGCCGCGGTGGCCGGGTCCGGACCCGCCAGCGACACCGGCGTCAGCTACTCGAGCCTGCAGCAGGCTCCCGCGGTGCTGCTCGCGGGCTTCGAGCCGCAGGATGAGTCGCCGATCGTCTTCCTGCGGCTGCGCAAGGCGGTCCGGTCGGGCCGCACCGCCGTCTACTCGGTAGCGGCACTGTCCAGTCCCGGCCTCGCCCGGCTATCGGGGACGCTGCTGCCCGCGCCGCCGGGAACCGAGGCCGAGGTGCTCAGCCAGCTCGCTGACCCGTCCGGCCTGGCGGCCGCGCCGGCCGCCGACGATGCCGTCGCCGTCGCCGCCGCCCAGGCGCTCGCCCAGCCG
>DATKQH010000069.1:0-47325 GCA_035532775.1 Streptosporangiaceae bacterium
CAGCGTGCCCTGGGCAACGCCGAGCAGCCGCGCCGCGGCGGCCTCGGTGTACATCTCCCGGTCGAGCACAGTTACCGACATACCACGAGTGTCCCATCCTCCCAAGCTCCGGGCCAGCGACAGACCCGACAGCTAGAGGGCTTGATCGAGTGATCTTGTTATTGGTGAGTCAAGTTTGGCGGTGGCGAGCCGTTTCTGCCGGGTGAGGTTGCTGGGGCTAGGCGACGAGACCAGAGTGGCGGGCGAGATCGTCGATGGCGGCGTCGTAGGCTCGGGCGGCGGCGCGGAGCCGGGATGGGACGGGCGGATCGGGCTGGGCAAGTTCGGCCAGGCCGGTGATGAGCAGCCGCTGGGTAAGGCGGGTGAGGAACGTTGCCTGGCGGGTGCCGTCGGGGGTGAGCTGGTAGCGGAAGGTGCCGGGGATGCGTTCGATGAGCCCGTGGATGCGCAGCCGCCGTAGGTCGTAGCTGATCTGCCCGCTGGTCATGTCCTCGGCGGTGAGCCCTAGCCCGAGTTTCCGACGATCTTGGGGTTGGCTGACTGTTCTTGCTGGCAGGCAGGGCGCGGTGGGCGGTCTGGGCGTATGACCTAACTCGGTGGTGCCTGCCTGCTCAGGTCGAAGATCTGATACAGCCCCGGCTGGTTGCCGGTGAGTTCGGTGGTCTTGCGCCGGGCTTTGGGCCGTCCTCCGGTGGAGGGGTAGATCAGGACGGTCTCTTCGATGCCGACGAGCTGGCTGAGCAGTTCGCGGACGCTCAGGTGCAGTCCGGCGCGGCGGGCCTGGCGGCGCATGAGGTGGGCGATCTGCAGGGCGAGCACGCAGGTGAAGACGTGGACGCGGATGTTGTGCTCGGTCCAGTGGTGCATCGGGCTGAAGGAGACCACGCGGGGGTCCTTGAGCTGGCGGAAGGAGAACTCGGCCTCGGACTGGGACCGGTAGCCGGCGATGACCTCGGCCGCTGGCCAGTCGTCGTGGCTGGTGATCAGCACGTGCTTGCCGAACAGCTCTTCTTCCAGGGCGGCGCGGGCGGCCTGGCCGGTGGCCCAGGTCAGGCGCAGGTCTTTGGGCTGGGTGCCGTCCAGCTGCCAGGTGATCACCCGCCGCACCCAGGGCTTGCGGGTGATCGCGGCGATCTCGGCTTCCGCCTTGTCCCTGCCGCGCCGGGTCTTGCCGCGGGCCAGGGTAGCGGCCAGCTCATCCAGCTTGCGGCCGGCCTTGGCCAGGGTGGTGCCGTCAAACCCGCGGGCCTGGCTGTCGTGCAGCTCGGGCGAGTGGGTCAGGATCGCGCGGCGCTCGGTGCCGTAGACGACGCGGCGGGTGTCGAACGCGGTCAGCCCGGCGAAGCGCTCCTGGTCGACGATGACCCGCGCCGAGGCGGGCAGGGCGATCAGGTCCGGGCAGTCCGACGCCGGTACCGACCCGACGTAACGCAGGCCCGTGCCGGCGAGGTGAGCGAAGTTGCCCTCGGAATTCTGCCCGGCGTCGAACACCACCGTCATATCCGGGGCGCCGCCGGCCGCTCCGCCAGCCGCGGCGGTGATCGCCTCGTACTGGCTGCGGAGCTGGGTGATCATCGTGGCGAACTGGGTGACATCAGGCCGGTCGCCGGGGTAGGCGTGCCAGGTCAGCGGGATCCCGCCGTCCCGGGTCACCACCAGCCCCAGCCCGGCCAGCCGCAGGCCGGACCGTTTCTGCTTGGCCTTCCCGCGCTGGGCGACTGGCGCCTTCTCGTTGCCGGTATCGATGAAGGTGGCGAAGTTCGTCATGTCCAGGGGCCACCGATGAGCAGTCCACGCCCGATAGCCCCGCGATCCGCAGCGCGATCCGCCGGCTGATCTCCTCCAGGTCCTCCAGGGTGACGGCATGCATGGCGTCCCAGAACCGGCGGTGATCCAGCGCCGACGCCGGGATCCTGGCGAACCGGTCACCGGCGGTGGTCCTCCACCAGTCCGCGAGCCCGAGCCTGGAGCACGGCGCGACCAGCCGGTTCAGCGCCGCCAGCGTCAGGTAGGTGCCGGCGGAAAGCGGGAGCCCGGCCGGCCGGGGCCCGCTCACCTCGTCGATGATCTCGGCCGCGCCCAGATCCCGCAGCATCCCCCAGGCCGCGGCCACGTCCCCGAACGCCAGGTGCCGGGTCCGCTCCGGCAGCATCGCGGCATCCCGGGCCCCCATCGCCGCCGCGATCTCGGCCGCGGTGCGCCGTTATCTCCCGCCAGTTCACCCTGGATGCCCGGGCCCGGATCGAACAGCTTGCCTTCGGCAGCGGCTGGGAAGTGGAGTACCCCCGGGACAAGTGGCGGCTGCGCAACCTGGGAATCCAGCCCGGGAAGGAAGTCGCCACCATCGACTTCGCGCCAATCGGCCAGCCGTGGCTCGCCGCCCTGGCCAAGCGCTGGTGCCGGTGGCGGCTGTCAGCGGGGCTGAGCGTCGGCGAGGCCGCGCAGGGCGTCCCGCCGCACCCAGCGGGTGCAGCGCGCAACATCCGAACCCAGCGCAAACCCCCAGGTCAGCACCTCGCGCGCCTGCAAAATGCCTGCTCACCACACGCGAGTTGAATCCCG
Organism: Streptosporangiaceae bacterium; assembly: GCA_035532775.1. Classification (GTDB taxonomy): domain Bacteria; phylum Actinomycetota; class Actinomycetes; order Streptosporangiales; family Streptosporangiaceae; genus Chersky-822. The sequence goes on from DATKQH010000069.1 coordinate 2,563, forward strand.
AAGGCCGGTGACTACGCTTCATCCGCGGACCATGGGACGCTGGGGAGCGATCAAGGGGGTCAGCATGAGCGGGCCACCAGCGGGCACGCTGCTCGACCTGCTCGAACCCGGCTGGCGCCGGCATCTTGCGTCCGGAGAGCCGGCCGGGACACTCGACGTGGAACCCGAGATCCTGGACGCGGCGGCAAAGGCGCTGGGAATCCTTTCCCGGTCCGAGCCGCCAGCAGTACTGAACCGCCGGTGGCCGGCCTGCGTCGTGGTCGCCATGGCGCAGGTCACGGCCCACCACGACAAGAACGGGAAGGTTTGGCCGGCCTGGCACCGGGCGACCGGAACGCGCGCGACCAAGCGCTCCACCGCTGAGTGGGCCGAGACGTTCCTGGGCTCGCTTGCGGCGCTAGGGGTCCCGGCCCCGGCGGGCGACCCGCTTGAGACTGTGCTCGCCCACGCGGCAGTGACCGAGTCGTCCCTGCCGGAGTTCCTGCGGCTGGCCGGTGCCGGAGCGCCGGAACAGGCGCTAGCCGCGCTCGATCCCGCGGTCGCCGCGCTGCTGCGCCTCAGGGCGGGCACCGGGTTCGTCGAACGCTGCCGTGCGCTCATGGAGCTGCTCTCCGAGAAGGATGAACCCGGCGCTGAAGACCTGGCGGATCTGTCTCTGCCGGGCCGCGTCATCGACGCGGCCCGGACGGTCGCGGCCGCCTCTCCGGGACCGGGCGGGCGGCCGCCGTTGCGGCTCGATCCGTTCGGACGGGGCGTGCTGACCCGCGACGTGGACCCCGCCGATCCTGGCCGGGATGAGGCCGGATCCTGGACCCCGATGTCTCCGGACGAGGTCACCGATCCTCCGGGTCCGCTCCTGGCCTTCGACGCCGACGGTGCGCCGATCGTGGCGGTGCTGCCGCCCGAGGCCGTGTGGCTGGTCTACCCCGAGGACCGGGCGCTGCGCGCCGATACCGCGCCGCCGGTCCTGGTGCGGAGCAGGCTGCCGCTCATCTGGAATGGCTGGCGGCTGGTCCAGCTGGACCTGTCCGCAGTGGCCTGGCTGGAACTGGAGCCTGCGGGCGAGGATGCGCCGCGGCGGCGCCTTGTCCGCGGCCTGTCGAAACCGCGGCTGGTGACGGGCGCCCCGGTACCGGGGATCCACACGACGGACGGGCTTGCAGTCTTCGGGACGCTGCCGGCGGTGCGGCTGCCCGCCGGTGCGCTCCGGTGGCGGATCGAGGTGCGGAGGCCGGGCTCTGGTCGGGTCCTGGGGGCAGTCGAGGCCAGTGGGGATCGCTGGGATCCGGAGCGTCTATGGGATCGGGTGCCTCGTCCGGTGCTCGGCGAACTGGTGGTGACCGTGACCGCGCTGGACACCGCGCCCGTCGCCGGGCTGCGCCGTGCCGTCTTCATGGCCGAGGGCTTGGACGTCTGCTACTCGCCCGCGCTGCGATTGACAGCTGACGAGGGTCTGGATGCGGCCGAGGCCGTGCTCTCCCCTGCGCCCGGGATGACCGTCTCACCCTGCGCGGCCATGATCGGGGCCGAGGTCACTGGGACTGAGGTGGCGTGCGTGGCGGGTCCGGTCGTGCTGCCGCTGCAGGTCACCCCGCCGCACTGCCGGATACGGATCGAACCCGAGCCGGGCAGCGCGGGTGCCCCCACGGCCTGGCACAGCCTCGGGCCGCTGCAACTGGAGACGGCGGACCTGATCCGCGGTGGCGCGCTGCACCTGGACCTGCCCGGGGCCGCCGCTGACCCACCCATCGATGTGGTCACCGCCCGCGGGATCGTGCAGGTACTGGAGCCATCGAAGCGCGGCAGGTATCCGCTGCGCCGGATCGCGGACACGGTGAGCGCCCACGGTGGCGCGGAGCTGCGGATCACTGTCGGTGCGCGGACCGCGGTGATTGCCCGGATCAGCACTTCCGCGCCGGCCACCGACCCGTGGCTGCCCGCTTGACCCGGCGCCTTGGGCGCGTGTGTTCCCTGGCGCGGTAGGGTTCCAGGAGCATTTCCTTCCGCTCGGGAGCGGCTTCCACCGTGGACGCGATCGCCACCAGCACTCTGCTGAGCGCCACCTACCGGCGTTACCTGCGGTCGCTGTTGCCGGTTCGCGACCCTGCGCTGACGGTCGCGCTTGCCGACTGTATCGCCGCCAGCCCGCTGCTGACCAAGGGCCCGCTGCTGGAGGCGACGCCGCCCTACCGGACCGGAGCGAGCCTGCGTGACCTGATCGGCGAGGGCGTGCTGGATCCGGCGTTCGCCCGGCTGGGCAGCGCGGCACTGCCCCTGGACCGGCCTCTTTATGGCCATCAGGAGCAGGCGCTGAGGAAGGCCGCTGCGGGACGGAACCTGGTGGTGGCCACCGGCACCGGGTCAGGGAAGACGGAGAGCTTCCTGCTGCCGGTGCTGTCGGCGCTGACTGCTGAGCACGAGGCTGGCACGCTCGGACCCGGGGTGCGGGCACTGCTGCTGTATCCGATGAACGCGCTCGCCAACGATCAGCTCCGAAGGCTCCGCCGGCTGCTCGCCAGCGTGCCGCAGATCACCTTCGGCCGCTACACCGGGGACACCCCGGAGCGGGCCGGCGAGGGCACGTCGCTGTTCGAGTCGCTGAACCCGGGCGAACCACGGCTGCCGAACGAACTGCTCAGCCGCCAGGAGATGCGCGACAGCCCGCCGCACCTGCTGCTCACCAACTATGCGATGCTGGAGTACCTGCTGCTGCGCCCGGCGGACATGGAGCTGTTCGAGGGCAAGCACGGCGGGCACTGGCGGTTCGTCGTGCTGGACGAGGCGCACGTCTACGACGGGGCGAAGGCCGAAGAGGTCGGCATGCTCCTGCGCCGGCTGCGCGAGCGCGTCGGTCGCGGCCATGCCGACGCGGCGTTCCAGGCAATTGCCACGAGCGCTACTGTCGGCGACCATCCGCGGGCGGTGATGGACTTCGCCGCCAAGTTGTTCGACGCGTCCTTCGAGTGGGTGGATGGCGACCTGGCACGCCAGGATCTGATCGGCGCGCAGCGGGTAGCCATCCCGGCCGGACCGCTGTGGGGGCCTCTTGGTCCCGACGACTATCTCGACCTGGCCGACTCGGCCGATCCAGGGCCGGCGCTGCTGGGCCGTGCCGCGGACGATCCGGTGGCCGTCGGCCTTGGCGGTAACGACGCCGCGCTGCTGCTCGCGCACGAGCAGACGATGGCGCGGCTGCGCACTCTGCTGGCCTGTTCGCCCCGGCCGTTTACCGACCTGGCCGCCGAGGTGTTCACCGACGCCGATGGTCCTCGTGCAAAAGCGGCGCTCGCCGCGCTGGTCGCGGTTGGCTCGAAGATTCGTGACAGCGCTGGCACCCCGGTGCTGTCGGCCCGGTACCATCTGTTCGCCCGGGCCACCGAGGGTGCGTACACCTGCCTGACGCCCGGCGGCCCGCACGTCTCGCTGGCCCGCCGCGAGATCTGCCCGGACTGTTCCGGCGCCGTCTTCGAGTTCGGCTGCTGCAAGCGGTGCGGCGCGGTGCATCTGGCGGGCTCGGTGGAGCGCACCTCGGGCGGTGAGCACTTCACATCGCGCGCAGTGCGCCCCGACCGCCGTACCTGGCTGCTGCTCGACGCGCCGGGCGAGACGGCCGACGAGGACGATGAGATCCTCGAGCGTACCGCGGTGGCGACCGCCAAGGACGCGTTGCTGTGCGGTAGATGCGGAGCCCTCCACACAGCGGCCGCGCCCGTGGCGAGGACGGCACCCTGCGGATGCTGCGCCGCCGAACTGCGGTCTGTGCGGCGGCTGGCGGCCACGTCCGGCACCCCGAGCGGGTGCCTGGCCTGCGGGGCGCGCGGCGCCGGGCAGGTGCGGCTGTTCGAGAGCGGCAACGAGGCAGCCGCGGCGGTGCTGGCCACCGCGCTCTACCAGGCGCTGCCCCCGGATGAGGAGCTTGCGGACCGGCCCGGCGGCGGCCGGAAGCTCCTCGCGTTCAGTGACAGCCGGCAGGCTGCCGCGTTCTTCGCCCCCTACCTGGAGTCCAGTCACGCCCTCGTGCAGCAGCGGCGGCTGATCCTGGACGGGCTGGCGCGGGCCACCACCCGCGACGCGGACGCCACGGTGGACGACCTGATCGAGGAGACCGCGGCGGCGGCCGGCCGCGCGGGGGTGTTCTCCCGGCGGGAGTCACGGCAGGGCAGACGCCGGGAGGCCGCCCGCTGGGTGCTGCGCGAACTGGTCGCCATCGACGAGCGCCAGTCCCTGGAAGGCCTCGGGCTCCTGCGGGTCGGGCTGGGCATGGACCCGTCATGGCGGCCGTCCGCCCCGCTGCTCGATCTGGGCCTGTCCGCGCCGGAGTGCATGCTCCTGTTCACCGAACTGCTCCGCACGGTGCGGCTGCAGGGCGCGCTCACCATGCCGGACGACGTCGACCCGGCCGACGAGATGTTCGACCCGCGGCGCGGCCCGATCTACGTCCGCGGCGACGGCGCAGAGGCAAGGCTCAAGGTACTGAGCTGGCTGCCCACCCGTGGTGTCAACAAGCGACTGGACTACCTGCGCCGGCTGCTGGCCGTCCTCGGCGAGCCCACGTCCGGAATCGACGCGCGCGACGTGCTGGCCGGCTGCTGGCGGGCACTCACTGCTGCCCGGGACGGCTGGCTGCATGCGGCGGCGCTGCCCAAGCTGGGCCAGGTGCACCAGGTCGATCACACATGGCTCACGTTGTCGGCTGGCGGCGACCTGTGGCGGTGCTCACTGTGCCGGCGGGTCACCACGGCCGCCCTTCGCGGGGTGTGCCCGACGATGGGATGCGCCGGCGAACTGGCCGCCGACCGCGCAGCCGACGACCACTACCGCTCCCTGTACACGCAGACCGCACCGGTGCCGCTGACAGCCCGGGAGCACACCGCGCAGTGGACCGGGTTGGAGGCCGCCGACATCCAGCAGCGGTTCCTCGCCGGTGAGGTCAACGTGCTGAGCTGCTCCACCACGTTCGAGCTGGGCGTCGATGTCGGGGCGCTTTCTGCGGTGCTGCTGCGGAACATGCCGCCCACTACCGCCAACTACATCCAGCGGGCCGGGCGGGCGGGCCGCCGCAGTGGCACCGCCGCGCTGGTGGTCACCTACGCCCAGCGCCGCTCCCATGATCTGTCCCGTTACCAGGCGCCGGAGTCGATGCTGACCGGGCAGGTCCGTGCCCCCTACGTGCCGCTGGGAAATCCGCGCATCGACCGGCGGCACGCGCATTCAGTGGCGCTCGCAGCGTTCTTCCGGGACGCCAAGGACAACGGCGGCCGGGAGTGGAAGAGCGCCGGGGATTTCTTCCTGCCCGGCGGCCGCGCCGAGCCGCCCTGCGACGCGGTCCGCGGCTACCTCACCCCGGTGCCCGCCGACGTCGCAGCGGCGCTGCGCGCCGTGCTCCCGGAGCTCGCCTGGCCGCTGATCGGGCTGGACGACGGTAGCTGGGTGGAGCAGCTGTGCGGGCTGCTGGAGCAGGTCCGCGCCGAGCTGGCCCAGGATGTGGCGATGTTCGAGGAGCGCCGGACGGAGGCGTTCGAGTCCCGGCGCAGCGACCTGGCGGCCCGGTTCGAGCGCAGCATCGCCACCATCACGCGGCGGCCACTGATCGGCTACCTGGCTAACCGGAACGTCCTGCCGAAGTACGGGTTCCCGGTGGACACCGTCGAGTTGCGCACGGCGCACTGCGACAGCCAGGTCGGCGCCCGGCTGGAGCTGAACCGGGACCTGTCGGTGGCGATCCACGAATACGCGCCTGGCGCCGAACTGGTCGCTGGCGGGGTGCTCTGGCGTTCGGGCGGCATATACCGGCTTCCGGGCCGGGAACTGATCACCCGCAGCTACACGGTGTGCCGGGGCTGCCGGCATTACCGGGAGGGCGGCACCGAGCTGGAACCGGCCTGCTCGGCGTGCGGGCGGACCGCCGATGGCCCGGTCCGCGAATACTGCGTGCCGGAGTTCGGCTTCGTCGCCGACCCGCGCACCGGCAAGCCCAGTAACGTGCCGCCGCAGCGGTCCTGGAACGGCGCCGTGCATGTGGTCTCGCTGGGCGAGGAACTCGCGGAGACCCGATGGAAGGCCGGCACCGGCGCGCTGGCGTGGTGCCACTCCGGTGCACGGGGCCGGCTGGTGTCGCTGGCCGAGGGACCAGGCGGCTCGGGGTTCCTGATCTGCGACTGGTGCGGGTGGGGCGCCGCCAACCACGGCCGTTCCCCCACGTCGCACGTGAGCCCGCTGCGCGGCAAGCCCTGCACGGGGCCGCTGCGCTGGCGTTCGCTGGCGCATACCTACGAGACGGACATCCTGCGACTGCGGCTTGACGCTCCCGGCCTGGAAACCGGGGGAGAGTGGCACTCCCTCCTGTACGCGGTGCTGGAAGGTGCCGCCGACGGCCTGGAGATCAGCCGCAACGACATCGACGGCGTGGTGCATTCCGGGGCGGATGGCCGCAGCGGCCTGGTGCTGTTCGACACCGTCCCGGGCGGGGCGGGCAGCGTGCTGCGGATCGCCGCCGCACTCGACGCGGTGATCGCCACTGCGATCCGGCGGGTCGGGTCGTGCGATTGCGGCCTGGAGACGTCGTGCTACGGCTGCCTGCGCACCGCGCGAAACGAGCGTCACCACGAGGACCTCAGCCGCGGCGCCGCGCTGACGGTGCTGACATCGCTGCACGGCCTGGCAAGATGTGCCGAGCCGCCGGAGGGCTGACCGCACTGCGGCCTTTGTTCGGCGTGCCTTCGGCATCCGCCACGGCGATCCGGCACACTGGGCAGTACATCCCCGGCCGTTCCATTCACGAATGCCCCCGATGATCGAGATGATCGGACCTGTGACCGGTAGCTATCTCGCTATCTCAGTGAGTGAGACGGCGGCTGGTATCGCACCCGTCGGCGCGCTCCCGTCGTCCCCGGACGTCCTCGCCGTGTCTGATGCCAGTGGTCGGCCGGCCGCTGTTCCCGGCGACGCGGACGCCGCGTTCGGCATCGACGCGTTCACCCTCGATGACCGGCTGCGGCTGTTCCACTTCGCGGCCACCGAGAAACGCCACGAGTACCTGTGGCTGCTGCGTGCCTTCGACCGGGCCAGGGCAAACTACCAGGTGCTGATGCACGCGTCCGACGCCCGCGAAGCACTCGGCCAGCTGGCCGAGCAGCACCCGGGGGCGGCCGCCGTCGGCGACGTGCAGGTTCTGCTGGATGCCCTCGCCGAATGGCAGGTGCTGGACCGCTCCTACGACGGCACCCGCGCCGCGAACCTCGCCGAGTACCGCAACCGGCACTACGTCTACCAGTTCAACCAGGCCGGATACCGGGCCTTCCAGGCTGTCGAGGAGGTGCTGACGGCCAGCCTGGAAGACGCCCAGCTGTCCCGCCTCGTGTTCCCTGACATCCTGGCCGACCTGCGGGCGCTCGCCGAGGCGGTGCGGTCAGGGGACGCCGCCGAGGTCTACCGGAAGCTGTCCCGGCTGGACGGAGTGCTCGCTGACATGGCGCAGCGCGCCGCCCGCTTCTACCTGATGCTGGGCGATCTGGCCCGCACCAACGACACCCGGCCCGAAGTGTTCCTCGCGCACAAGGACGCGCTGCTCACCCACATGCGGGAGTTCCACACCGAGCTGACCCGGTTCGCACCGCTCCTGGCCGCCGCGGTCGCCGAGGTGGACGCCACTGGCACCGAACGCCTCGCCCGGCTCGCCGCGGAGGCTGACGAGTCGCTCTTCCGCGGCGCCGACGAACGGGTCGCGGACTGGCGGGCGCGCTGGGGCGGCCTGGTGCACTGGTTCGGCGCCGCTCGCCGCAGCGAGGCCGAACGCCTGCAGGACGCCACGGTCACCGCCATCGCCAACGTCACGGCGCTGCTGCGCCGGGTCACCGAGTCCCGCCGCGGCGGGGTGAGCAGGGAGACCCAGCTGCGCCATCTAGCGCAATGGTTCACCGCCTGCCCGACTGACGGCGACGCCCATGCGCTGTTCCAGGCAGTGTTCGGTCTCGGGGCACCCCGGCATGTCTCAGCCGTGCACGAGGACCCGGAGGCGATCGGGAGCCGGCTGTCGTGGTGGGACGCCGCTCCGGTGGAGCTGTCCCGGACGCTGGTGCGCAACGGCAAGGCCCAGGCGCTGCGCGGGCCCGGCCGGATCCAGCGCAACGACGAGGAGAAGCAGCGGCTGCGCGCCGAGCAGCTGAAGGCGACCGCAGAACGCCGCACCGCCGCGGCAGCGCTGGCCGGTGACGGCGTCTACGGCCGGGTGCTGGACGAGCCGGAGACCCAGGCACTGCTCAGCCTGCTGGACGTAGCGTTGTCCGCGCGGGTCCCGGTCAGCCGGACGGCGAGCGGGTCCGCGCACGGGGTGCGGCTCACCTTGCGCCCCGCCCCTGGTTCCACCACTGTGCACACGGTCCGCGGCCGGCTCCATCTGGACGGGCTGGCGGTGGAGGTCACCGGATGAGGGTCGCCGCAGACGTCAGCTCGCTCGAGCTGGCGGAATACCAGAAGGCGGCGCGGCTGATGCTGCGTCACCCGCTGATCACCGCGTCCTACCCGGACGCCTCGACGCTTCCCCTCGTGCGCAAGTGGGTCAGGCAGCTGCGGGCCGATCTCGGCGAGGTCCTGGGTTACACGCTCCTCAGCGGGGGCGACACTATCCGGCTGCGCCGGGTGCAGGACGCGCTGGATGGCACCCGCCCGGCGCTCACCCGAGCACGGCGGCCGTTCGACCGCCGCCGCTACGCCTACCTGGTGCTGACCTTGTCCGCGCTGGGCCGCTCCGGCGCTCAGATCGCACTTAGCGAGCTGGCGGACACGGCCGCCGCTGACGCCGGGCGGATCGACGGCCTCGGCATGGACACCGGCCGCAAACCGGACCGGGACGCTTTCGTGGACGCGGTCGCCTGGCTGGAGGTGCGCGGCGCCCTGCGGATGGCCGATGGCTCGGCCATCGAGTGGGTCAACGATCCCGAGCGTGCCGAGGCGCTTTACGACATCGACCGCGAAGTGGTCGGTGCCCTCTATGCGCCAAGCCGGGTGCTGCAGCATCTGAACTCCGTCACCGAGCTGCTGGATGGCCACGGCGGATCCGCGTCGGCCCAGGGCCGGGAGGCACGGCGGCGGGTGAACGCGCGGCATGCCCGCCGACTCGTCGTGGAGCAGCCGGCCGTCTACTACGCCGACGTCGATGAAGGGCTGCGTGGCCAGCTCCGGTCGGCGAGTCTTGCCGAGGACATCGAGCGGCTCACCGGCCTCGATCTGGAGCGGCGCGCCGAAGGCGTGGCGCTGGTCAACGCTTGGCAGCGGTTCAGCGACGTCGCGTTCCCGTCGGCCGGCACCGTCGCGCAGGCCGCACTGCTGCTGTGCGCACGGATCGCCGGCTACCTGCAACGCAACAGATCCAGGATCGAACCGCTGCCCGCCGCCACCGCCGCGGAACGGCTCGCCGATGCGGCCCGGCGGATCGACGCTGCCCTGCCGGACCGGGGCCGCGTCGCCGACTTGCTCGCCGAACAGGCCCGGCTAGCGGAGACCGACGACTCCGGGCCCGGGGACGGAACCGATTCCGGATCTGGTGCACCCGGCGGTGCCGCCGACGCCGCCTACCCGTTCCTTAGCGACGTATGGCTGCGCACCGAGCTGCGGAAGCTGGTGGAGGACTTCGGCGCGGGCATGGCGGAGAAACAGGTCGCCGACCCGGGTCGCCTGCTGACCGAGGCGGTCGCCCTGCTTGCCTCGCTGGGCCTGGTGGCGAGGGTGGACGGAGGCGTCCTGGTGCTGCCGCTGCTGGGCCGCTACCGCAGCATCACCGCCCACATCAAGATCCCGCCGGGCGCGTCCTGAGCCCGGCGGCACGTCTTTTCCGTCAGCGCGCCGGCGACGGGAATGCGAGTAACGACCGTGAAGGAAGGCTTCATGTGACCCGCTTCCAACCCACCCGGGCCGGAATCATCAACATGTGGGACTACCGGGATGAGGAGTTCTGCTTCGCCAGTGGCTGGCTGATCCTGCGCGGTCCCAACGGATCCGGGAAGACCAAGGCTCTTGAGGTTCTGTTCCCGTTCGTGCTGGACGGCCGGATCGACCCGAAACGGCTGAACCCGTTTGCCGCCGAGGACCGGACCATGAAGTCCAATCTCCTGTTCCGCGGCGGCGAGAACGCGGTCGGTTATATATGGCTGGAGCTGCGGCATCGCGACACCGGTGAGGCCGTCACCATCGGCGTCGGCCTGCACGCCCAGAAGCACCGCGACACGCCGGTCCGCTGGCATTTCGTCGCCGAGGGACGGGTCGGTGCGGACTTCTCGCTCATCACCGGTGACGACCGGCCCATGACCAGGAAGCAGCTCGCCGAGGAGATCGGCGAGTCGAGCCTGCACGCCTCTCCCACCGACTACCGGGCCGCCCTCGATCAGCGGTTGTTCGGCCTCGGCCGGGAACGCTACGAACAGCTCCTCACCCTGATCCTGACGCTGCGACGGCCGCAGCTGGCCAAGAACCTCGACCCGGCGAAGTTGTCGGACACGCTCACCGACGGGCTGCGGCCGGTCGACGACGACCTCATCACCGAGGCTGCCCGTTCGTTCGACGACATGGAGACGGTCGCCACCACGCTGGAGGGGCTGCTCGCCGCCGACGAGGCTACCCGCACGTTCCTCGCCTCCTACACCACCTATCTGCGCACCCACGCCCGGTCGGCCGCCGACGCCCTCAGCCGCCGCCGCGGGGCCAGCGCGCAGCGGCGCACCGAACTCACCCACGACATCACGGCGCTGGCGAGCGCGGAAACCGAGCAGGCGCGGACGCAGGCCCGCCGGGAGGAGGCGGAGAACGCTCTCGCCGGGCTGCGCGCCCGGCTCGACCAGCTGAAGTCCACCAGCGCTTACCAGGCGGTCGGGCAACTCGCCGACCTTGAACGGCTCGTTCGCACCAACGAGCGGACCGCTGCCGAGGCCACCGCGGAACTCGCCCGGCGCAGCGCGGGGACCGCCCGTGCCCAGGCCGATCTGGAGCAGGCCGCGGCGATACTCGCCGACCTGGAATCGGTAGTCTCGCGCAGTGCGGCGCAGCTCGCCGACCACGCCACCGCGGCCGGTATCGGCTGGCAGCCCGCCGACGCCGGAGCTGACGGGTTCACCGAACGCGCCAGCGGCCGGGTCACCGCCCGGCTGGAGGCCGTCCGCTCGGTGCGGGCCGCGCTTGCGGCGCACCAAAGAGCCGAGCACGCCCGCGATCTGGCCAGGCTCGCGCTCGACCGGGTGCTGGCGGCGGTGACCGCCGCCGAGCGGGCCGAGCAGTCCGCAGCCGATGCGGTGACGGCGGCCCGCGCCGACGCCCAGGCCGCGCTGACGCGGTGGGCGGCCGACTATGCCGATGTGCTGGACGAGACGGCGATGCGGGAACTGACCGAGGCCCTCAGCGTGGCCATCGAGATGTTCGGCGACCCGGATGCGCCCACCGTCGAGTCGGTGTTCGCCGGGGCGACCACCGCCGCCGAGCAGTCCATCCGTGACGAGCAGGCGCGGCTGCGTGCCGAGCACGCCGCCACGCAGGCCGAGCGGCAGCGCATTGCCGAGGAGCGGGACCGGATCGCCTCAGAACGCGACGACGCACCGCCCGCTCACCCGGGACGCACCGCCGACCGGTCAGGACGCGACGGTGCACCGCTGTGGCGGCTGGTCCGCTTCGCCGGCGACGTTGGCGACACGCGGGCCGCCGCACTCGAGGCGGCGCTGGAAGCCACCGGGATGCTGGATGCCTGGGTCACGCCGGACGGCTATGAGGTCGCCGCCGGGGACGATGACGGCTACCTGGTCCCCGGCCCGCCGGTGGAGGGCGCCAGCCTCGCTGGCGTGCTGGTGCCCGAGGACGACACCCCAGTGCCCGCCACGCGGATCGGTGCCGTGCTGGCTTCCATCGCCCTGGACGGCGAATTGTTCTCCTCGGCCGCGGTGATCGGCGCCGACGGCCGGTACTCCCACGGTGTCACCGCCGGTGCGCACCACAAGGACCACGCCGAGTACATCGGAGCGACCGCCCGGGCCCGCCGCCGGGCCGCGCGCATCGCTGAGTGCGAGGCCCAGATCGCCGGGCTGACGGAGCTGCTGACCGGCCTCGACCGGAAGCTCGACGGGCTGGGCGGCGCGCTGTCCGCGTTCGCGCAGGCGCGCGCCGCGCTTCCCCGCACAACCGCGACCGCCGCCGCGCTGCGCACGCATTCGCAGGCCGTCGGGCAGCTGCGTTCGGCCCGGGCGGGCGCCGACAGCGCCCAGTCCGACTACGACGAGTCGGTGGCCGCCTGTACCGTCACCGAGCGGGCGCTGCGCCGTACCGCCATAGACCACGCCATCGAATGGGGCCAGGCCGACCAGGTGGAGGCCGCCACCCGGCGGTTCGAGGCCACCGCCCGGGACCTCACCGGCCGCCGTCGTGAGGAGACGCAGCAGCGTGGCATCGTCGCCGACGCCCGAGGTCGGCTGGAGCAGGCCACCGGTGAGGAGCGCGTCTCCGCCGAGACCGAACGGATGGCTCGCCGCCGGCACACCGAGGAGGCCGCCAAACTGGCGGCGCTGCACGGCGCGGTCGGCAAGGAAGCCACTGAGGTGATGGCACAGGTCGACGAGACCGAGCAGGGCATCACGGCCGCTCAGTCGGCTGAGCATTCTGCCCGCACCGCCGAGGTCGAGGCCATCAAGGCCGTCAGTGCTGTGACCGAGCGGGTCTCCAGCGGCAGGCGCGCCCTCCACGTCGCGTGTGCGGAGGAGCGGGCCACCGCGCGCGGTCTCGCCCCGTTCGCCGCCCGGGAGCTGCTGGACGTGCTGAAGTGCCCGCCGCGGCTGGCCTGGCCCGCGCAGGAGGCGGACTGGGCCGGTGATGACCTGCCGCAGGCGGTCGTGCACGTGCACGAGGCGATCCTCGAGGTCACCCGCGACCTGACGCCGAGCGAGACGTCACTGAAGATCTCCACGACCCGGCTGACCCGGGCGCTGGAGGATCTGCAGGCCCAGCTGGGCGCGGCCGGCCAGGACTACCACCCCGAGTGGGACAGCGCCGACGGTGTCATCGTGGTCCGCATCGCCGATGAGCAGGGCCCGCTGCCGGTCGGCGCGTTCGCGGAGCGCATCGCAGCCGCCCGCCGTGACCAGCAGCTGCTGCTGACCGACTCTGAGCAGCGCATCCTCGAAGACGCGCTGCTGGCCAGGCTCGCCCAGCAGATCCACGAGCGGACCGTGGACGCCAAGGACCTGATCAGCCAGATGAACACCGAGATGCGGTCCCGGAAAATGTCCTCGGGGAAGACGGTTGGCGTGCGGTGGCTGCTGGCGGACCAGCTCGATGACGAGCAGCGCGCGGTGTGCGGGCTGCTGGATGCCGACGCCTCCCGGCTCAACCCGGACTCTCTCGCGCGGATGCGCGGCCACTTCGCCGCGCAGATCAAGACCGCTCGAGCCCGGTACCGCGAACTCCCGTACCGAGAGCTGCTGGCCGGGGTACTGGACTACCGTCGCTGGCGGCAGTTCGTGTTCCAGATGATCAGCGCTGAGGGCACTGAGGAGAAGCTGACCCGGACACGGCACAGCCAGCTGTCCGGCGGCGAGCAGTCGGTCTCGCTGCACCTGCCGCTGTTCGCCGCCGCGCACGCGATGCTGAACTCGGCACATCCGCACGCACCGCGCCTGCTCGCCCTCGACGAGGCGTTCGCCGGAGTGGACGACACCGGTCGCAGCGAGCTGATGGGCTTGGCCGCGCAGTTCGATCTGGACCTGTTCATGACCGGCTACGACCTGTGGGCGACGCAGGCCGCCGTCCGCGCCGCCGCGCACTACGACCTGGCGCACTCTCCCACCGAGCATACCGTCAGCGCACTGCTACTGGTGTGGGACGGAGCGCAGCTCCTCGCCGACGAGGCGGGTGAACTGTCCGCCGTACTCGGTTCGCCCGGCACCAGGCGGGCGATCACCGCCGCGGCGTGAGGACCCTGTGGACGAAGATCTGACGGAACTGCGTGGCGGGGGCTGGAAACGGCTGCTCGCCGCGGCCCGGCGCAACCTGGAACGGACCGGCGGCGCGCTGGACCACTCGATCGGGCTGAACGCACCCACCGACGCCGAACGACGGGCGGTGATCGGCATCACCGGCAGCTACCGGCCGGAGACGGTGAAACGGCTTACCATCGGACTCACCACGCTGGACGCGGCCCTGCGCCAGCGGTACGGCACCGGTCTGCGGGACACTCTGGTCATGCTGGGCGGCCCGCTGCGCGACCGGCCCGCCGAACGGCAACGAGAACAACAACAGCGCACGGAGGCCAGTGCGAGGGCCGGTGCGTCGGTGCTCGCCGGCGAGGCATGGTTCGGCTCCTGGTGGTTGGCGCTGCAGGAGGATGGGACGATCACCAGGCTGCTGCGGCGCGGTGATGACCGGCTGCTCGAGCATGCGGTGCGGATATTGGAGCACCTGCGCAGCCGCGCGCCGGGCAACCCGATCCCGCTGCCGATGCTCGCCGAACAGGTCACCGGCGACACCAAGGCACTGCTTGCGGCCGGTTCGCTCGCCACCCTGGTGCTGCGGGCGCTGGCCATCCGCTCGGGACTTGACTCCATGCCGCATGACCGCACCGGGCAGCGCGCGCTGTGGGAGATGCACGGCGCCATCCCCGACGACCTGGCCAGCCAGGTCCTGGTGCTCAACGTGGTGTGCCGCGGCTCCGATCTGGTCTCGGTCTGGCTGAACGACGCCAGCCGGTTCGGCGTCCCGTTCCGGCTCACCCTTCAGCAGCAGACCGCCTACGACGTCGTGCCCCTACCCGGTGACATATTTGTCTGTGAGAATCCCGCCGTGCTCCGCGTCGCAGCATCCGAACTTGGCACGGACTGCCCGCCGCTAGTGTGCACCGAGGGGATGCCAAGCGCCGCGTGCCACAAGCTGCTCGGCGCTGCCGTCGCGCAGGGCGCCCGATTGCACTGGCGAGCCGATTTCGACTGGACCGGACTGCGCATCGTCGGTGCCGCCATCACCTTCCACAGCGCGAGGCCGTGGCGGATGACCGCAGCCGACTACCGGCATGCGCTCGAGATGGGCGAGTCCACGCCGCTGACGGGATCGCCGACGGCCAGCCCATGGGACCCAGAACTCGCTGCGCGGCTGACTGGGCACGGTCGCGCGGTCATGGAGGAGCGCCTTATCGCCGTGTTGCTCACCGATCTCGCTCATGCCGCGCGGATGCCGGGCTTGACTATAGCATCGAATGCATATACCACGTGATGCATGGCGGGAGCCTTCCTCATCGGCTGCGCCGTCCGCGAGCGCCGCCTGGCCATGGGCCTGTCCCAGACCGAGCTCGCCCGCCGGGCCGGGATGACCCAGCCCGCCCTTTCCCGCCTCGAAGCAGGCGGAGTCATCCCCACCATCCCCCTCCTCGAGCGCATCACAGCCGCCCTCGACGCCGACCTCATCGTCGAGATCTCACCCCACGCAGCCTGAACCGCGCTGCCTGATCCATTGGCTGATCACCTGCCGATGCTTTGTCATACATCGACGGGCGCACCCAGACGTCTCCACGGTACGAGGGGAAGCCCATGTACCACCTCGAGCAGCCGTCAGGGATCGCGTCCTCGCTGCCTTGCTGGCTCAGTGCATGACTGATCCACCATTCACAACTATTAGCTGACCGGTCATGAAGTCCGATGCTGCAGAGGAGAGGAACACAACCGTCCCGGTGATGTCCTCAGGAGTCTGTGCGCGAGGAATGGCTCTGGTTCGGATGCTTCGCTCCGCCGCCTCCGGCCCGTGGGCCATTGCCGCATCGGTGGTCGTGAACCCTGGGGCTATGGCGTTCACGCAGATCCCATCGGGTCCAAGCTCCCGAGCCAGCGACCGTGTCATAGCAGTAAGCGCGCCTTTGGAGGCCACGTAGTGCAACATGCCGGGAACTCCAGAGATGACCATGTCCGACGAGAGGTTGACGATCTTGCCACCTCGCTGCTGCCGCATAACCGGCACCACAGCGCGACTACATAGCCACGGGCCCTTCACGTTGACCAGCATGACGCGGTCCCATTGCTCTTCAGGGATGGCATCGAACGGCTGACGTGGGAGTTGCGCCATCATCGCGGCATTGTTTACGAGGACATCGATCCGGCCATACCGGTCGAATGCCGCGGCGGTCATGGAGCTAACGCTGGCAGCAGCGGAGACGTCGGTCCGGACGGCAATTGCCTGCCGTCCGGCCGCTTCGATTTCGGCGGCCGTCTGGGCAGCGAGTGCCTCCTCGACGTCAGCGATGACGAGGGATGCCCCCTCCTCAGCGCATCGTGCGGCGATGGCCTTGCCGATCCCCCTGGCTCCGCCCGTAACGATGATCACCCGCCCGGCGAGGCTACCAGCATCCGAACGCTCCGCCTCACTCACGGCGACCCTCCGATATACCGCCCCGAGCCGGGTTGGGCGAGGATCTGCCGATCGCGTGCGATGACCGTCCCGCGGAGCATGGTCGCTTCCACCACGCCGGTCACGGTCCGGCCCACGTATGGCGTCCACCCGCATTTCGTGTATACCGAGTCATCTGTGATCGTCGCTGTCTTGTCAAGGTCAGCTATTACTAGATCAGCATCGGACCCGGGAGCCAGGATTCCCTTCCGTGGCCACGCTCCGACTAGCCGGGCCGGAGCTTCTGCCACCATTGCGATGAGCCGACGCAACGGGTAGCGTCCCTCGTTCATATCGCTAAGCAGCAAGCTGTAGATCCAGTCGAGCTGAGGAGATCCGGCTGCTGCGCTCCAGGCGTCGTGCTCCTGAGCCGCGATTTCCTCACGCGTATGCGGTGCGTGATCGGTACCGATGTTATCGATGGTTCCGTCGTTAATAGCCTTGTAGATCGCGGTCAACCGATTCACGTCCGAACGGACAAATCCCGCCGGGCATGCGAGGCCATGCAGCCGCTCCAGGTCGTCCATGGTAAGCGTGTAGTACTTCGGATCGACTTCGCACGTGACGCTCTGGCCCCGACTCTTGGCCCCGCGGATCAGTTCCAGGCTGCTAGCAGCATGGGAATGCGCGAAATGCAGGCGCACCCCCGACAGACGCTGCAATTCGAGCACAGCTGATACAGCCGTGTGCCAGATGGCTTCGTTCGTGTAGACCTCGCTGAAGGTGCGCCAGTTCCGGGGTTTACCTGCTGCGAAAGCTTCCTCGGACAGCTTCTCGAACAGGCTCTGGTTGAACGGATGTACCACGACCGGCAGGCCGGTTTCGGCGATGGCTCGAAATGCGGTCAACAGCTCCCCGTGGTCGTTGATAGCGAGGCGTGGATCATGTGGATATGCGCCAGAGACCTGAAAGATCTTGAATCCAGTAGCTCCGGCCGCCGCCAACCTGGGAATTTCAGCGAGGTTCGTGCCAGCGCACCAGTGGCCCCAGTCAACTATGGACTTGCCAGCTACGTCCGCTCGCTTCGCTTCGAACAGCTCGGCGGTGTCGGTTGGCGGCTCAACATTCGGCATGTCAAAAATAGCCGTCACACCGCCGACCGCCGCCGCCTGAGATGCGGTATGGAAGTCTTCCTTATGCGTGTAGCCAGGGTCTCTCGTATGGGAGTGGGTATCGATCATACCGGGAAGGACAACCTTCCCGGACGCGTCGATTGTCTCGCTCGCATCAACTAGCTCACCCGGGCGGATGATGCCAACTATTTGTTCTTCGTCGACCAGCACGTTACCGGGCACCAGGACTCCGCCCTGGTAGACCCGGCCTCCGGCGATGACAGCCGAATACCTGGGCATAGAGATTTCTCCTTACATATCGACATCAGCCTGGGTCATGCTCTCTTTGGAGCGGCTGGCCTCTTGGGGACTTGTCCAGGGATCACCATCTCACCGAAGTTTCGGCATGATCTCTTCTGAGAAGGCGGCGAGCTGGTCGAACAGGTGGGGCAAATCCCTGTAGATGAACTTCAGCTCAAAGAACGTGCACCCCGACTCAACGTACTTGTGCATCTGAGCGGCGACATCGGCGGGTGATCCGATCAGAGAGGAGTTCCAGATTTCCTGCAAGGTGTCGGCTGAGCCCGCGCTCTCAGCGAATCCTCCGGTGGTTCCGGCATAACCTTCCTCGAAGGCCAGAAGTGTCGGTGTCGCCTCCTTGCGAGCCCGCTCGGTAGTCTCGGCAAGGTAGATCTGAATCTCGGTGCCTACTTCGAAGTCCTGAGGATTGCGTCCCCGCTGCTCCAGGCGGCGATGGACTTCCGCAATAGCCCTCGGGAACTGCTCTGGGGAGATCCAGAAGGAGAGCCAACCATCCGCGTAGTCGGCGATCATCTCGAGGGATTTGTCGGCTTGCCCTCCTATCCATATCGGCGGGTGCGGTTGCTGTACCGGCTTCGGATAGATGGTGGCATCGTCGAACTTGGCGTAAGTTCCGTGGAGTGATGGTGAGTCCTCCGACCAGATTCGCTGCATCGCCTCGAGGTATTCGCGCGTGCGTGCAACTTTGTCGGCGCGCGAGATTCCCAGCACCTCGAAGTCGACGTTCTGTGTGCTCTTAGCGGCGCCCTGCCCGACGCCTAGGATCAGCCTGCCCTTGCTGAGGGCGTCTATCGTCGCCAGTTGCTTCGCGGTTACGACGGGCTCGCGATACGGCAACACGAGGACGCCGAGCCCGAGCTTGATTGTGCTCGTGACACCAGCTAGGAAAGCAAGGTTCGATATCGATTCGTAGAACATCGGCGGGTAGTCCGGTCCCGCCGCATTGACGGCTTCCCGAGATCCGCAGGAGATGTGAATCCGATCGAGAGCCTTGGTCCAGATGATGTAGTCGTGAACCCAAAGTGAGTCAAATCCTCGCCGCTCCGCCTCCTGCGCGGCATCGCGCATATTGTCGGGCCCCGCGAGGGCGCCCGCGCACGGTATCCGTACGCCAAATGAGGGCTTCATGTCCGGTCTCCTTGCTCCCGCGATCCCCCGGAGGGGTGGCGGCCGTCAGCACGGATGACCGCCACCGCCTCCATTTCCACAAGTTGCCTTGGGTCATACAGTCGTGTTACTTCGACGAACGTCGACGCCGGCCACACGACGCCGAACGACTCGCGGAATACCTCTTCGACCGCCGGCCACGACTGGATGTCCCGCGTATACGTCCGGACGCGGACCACATCGTCGAGCGAAAGCGAGCGCTCGGCGAGAATGACGGCGAGTTGCTTGAGGATCTGGCGCATCTGCCCGCCGACGTCGCCGTCGGACACGATCGTGCCGTCCGAGTCGCGCGACGTCAGGCCGGAGACCAGCAGCATCCCTGCGCCCGGCGGGACCTCTACCGCTTGAGAGAAGCCGTCGACCGGAACCAGGTACAGGTTGCTGTTGACGGCCGTTCTCGCCACGAACGAACACCTCCTTCGTCACCCGCGCAGAGATTTGCGCGAGGCCTCAGTTGCTATTTGGCCGGCAGGTACTGGTTGGTGAAATAGGCGTCCGGGGTCTGCTCGTTGGTGAGGCCGCCGAACTGGTGCAGGATGTCGAGCATCGGCTTCCACTCGGCAGCGGTCGACGGTCCGTACTGGGTGGCGCCAGTGCCTGCCAGCGGCATGGTGGAGTTGCACTCGTACTGCAGTCGCACCTGATTGAGCTGGCGGTCCGAGGCCTTCTTGTTCAGCTCGGGGTGCTCTTTGACATAGAAGGCCATGGCTGCGGGGACGTTGGCGCAGACGGCCTTCCACCCGCGGAGCGAGGCTGCGATGAACGCCTTGACGACGCCGGGATGCGCCTTGGCGTATGCCTCGTTCACCACGAGGCCCTGGGACAGCGTGTGTATGCCGTCTTGCGACCAGGCAATCGGCTGGCCGATGTCAGGGTTGGCATCCCGTGCGATGTCGAGACCGATGCCGTAGTAGTCGGCCATGCAATCTGCGCGGTGCTGGATGAACAATGTGAATTTGTCAGCGAAGGTGGCACTTACGACCCGCACTTGTGATGGGTTGACGCCATTCGCCTTGAGGTAGGCAGGCCATAGCTGCGCAACGGATTCAGATGGGATCAAGACCACGGAGTGCCCGACTAGATCCTTCGGGCTCTGGAAGTGCACGTTCTTGAAACACTCAGTCCCGAAGGGCGTCTGGCGGGTCAGGACGGCCGCGACTTTGATAGGCACACCCTTGCTGATGGCAAGCGCGGCGGTCCCGAGGTCGCCCCAGCCGAACTGGGACTTGCCGGTACCGACCAGCGTCATAGTCGTCCCCGAGCCTTGGCCTTGGATGATCTGAACGTTTAGTCCGGCATCCTTGTAGTAGCCCTTCGCGGCCGCCCACAAGTATGGAATGTGATCAGGCACCCAGGAAAAGTCGAGCTGCAGGCTAACGTTCGTCGTGGATCCGGATCCCTGCGTCCCCCCTCCTCCGCCGCCGGACGAGCATCCCGCTGCGACCAGCGCAAGCCCTACCGAGGCAACGGCGACACCGCGCCTCCCTTTCCCCACCCATTTCATCTTGTCCTCCCTTCTGCCTCTTCCGAGGGCAGGCCGGTAAGCCGGCCTCTAAGCAGCGCCCGTTGCGCTGACATGTTGCTCGCGTACTGAGGGATGCCATTTGACGACAGCCCGTTCGGCGAAGTCGATGACGCCGTACAAGACGACGCCCATCACCACCAGTACAAAGATCGCCGCAAAAACCAGGGCGGTATCCAGTTGCCCGCTGGCGACGGTGAGGAGATATCCGAGGCCCCTGTCTGCACCTACGAACTCGCCGACGATCGAGCCGATTACTGACAAGGTGATGCCGACCTTCAGGCCACCGAAGATGCTCGGCAGCGCGTATGGAAACCGGAACCGCCAGAAGACTTGAGAGCGGGACGAGCCCATCGATCTGGCGAGGTCGAGCATCTCCACGGGCACAGAACGCAGTCCGACTGCCGACTCGATGACAATGGGGAAGAAGGCGATGAGGAAGGTGATCAGGATCTTGGGAAGCAAGCCGAGCCCGAACCACACGAGGAACAGCGGAGCTATGGCAACCTTGGGGACAACCTGCGACGTGACGAGCAACGGGTAGATGGCCTTCTCGATAGGACGGGAGGCCACGATCAGCACCGCGAGCCCGAGACCGACCGGGACACTCAGCGCGAACCCACCGAGGGTTTCGATCAGCGTGGGAATCGACTGGCTAAGCAACTCCCCCCTGTCGTCGAGCAGGGTCGTAACGACCGTCGTCGGCGCCGGCAGCAAGTAACCAGGCACATGGAAGACCACCACGGCTGCCTGCCAGAGCATGAGGAGGACCAGCAGGACTGCGGACGGGATGAGAGCCGCGGCGACTCTGGCACCGCGCCTGCGCTTGCTAGAGGCAGTTCTGCTTAGGGAATCGTCTTGCTCCGCCGAGCGCTCGATGGCTGTCGGCCTAGTCATGACCGCCTCCCTTCTTCAGGCGGAACATCCGGCGTATTTCGCGCACGTGATGCGCGAACTCGCGAGAGGTCATGGTGTCCTCATCGCGTGGCCTGGGCAGGTCGACCGGGACGATCGCGTCGACTTGCCCAGGCCGGTGGGTCATCACGACCACCCGATCCGACAGGAACACGGCCTCCGGAATGCTGTGGGTGATGAAGACCACGGTCTTGCGCTCGCTCATCCAGAGGGCCTGGAGATCCTCCTGCATCTGCTCGCGAGTCAGCGCGTCGAGAGCACCGAACGGCTCATCCATGAGGAGGATCCGCGGGTCGTGGACGAGGGCGCGGCAGATCGAGACGCGCTGACGCATGCCGCCTGAGAGTTCGTAGGGGTACCGCTGCTCGAATCCCTGAAGACCCACCGAGTGAAGCAGCTGTAGCGCCTTGTCACGATAATTCTCGATGGGAAGCTTGCGGATGGTCGCTTGCAGCAGCACATTGTCGAGCGCATTCCGCCAGTCGAGTAGGACGTCCGACTGGAAGACGATGCCGACGTCGGTCTGGGGTGCGGTGACAGGTGTCTCGTCGATGAACACTGCGCCCGAGCTGACGGGCCGGAGTCCCGCGATGATCATCATCAGGGTGCTCTTGCCGCAGCCGCTCGGGCCGAGAATCGAGATGAATTCTCTGTCCTGGACGGCGAAGGTGGCATCGGAGATCGCGAGCACCGCTCCGTCCGCAGTCGGATAGCTCTTGCGAACCCCCTCGAGCCGGATGACTGGACCGCCGTGGGCATTGCGGTGCCGTGGCGCGTCGAAGTTTCTCAGGACCATGCAGCACGCCCCTGGGGCTCATACGCCTCCGACTCGTGCCGGGCGGCGATAACCTGCTTCACGGCCAGAATAATCCCGGCATAACCCGTGCATCTGCACAAATTACCTGCCAGGCGCTCCCTGAGCTCGCCGGTAGACATCCCGGCAGATGCCGGGTCCTCGATGATCTCGACCGCGCTCACGATGAAGCCGGGAGTGCAGAACCCGCACTGCAGGCCATGATTTCTGCTGAACGCCTGCTGTACTCCGACGGCCCGGCCAGAGGCTGTGAGACCCTCGATCGTCTCGATCTCGGATCCTTCGCACTGGGCCGCCAGTAGCAGGCAAGATCTGACCGCCCTTCCGTCCAGGATGACCGTACAAGCACCGCAGACCCCGTGCTCGCACCCGACGTGGGTTCCGGTCAACCCGAGCTGGTGCCGAAGGAAGTCACTCAGGAGCAATCTGGCAGGAACTACTGCCTCCACGGGCGTCCCGTTGACGACGAGCCTCACTGAAACCACCTCGGCGGCCGCCGGGTCGGCGCTCATCTGCGGCTCCCGGCTCGAAGAGCCATCTGGCTGGCCCGAACGAGGCCGTCGCGGATGAGCTGCGCAGCGATCCTTCGGCGGTAGCTCTCGCTTCCTCGTATGTCGGCGCGGAAGGGCAGCGCTTCTGCTACTTCGCCTGCTCGCGCGAATGCGTCCTCGCTGCAGACAGAGCCGATCAGGTTGCTCTCCAGGTCACCAAGCCGAACGGGCCGGGAGTCTGCGCCCGATAGGGCGACGGAGCACGACGTTATCTGTCCTGCAGCACCGACAGTCAGCACGACCGCCGCGGCCACGATCGCAAAGTCGCCGGAACGGTGAGTCACTTCGGCGAAAGACCATCCCGAACCAGGCAACAGCGCCGGGAAGCGGATCAGCTCCACTAGCTCGTCGGGGCCGAGCACCGTCTCCCATAGCCCGAGGAAGAAGTCGGAGCCGGCGATGATTCTAGTTCCTTTTCCAGATCGAGCAACCACCTCACCGTTCAACGCGACAAGCGCCAGCGGGAGCTCGGCGGCAGGGTCGGCGTGAGCTAGGCTCCCGCCGACCGTCCCGCGATTGCGGATCTGGGGGTGCCCGATATGGCCGGCAGCCGCAGCTAGCAGGGGGCAGGCGCGGGAAACGAGCGCGGAACGCTCCACGTCTCGCTGGCGGGTAAGCGCCCCGATCTCAATGGTGCCGTCAGTCCGCTGGCGGATGAAGGCTAGGGAGCTGGCTGGATTTATGTCGATCAGGACTGACGGGCGGGCCAGCCGGAAGTTCAGCAGCGGAATGAGGCTCTGGCCACCGGCCAGGAGTCTGGATTCGTCTCCGTGCATGGCGAGGAACCGTATAGCCTCATCGACAGTCGTGGCCCGGGCATAGGAAAACGCGGCAGGTTTCATTGTGAGCCCGCATTCTCAAGGGCGGGGACCTGTGTGGGCGCCATTCGGCGAATGGCACTCGCGATCCGAGCAGCAGTCATCGGTACCCGGCTGAGCGGCGTCCCGATCGCATCCTCCACCGCCGAGAGGACTGCCGCGTAGGTCGGCAGTATCCCGCCTTCTCCGGCCCCTTTGACGCCGAGGGGGTTGTGCGGGCTTGGTGTCTCGAGGTGGTAGATCGCGACTTCAGGGACCTCCGCACTAGTGGGCAGCAGGTAATCCATGAAGTTGCCGGTGAGAAGCTGCCCGCTCTCGTCGTAAGCGAGTTCTTCCAGAAGTGTCCCGGCGACGCCCTGCGCGATACCGCCCAGGACCTGACCCTCGACTATCTGCTGGTTCAGGACTCTTCCGGCGTCGTGCGCGACGACGTACCGGAGGAACCGCACCTGTCCGGTCACGGGCTCGATTTCAACTACGGCGACGTGGGCTCCGTTGGACACGTGCCAGGCTCCGGATCGGAACACGTGCTCCGCCTCGAGGGCGAGGCCGAGTTCGACAGCCGCCGAGTAAAGGTCACGCCACCGCAGCACATCAGTTCCCACATCGCCTGGAACGATCCCGTCCGCGACCGCGAACACATAACGCGGGTCGATCCCGGCTATGCTGGCAGCCGTCGCTTCAAGGCTGCCGCGCAGGGCCGTGGCGGCGCCCACGACAGCGTTGCCAGCCATGATTGTCGATCGGCTGGCGTAAGTTCCGACAGTGTCGACGATCTCTTCTGCCGCGCCCGCCACCATGACGGCTGTCGTCGGCACGCCGAGCGCATCGGCGGCGAGCTGGGCGAAGACAGTCTCGTGGCCCTGGCCCTGGGCGCTGACCCCAACACCTACCCGAAACGTACCGTCAGGCCTAAGAGCTACCCTGGCAGCCTCGTGTGGGCGTGTGATGGAGCATTCGATGTAGTTAGCGAGGCCCACCCCGACGAGCTTGCCCCCGGCTCGGAGCTCGCGCTGCCGGGCCCGCCATCCGTCGTAATCGGATTCGCGTAGGGCGATGTCCAGACACTGCCGGTAGTCTCCGCTGTCGTAGACGAGCCGCCCAGCTGGGGTGTCGAGGCCCGTATCGTGCGGCATAGCATCTGGCGCTATGAGGTTACGGCGCCGTACTTCCGCGGGATCCATCCCGAGGGCGCGAGCCAGGGCGTCCATCGCCCGTTCAATGACGAAAACGCCTTGCGGGCGCCCCGCCCCCCTGTATGGCGCAGAAGGTATCTTATTTGTATAGACGGCGCGGCAGCTGAATTCGACGTTGGGGATGCCGTAGGGCCCGACCACGTGATCGGCTGTGTTCTGGCAGACCGCGAAGCCGTAGGGACTATAGGCGCCGAGGTCGTGGAGCAGGCGGACCCGCAGGGCAATCAATCGACCATCTGGCTCGGCACCGACTTCGACCTCGAATACCTGTACGTGTTCGGGATAGGTAGCGAGGAAGTTTTCTGCCCGGTCTTCGGTCCATCGCACTGGCCGCTGATACCGAACGGCCGCCATCGTGATCAGGAGATCCTCGGCGTAGAGGTATGCCTTGGACCCGAACGAGCCACCTATGTCGGGGACGTGCAGGTGGACAGCGTCAAGAGGCAACGAGAGATAATCTGCAAGCAGGATCCGGATTCCTCGAGGCCGTTGCGTGCTGGCCCATACTCGGACGCCGTCGGCTTCGGGCACAGCGGCGATGCCGCGTGCTTCGAGAGCCTGTGCGCTTCCGCGCTCGATAGAACAGCTAAATGTGACCAGGCGGGGCGCCGCCGCGAACGCCACATCAAGGTTGCCGGTGCGCTGTGTGAACGACCCGGCCAGGTTGTCCGTCATCCACTCGTGGACCGTACCCGCGGCGCCCGCCTCGGCCGACGAGGCGTCGATGACAGCAGGGAGTTCCTCATAGTCGACGACGATTACCTCGAGCGCGTCCTCGGCAAGATACCTGTTCTCGGCCAGCACCATCGCCACCGGTTCCCCTGAGTACCGGACCATCGTTCCGGCAAGAATCTGGGGCGACGCAGGGTTCTTTAGCCCGGCGTGGTCCCGCATGACGGGCAGACTGCGATCGAATCCGAGAGTTGCCGACGTCACCACGGCTGCGACGCCGGGCATGTCTTCTGCAGCAGACACATCTATCGACTTGATGCGCGCACACGCGAACGGACTCCGCAAGAATGCCGCCTCAAGCGCGCCCGGCAGAACCAGATCATCGATATATAGGCCATGTCCGGTTAGCAGCCGATCGTCTTCAGCTCGCATGAGAATCCGATCAAAACGAGAGGGGACCGTCAGGGCCGCGACGATGCGACGGTCTCAGCTGCAAGTGAGTTGAATCGGTGTGGTCCCCGCTCGTCGCGAATCGTGTAGGTAGTGTCGTCTGAAAGGTCGCGGCCAAGCATGAACGGACCGCCCTGCCAGGAACCGCTCTTCATTCCGAGATGCACCCTCTCGACAATGAGGTGATCCTCCTCGCCGACTTCGGCGATGAAGTCCCATTGGGCATCCCGGACTTCGCCGGGGACGTCGGCCGACCACCATCGGATCGTCTCCCACTTGCAGCGGTCAGGCCCCAGGGGCACCCATCTCGCGAAGTTGAAGCTATTAGCAGGCCCCGGCCACAGCGATACCGAATTACTGGGGAAGATCCAATGAAACATTGCGAGATCTGACCCGTCATTTCCATACGCGGTAGCTGCGACAAGGTCGCTCATCTTGCCTTCGGCCTGCTGGCCCGCGAGATCGTCGCGCAAGGTCGTACCCTGCACGATGCATGCGCCCTTTAGCGCGATTTGCCAGCGTGGAAGGTCAACCGTGGCTTTAAAGCCAGGGTGCACTGTTGGGCAGTGGTAGCACTCGAGAGCGTTCTCAACGGCGATCTTCCAGTTGCACTCCAACGTTCCCTCATAACGCAAGGCGTTTCCTTGTTCGGCGACACCGAGCAGGTCGATCCCGTACTGGTCGACGATCTCGGGAAGACCTCCCAAGTGGTCGGCGAGAGGGCTGGCCTCAGGGTCTGGGTTCAGAAAGACGAATGGCCCCCACGTATCAACACTTGCCGCACGAAGTCCGTAACGCCCGACATCAACCTCGCTCATGTCCTTGAGCCCGGGGACACCCCTGAGCTTGCCGTCGAGGTCGAAGGTCCATGCGTGGTACGGGCAGCGGATGCGCTCGGAGCATCCTCGGCCGTCGAGCAGCATTGAGCCGCGGTGAGGGCACACGTTTGCGAAGGCGCGAAGCCTGCCATCATTCCCGCGAACTACGACGAAGGTCCTGAACTCATCGACCGCCGTCACGAAGTACTCGCCAGGTCGGGCCACGTCGGTGGTGGCGCCGACAAGCTGCCACAGGCGCCCGAATATCGCCTCCCGCTCCAGCTCGTGCACGGCCGGATCCGTGTACCAGGCCGCGGTAGGCGTGAAGCCCTCAGCCAGTCGGTCGACAACCTCATCGACGACCGAACGTCCTCGCTCGAGATCCTGCGTGCTTTGCATTGCGACGACCTCCTCGTGCCGCACGTGCGATCCGCGTCGCCCGGTGTAACTGGCGTCACGACCAGCCGTCGCCGTTCTCAGTCCGGCGCCGTGCGACAAAACGTACGCTTCAAAGTCTGATAGTGTCAATAGCGATATGCTATTATCAATATTGATCATTTATGATCGCTGATCGGTCAGGGTTCAGCGGTCGAGTCGGGCCTAACCGTCAGCGCCGCCAGGGCAGAACACCTGGGGAGGGGGTGGACAAGTGGCAGCGGACGAGGAGCAGGGCAGCGCGCGCAGCCTCCATCGAGCACTCGAGATGCTCAACTTGTTCGCAGAGGTGAAGCCTGACTGGAAGGTCACCGAGATGGCAGAGCAACTCGGGGTCCCGCCAGCGTCTGCCTACCGGATCGTTCGGGTTCTCGAACGCTTTGGCTACCTGGACCGGCAGCGGCCTGGCGGATCGCTACGACTCGGACTGCCGCTTCTGCGACTGGGGTCGATCGTCCTCGCCCGCCTCGACATTCGCGAGGTTGCCCGTCCGATCATGCGGCAGCTATCGGCCGATCTCGGTGAAACCGCGCTGCTGATGGTTCCGTTCTCGCATGCCGCGGTCTGCATTGAGAACGTCGAAGGGACTTACCCCATCCGTCCTCGATCCATCAGCATCGGTGAGCAGATGCCGTACAACGCCGGCGCAGTTCCGCTCGCGATCTTTGCCTTCCTCCCCCATGAGGACCAAGAGGAAGTTCTCAGGTCACCGCTCCCCAAGATCGCTCCAGGCACCCTGAGCGAGGCTGCGCAACTTCGAGAGCGCTGCAAGCGCATACGCGCGACCGGAATCTCCTATTCACAAGGCGAGGTAGTGCCCGGAACGGCTGCCATCGCGTCCCCTGTCTTTGCCAGCGGCGATGGCGATGTGGCCGCGTCGATTGGGCTCACAGGACTGACGGAGCGAATCGTCGGTTTCGACGACGCGATCCGATCGGCTGCTAGGGAACTCACTGGTCGCCTCGGAGGTGACCCTGCCAGGATCCCGGACGGGTCGCTCACAACCTGAAGCACAGCGGCCGGGCGGCCGAGGGCGATGCGGCCGCCCGGCTGTCTGCTGAATGCCGGATGTGAGATTAGCGGTCGCCGAATGGCCGCGCCGAGACCGGACCGCGCCGCATCGACAAGGCGTCGCAGAGCTCCGCTGGCGTCATTGCAGCATGGCAGACTGGCATGTAGCGCGACCACCGTTCCTTGCATGGGCTGCATTCCGGTTCTTGACGATCCCGAGCACTGCGCGATTTGACGTGCTTCCCATTGCCTCGCGGCCGCGCGGCCGCCTGTCGAGTCCGGAGGAGACGCACCGCGGCAATTCGGGCAATAGACCGGCCCATTGCGCGGCCGAATGGCACAGTTTCGGAGCGACCAGCTGCGCGCTGGCAACCACCCGGTCGGCGTAGCGGGGCAGTTCCTGCGCGTCTGCGGGGTCAATGGGCGAACAAGCGGTCGAAGAGGTCGGCCCGCCATAGTGGCCGGTCCGCGGTTACTAGCTGGGCCGCGGACTCACTGCCCCGGTGTGGACGCAAGACCAGTTCCCTGACCTCGATTCGGGCTCCATGCTCCATGGAGGCGTCAGCGAGGTCGATTTCGAACCAATGCCGCACGAGAATCGCACAGCGTGAAAAGGCGAACATGTGCAGGACGCTGCCTCCGCGATGTTGGACGTCTTCCGATCGCCGGCCGCACGGCGCCGCGCTTCCGTGGAATGTCAGTGTCAGCCTAGGCGGAGGTTCGCGGCTGCTCGCCGCGGCCGACTTCTACCAGTCGCGGACCGAGCCGCGGCCGCACCGGCCGGCATCCGGAGCTGACGAGGCCGCCGACCAGTTGCGGGCCGAGGCCAGGGCCGGCCGGCTGGATGCCGAGGCGGCGGCCGCCATGCTCGCCGCCGCCGGGCACCGGGCCGGCCGCCGGCAGGCCAGGTGCGGCCGGACGGCGGCCGGAGCCCTCGCAGCAACGGCCAGGCGGCAGCCGCCCTTCGCCGCCTTATGCGTATCCCTGCCGGAGAGTACGTTTGCGGACAATGCGGATGATGAGCAGGATCACGGCGCCGAGGAAGCCCAGGATCATCAGCGGCACACCCGGGAGCACGATGCCGACAATCCCGTGCGCGATGCTCCCGCCGAACGCCAGGTCGGCACCAGTGGCCTGGGAACCCGTCGCGCTGATCGCGAACCTGCCCGGGCTGGTGACATGGAGCGTCAGGACCGCCCGCCCGTGGCGCGAATTGGCGTTGTAGGTAACCGTCGATCCGTACCGCGTCAGGCTCGACACGGATGCACCCTGCGATGCCGGCGTGACGTTGATGTGGAATGGCGGGATGTTCCCGCTCTGAGCACCCGGGCCCTCGTAGTAAATGGTGTAGCCGCCGCTGTGGCTCAGGTTGACCGTCCCGCCCGCCGGTATCGGCACTCGCTGCAGGCCATTGACCGTGCTGGACAGCGACACGATGCCGACGATCAGCCAGACCGCGCCCGCCACGAAGATCGCCACGGGCACCAGGTACCAGATCCGGCCCGGCCGCACCTGCTGCCGCGGGACCGGTCCCTGCTGCCGCGGGTACTGCCCCTGCGGCGGCTGGTACGGCCCCGGCTGCGGCTGCTCCGGGAACGGCCCCTGGCCAGCGGGCGGCGGCTGATATTCGCCTTCTGGCGGGTAACCAGTCATGGCTGCGGTTTCCCCCGCGTGGCCGTCGCTCAACCAGCGACAGAACGCTGTAAATAGCCGGGGGACGGGCACCGCGCCAATACCGAGACAGCCGAGCCATCACAGAGACCGCCGCCCGGACCTGCTCCGGCCCCGGCCCCGGGTGTCGATCACAGAGACCGCCGCCCGGACCTGCTCCGGCCCCGGCCCCCGGGTGTCGATCACCGTGGCCGAGACCGGAGCGGGAGCCCGGGGCCCAGGGGGAGCCGGAGTCATTCTGGTCCGGTCTAACCGGCCGCTACGTCAGCAGCCGTCGTACGGCGCCCACGGCGACGTGCCGTCCTGCGCGTATAGCTTGTCGAACGCCGCCTTCTGCAGGGCCACCGACGACCCGCCGGCCGTGCCGGGGAAGCCGAGTGACGCCCACGTCGACGGCAGGATCCCGAACAGCCCCGCCGATGACGCGGTCGGGTTGTCGCCGCTCTCGCGCCACGCCACGCACTGCTCGAAGGCCGACATGCCGGAGGTCAGCGAGGCGGACGACGGAGCGGCCGGCTGCGCCGCCGGGGCGGCCGCGGCCTTGGCGTGCGCCCGATGGTGAGCCTTGGCCTGCGCGCCGTGGCGCGCGTGATCCCGGCCAGTAGAAACCGCCCGTGCCTTGCTGGCCTGCTTGTGAGCGCTGCCATCCGCCGCATGCCCGGCCTTGTGCTGCCCAGCCGGATGAAGCGGACGAACCGGATGAACCTCGCGCACATGATGAGCCGCGGCGTGAGCGCTCGGATGGCTGGTCGACGCCTGAACGGCCGCCCAGCTCGACACGGTCACGCCGGCCACAGCCACCGGCACAAGCGTTGCTGCTGCGATCTTCTTGATCTTCATCGGAGGGTAACCCTGCCCTGTCCGCCCTCAGCGCTTCGCGGCCGCCACGACCAGCGGTTACGGATGCCGCGACTAACAGTTATCGGGCGTGACGTCGCCGCCATGACCACGGGGGTGGCTCACGGGTGGTCATAGCTCAGATCGGGGGAATCGTGAGCACCCCCGATACAACTCCCCCAGCGCGGGCGGCGCTTCCGGTAAGCGTCCGAATATGATGCATGTCACTCATCGCACCAGCAGGGAATTGCCCTTGCCTGCAACGGTCTACAGGGGTAGCCGCGACTCCGCGCGCACGAGGAAGTCACCGACGACCTGCATGTATCGCGTGCGTTCCTCGATGAAGGCCAGATGCGAGCTGTTCTCGAAAATCACGAGGTCAGCGCCATCGATCCGCTCTGCCAGTACGCCCAGGTGCTCGGGCCGTGCTTCGTCGTGGCGGCCGCCGGTGACGAGCGTCGGCACGTCGATCTCGTGCAGCCGCGTGGTGACGTCCCAGTTGCGAAGGCGGCCGGTGACAGGACCGAATTCACTCGGGCCCCACATCGTCAGGTAGACATCGCCGCCCATCCCGGCGAAGGTTCGCTCGAGGCAGTCAGGCCAGGGATCCCGCCTGCACACATGTCTCCGGTAGAACTGCGTGACCGCCCACTGGTACTCCGGACATCCGAAGTAACCCGCTGCCTCGTGGCGATCGAGCACGTCCCGCACCGGCGCTTCGAGCTCCGCCCGGAGCTCTGCGCAGTCAGTGATCCAGCGCTCGACGCTCGGCGGCGAGCTGCTGAGCACCAGGCTGGCGAGGGCCGGCCTGCGGTCGAGCGTGTACTGCAATGCCAGCCAGCCTCCCCATGAATTGCCGAACAGGTGCGGGCGGTCAAGCCCGAGCTCCCGCTGGACCGTGGCCAGCTCCTCGACGAACCGGTCGACGGTCCACAGCGAGTCGTCCGGCGGCCTGTCCGACCGGCCGCATCCGAGCTGGTCGTAGAAGATCACAGGTCTCGTGACGGCCAGGTCTGCCAGCGGCTCCAGATAGTCGTGCGGCATCCCGGGACCGCCGTGCAAGCACAGCAACGGCGTTCCCGGACGGTCCGCGCCGACGATCCGGTACCAGACCCTGCCGCCAGGGACCTCGACATGACCCTCGGCGACCGATGAGCCGGAGGGGGCTGGCAGTTCGGTCGTGGCCATGGCCTACACCTCGGCCGAGAGCGAGATCGAGGCCAGTCGCCGGCGCCTGGTCCACCAGAGCGCCCAGAAGATGCCGATCACCGCCCAGGCGACCGAGAACCACACGATGCTGCTCCCGGTCTTGAACGGCAGCGAGATCTCGCTGACGAAGAAGGCCTTGTACAGGATGTACACGTCGATCACGATTCCGGCGACGGGTATGAATCCGTTGAGGAACCAGTTGAACCGGTCCCTGTGGTACCGCACGTGGTAGAGCAGGTTGGCGAGGTTCACGAAGATGTACAGGATGAGGACGAAGAAGACGAAGACTTCGCCCAGGTAGGCATACGCACTCGACGGGCCGCCCTGCCAGAGGCTGACGACGACCAGGAAGACCAGCGCGATGGCCAGCGTCGCGACCTCAGCCCGCCAGGGCGTCCGGAACCTGGGATGCAGGCCCTTGAAGTAGCCCGGCAGGAAGCCCTCCCTGGAAATCGCGTACGTGATCCGGCCGGCCGCGTACAGAGACGCGCCGAAACTCGCGAGCGCGGCCGTGAATCCGGTGATCGGGACCAGGACGGCCCAGCCGCCTATGTACGACCGTGTGATCGGCAGGACCGGCGTGATCTGGCCGGCGCTCACGTAACTCTCTACGGTGTGGACCGGCACCGAGATAGCGAATCCGTAGGACACGAGAGTCCAGAACAGGCCCGCGATCAGGGTCACAAGGATCGTGGCCAGCGGAATGAGCCGGCGCGGCGTGTGAGATTCCTCGGCGACGGGGGCCACGCTGTCTACTCCCGCGATCGACAGGAACGCGAAGATCGCGGCGAGGCTGAGCCCGGAGAATCCCGCGGTGGCAGCGCCCGGGTTGAACGGTGCGGCGCTGAAGTGCCCGAGGTGCCCGCCCTTGATGACGATCACGATGGCCACGGCCGCGACGAAGGCCGCCTCGAGCACCATCAGGATGCCGATCACCAGTGATGACAGCTTGATGTTGTTGTGGTTGAGGTAGCCGATGATGAGGACCGCTGCCACCCCGCCGGCGATGCCAGTCCACGTGGTCGCCGTCACGTGGAAGTAAGCCAGCAGCGCGTTGAAGAAGGTCCCGAAGGCCGGCGGGTACAGCGCCGAGACGACGACGTACGTCGTGATCATGATCCAGCCCAGCCAGAGCCCTATGCCCGGGTGCGTCGACTCCCACAGCCACGTGTATCCGCTTCCGGCGGACGGCCGGCGGTTATTCAGCACCGCGAAGCTGATCGCGGTCGGCAGCACGGCGATCGTGATGAGGATGAACAGGAAAGGCATCACCGGGCCGCCCGAATCGGCCTCCATGAAGCCCATGTTCAGGTAGATGACCGGGGCCAGCGAGAAATAGGCCAGCCCGATGAAAGCCAGGCGCGGCAGATTCAGGCTATTGCGCCGGAGACCATCGTGGCCGTTCTCAGTAACGACTTGCTGTGATGTGGGCTGCTGGTCCTCCACGAAACTGCCTCCCTTAACGCGAGTACATGCGAAGAAGACAAAGATTTTGAGCGTGAAATTGTCGCGGCTTACTCTGAGCTTTCGAAGATTTCCAGCGGCATGGTCATGCCGACATTCCAGACTCCGGAGTCGACGACCTCGATGATGCGGAGGTCCCCGCTGAGGCTGCACAGCAGATAGGCGTCGTCGGCCGTGAGGCCGCATTCCGCGGTCAGCCATTCGATCATCGCCCTGACGGCGATCCTGGAGCCCTCCATCAGGTCGGGCGAGATGCCCATCGTGGCCTGATAGCCGCCCGGCCTGATCGCCTTGCTCCCGGCGGGAACGCGGAACCGCGGCGCGCTGACCGACTGCTTGTGCAGCGTGAACCGCAGGCTGCCGCTCAGCGGTGCCTCCAGGGCGGTGACGGAGACCTCGCCGTCGCCCTGCGCCGCGTGCGGATCACCGCACGAGAACATCGCTCCCGGAACGTGGACCGGTACCCACAACGTCGATCCTGAGGTGAGGTGCCGGCTGTCGATGTTCCCGCAGCCCCGGTGCGGCGGGAACGGCGAGACGGTCCTCGGCTCTCCCGGATGGGTTCCGATCGTCCCGCAGAAAGGCGCGAGCGGAATCCGGATACCCGGAGCGAATTCCGCCTGCCCCTCTTTGAGTTCGAAGGTGCGCACGTAGCCGTGCGGGAAGTCGTCCGGCAGGAGGCCCATCTCGGGCAGGAAAGCGGCCCAGCCCCATGCGCCGTGGTGCAAGTCCAGGATGTCGACCTGCAAGGTGTCGCCGGGCTCGGCGCCATCGACCCAGACCGGGCCCGACAGGTTGTAGATGGTGTCGAAGTCGAAGCGAGTGTCCTCGTACGTGGCGCCCGGCCATACCTGACCGTCGCCCGCGACCATGATGTCGTAGTGCACGACATCGCCCGAGCCGACCGCGAGCACCGGCTGAAGATCCAGATCCCACTGATGGTGAATGACCTGCGGGTCGATTACGTGCTCGCGCGCCATGCCAACCTCCGGGGGTGCAACGCCGGAAGCAGCGACCGCCACCGGCTAGCGAGGTCGCCGATGTCTCTTATGAGCAGGATGACACACCTGGGCGGTATTGGCCATACCACGCTGGGCGTACAGCTTGCCGAATGCCGCGTTCTGCTCGGCCACGGAATCCTGGCCAGCAGGTCGGGCCGCCGGCGCGGCAGATCAGCGCGGACCTCCTGGATGGATGGCACTTCCATCCGTATTTCGGCGGATGAAAGTGCCATCCATCCACGACCGGCGCCCTGCACGGTCGAGTGTGCAGGCCAGCCAGGCGCCCGGCCGGGAGCATGACAGAATTCTGATCGTGGTTACCCGTCCGGCCCGCCCTCGTCGTGCGACCGCGCGCGACGTCGCCGAGCGAGCGGGCCGCTCGCTGTCGACGGTCTCCCTGGTCATCAACGGCAAGGACCAGGGACGGGTGGCTGCCCAGACTCGGGAGCGGATTCTGGCCGCGGCCAGCGAACTCGGCTACCAGCTCAACACGACCGCGAGCGCGCTCGCGCGTGGAGAGCTCGACTCCATCGGGTTCGTGAGCCCGGACCCGACCAACCCGTTCTTCTCCATGGTGCTCGAAGGCCTGGCGCGCAAGCTCGACAGTGACCTGTCGGTGACCGTGCTCATGCCGCATGGCGGCGAGGACTACGACCTGAGCACCGTGCAGCGGGCACTGGCCGGCAACCTGGCGGGCCTGATCCTGGCCAGCCCGGGAAGCAGGCTGCTTGAAACGGTCGTCCCGACCTGCCCGACGGTGATTCTCGATTCCGACGGATCGGCCGGCTCCTTCCCGAGTATCGACCTGGATGTGCGGCACGCGGCCAGCGAGCTGGCCGATTACCTGCTCGCGCTCGGGCACCGGCGAGTTGCCTATATCGGCGTCAGCCGGGACAAGGCTTCGCTCCAGCATCGCCGGGACGGGCTGGAGACCGGGTTGCGTCGGCTCGGCGCTGAGCTGGCCGTCGACGACCTCGTCCTGGACGAGCTGACCATGGAAGCAGCCCGCCACGGCTTCCTGGCGAAATGGCCGGCCTGGAAGTCAGCGGGCGTGACCGCCGTCGTCTGCGGCGACGACCTGTACGCGTACGGCGTCATGAGCGCCTGCCGCACCCTGGGCGTGCCGATTCCCGGCGAGCTGTCGCTGGTGGGCTTCGATGACCTGCCGTACTCCGAGTTCACCGCCCCGTCGCTGACGACCGTGAACCTGTCGGCCAGGGAACTCGGCGAGACGGCGGCTGCACTGCTCCAGGACTACGTCACCACCGGCCGGCCACCGAAGAGCAGGGTGCTGAGAACGTCCCTGGTCGTCCGCGAGTCCACGGGCAGGCATTAGCCGAAGGGAAAGGTCTCGCTCAGCCGGGCGATGAAGGCCTGGAAGCCAGGGGACAGGTCGCCGAGCTCGACGGCGAACGACAGCGGCGTCACCGAGACGGAGCCAGCACGCAAGGCACCGATGTCGGTGCCGAGTGACCCGTCGGATTCGGGGATGACCTCGTCCGGCTCTCCGAACAGGTACATCCGGTACACGTCGCCGTCGGCCGGCCCGGTCTCGGCCGCCCTCGGGTAGTCACGTCGCCCCGCCCTGGTGAGCACGCTGGGGATGCCGGCAACGCTCCGGCGGGCGGGATAGTTGACGCTGAGCACCACAGGCTCCGCGGGCCGGGCTCCGATCACCGAGCGGGCGAGCGCGGCGCCGTGCGCGGCCGCGAAACTGAAGTCGTAGGCCAGCCCGGCGCCCTCCAGATCCTCCTGATAGTTGACCGAGAACGAGCCCGTCGGCGTCTGCTGCGACAGGCAGATCGCTGGCGTGCCGAGAATGGCGGCCTCCAGGCCCGCGCCTACCGTACCCGAGTAGGTGACGTCATCGGCGAGGTTCGCGCCGTGGTTGATGCCGCTGACGACGAGGTCGGCGGCGGCGGCCAGGCCGCCGAGCAGCCCGACGCGCACGCAGTCGGCCGGCGTGCCGTCACAGCGGTAGGCCGGGTGCGGGCCACCGGAGACACGCGTCACCACGACGGGCCGGGAGAATGTGCACTTGCGCGCGAAACCGCTGCAATCTCCGTCCGGGGCAATGGTCACGACGCTGTCACACCACGCGGCGAGCGCCGTGCGGATCGCGAGGATGCCATCGGCATCGAATCCGTCGTCGTTAGTCAGCAGGATTCGCACGGCATTCTCCCGGGCAAGCGTGGTGGTCGGTGAGGGGGACGACGGCATGCAGGCTCCGGCCAGCGTGCGTCTATCGTTGCGCTATGAGCGCCCGTCATGCCGGGGCCGGATCGGTCACCAGAATCGAGAACTCCCGCACCATTCGCGACTCGGTAGCACAGCGCATCCATGAGCTGATCTCCGGCGGCAGGCTGGGCGAGGACGGACGGCTGCCTACCGAGCGTGAGCTCGCCATGCAGCTGGGCGTGAGCCGGACAACCGTACGTCAGGTTCTCGACCGGCTGGAGCACGAGGGTGCCGTGCACCGCCGCAGGGGGCGCAGCGGCGGCACCTTCGTCAACCGGCCGCGGGTCGATATCGATTTCAGCTACCTGGCCGGGATCCCCGCTTATCTGCGCGCTCAGGGTTTCCGGCCGGGCGCTCACGTGGTGTCCGCGCGGATGCTGCCCGCCGACGAGGCAGTAGCCGGCGCGCTGCACATTCCGGCCAGCACGCTCGTGTACGAGGTGATCAGGATCCGCCTGGCCGACGAGGTGCGCATCTCGCTGGAGACCGCGCGGATCCCGGTGTCGCTCGCGCCCGACCTGCTGTCCCAGCCACTCGACGACAGCATCTATGACCTGCTCATCGACCGGTACGGCGTGACGTGCGTCAAGGCGATCGAGCGCATGGTCGCGGTGCTGGCCAACCATGAGCAGTCGGAGCTGCTCGGCATCAAGGTCGGCGACCCGCTGATGGCCATCGAGCGGGTCGCCTTCGACCTCGACGACAAGCCGGTCGAATACTCGACCGACCTGTTTGTCGGCGACCGCACGACGGTCATCGCCTGGGCGCATGGCGAGGTGAAGGCTTCCAGGATGAGCCAGCCTGCCCCGGCCCCATAGTCAGGCCCGGATCCGGGCCCCGGTCGGATCGTAGGGAGACCGCAGCGACACGCTGGCGTCGTAGCACTCGCCGCCGATGGCGACCTGGTAGGTACCCCGGCCCAGCCAGTCACGGTCGGCCATGCCGCCGTCACGCCGCTCGATATAGCCGAGCAGCGCTGTCCGGCCGACCGTATGACCGTAGGCGGCCGAGCTGGCGAACCCGGCTGGCTCGCCATCGCGCAGCAGCAGCTCACCGCCCCACGCGTAGGCGTCAGGATCGGAGACAACCAGGCTCACCAGGCGGCGGGCAACACCTTCCGCCTTATGCCGCTCCAGCGCCTCGCGGCCGCGGAAGGCGATGGCCGTGCCCAGCTTGCAGGCGAACGTGAGGCCGGCCTCGAGCGGCGAGGTGTCCGGGCCGAGTTCCCGCCCGAAAGCGCGGTACCCCTTTTCCAGCCGCAGGGACTCGATCGCGTAGTAGCCGGCCAGCTTCGGCCTGATCGGATTGCCGGGATCGGTCAGCCGCTCGAACGCGGCCACCGCCACTTCGCTCGGAATGTACAGCTCCCACCCCAGCTCGCCCACGTAGGTCAGCCGGGTGGCGCGGACGGTCAGGCCGCCCAGGTCAACCTCGCGGCTGTGGCCGAACGGGAACGCCGCCGCGGAGAAGTCGTCACTGGACAGGCCGCCGAGCAGCGCTCGGGATTGCGGGCCCATCACCGACAGCACCGCGTAGGCCGAGGTGATATCGAAGAACTCAACCCGCAGGCCGGAGGGAACCCCCCGGCGCAGCAGGTCCAGGTCGTGCAGACCCTGGGCGCTGCTGGTCACTATCAGGTACTCATTCCAGCGGATGCGGGTCACGGTCACGTCGGCCTCGTAGCCGGCGCGTTCGTTGAGCAGCGCCGTATATACCGTGCGGCCCGGCCGGACCGCGACGTCGTTGGAGCACAGGAACTGCAGGGCGGCCTCCGCGTCGGCACCGCGGACGGCGATCTTGGCGAACGAGGTCTGGTCGAAAAGAGCGACACTCTCGCGCGCCGCGAGGTGCTCGGCCGCGCTGTGGCCGAACCAGTTCTGCCGTCCCCAGCCGTACTCCACGACCGGCTTCGTGCCGGCCGGGGCGAACCAGTTCGCCCGTTCCCAGGCCATCCTGGTGCCGAAGCACGCCCCGTGCGCCTCAAGCAGGTGATGCACCGGGGACCTGCGAACACCGCGGGCGCTTTGCGGTTCGCGGTTCGGCCAGGCCATCGCGAAGTGCAGGCCGACAATTTCCTGGACCCGCCCGCGCAGCCATCGCTTGTTGCCCTGCATGGGCGCGAACCGCCGGATGTCGACCGGACTGAGATCGAGGTCGGGCTCCCCGGCGACGATCCACTGGGCCAGGGCGTTGCCCGCCCCGCCAGCGAACGCTATGCCCGAGGAGTTGAAGCCGGCCAGCACGAAATAGTTATCGAGCTCCGGTGCCCTGCCCATGATGAAGTTGTGGTCCGGCGTGAAGCTCTCGGGCCCGTTGTAGAACTTCTTGACGCCCGCGCTCTCCATGGCGGGCACCCGGTGCACGGCGTTGCGCATCAGGATGTCGAACTGGTCCCAGTCCTCAGGCAGCAGCTGGAACTCGAACGGCTCGGGGATCTCGTCGGAGGCGACCCATGGCTTGGCGTCCGGCTCGAAGCCGCCCATCAGCAGCCCTCGGACCTCCTCCTTGAAATAGGTGTATCCGTCAGGGTCGCGCAGCGTTGGTGCGGTCTTGTCCAGCCCGCCGATCGGCTCCGTGACGATGTAGTAGTGCTCGGCCGGCTGCAGCGGGACGGTCACGCCGACCTGGTCGCCAAGAGCCTTGGCCCACTGCCCGCCGCAATTGACGACGTACTCGCACTCGATGTCGCCGCGATCGGTGGCCACGGACGTGACCCGGTCGCGTTCGACGACCCAGCCGAGAGCCTTTGTTCGCTCCAGAATCCGCACCCCCAGGCGCCTGGCGCCCCTCGCCAGCGCCTGGGTCAGGTCGGCGGGGTTGGCCTTGGCGTCGTTCGGCAGCCAGATCGCGCCGACCAGGTCCTCGGTTCGCATCAGCGGCCACCTCGCCCCCGCCTCGGCCACCGAGATGTCATGCGCCTCCAGGCCCTGTGCGCGCGCCAGGTCAACGGTCCTGCGCAGCTGCGTCATCCGGTCGGCGGAGGCCGCGACCCAGAGCGCGCCGCACGGATTCCATCCGGTGCCGAGGCCGACCTCCGCCTCCAGGCCCTCGTACAGCCTGCTGCTGTAGATCATCAGCCTGGTCAGGGACGGGTGCGTCCGGAGCTGGCCGACGACGCCGGCCGCGTGCCAGGTCGTCCCGCAGGACAGTTGTCCCTGCTCGATCAGCACCACGTCGGTCCAGCCGAGCTTGGCCAGGTGGTAGGCGACGCTGCAGCCGACGGCACCGCCGCCGACGATGACGACCTGCGCTCGCTGCGGGAGGTCATTGGTGGGCATGGGTCGGCCTTCCGCTGGTACCGCACGCGCCCGGCCGCCCCGAGCCTCGGGGGCCGACCTGACTGTTGTCATTTGGGCGCACCATATCGAACGCCAGCGTAACCGCGGCACGACTTGCCGCGCTAGCCGCAGCCAGTCCCGAGATCATCCTGCCTGCAGGGTCTTGTCAGACCTTGCAGGGCTACGTTACAGTGCGCCAAAAGTCCTTCTGTTCCGTCAAATGGACCACCCAATCGAGAGAAGGGACGGTTCAGCGGATGGGAGCTGTCGAGACCTCACAGCCGTTCACCACTGCCGCCGGCAAGCTCACCAGAGTCCTGACGGCCCTCACCAACGGTGCGCTCACGTTCGCGGGCGTCGGCGTCTTCGCCGGGCTCTTCTCGTTGTACGGGTTCGCCATGTCCAGCGTCGGCGGCGCCGAGTTCTGGGGCTGGCCGCTGGTCGCGGTCAGCGTCGGCGCCATGGTCCTGGTTATCGCCGAGCTCGCGTCGAAGTACCCCTTCGCGGGCAGCATGTACCAGTGGCCGACGATCCTGGCCGGCAAGCGGGTGGGCTGGTGGATGGGCTGGATCTATGCCGGAGCGCTGTTCCCCCTGATGACCGCCTACTACGCGAGCCTGCCGGTGCTGATCCACCCGCTGTTCAACCTGGCGCCCAGCTTCACGACAGATGCGATCATCATCGTGATCGCCGCGGCGATCGCGGTGGTGTGGAATATTGCGCGCATCGGCGTCCTGGGCCGGATTACCGAATGGGCGATGGGGCTCGAGCTCACCGTCGTCACCATCGTGTGCCTGCTCACCTTCATCCTGGGTGCCAAGCACTTCGGCAACCTCACCCAGACCGCGGCCGTGACCACGACCAGCTCGGGCGCCGCGACCGTCCAGGTACTCAGCTCGCTCAAGAACGTCTTCCCGCTGTTCATCGGCGCCGGGGTGTTCAACGCGCTATGGGTTCTGTACACGTTCGAGAACGGCGGCACGCTCGGCGAGGAGACCGTCGACGCCGGGCGCAACGCACCGCGCGCCGTGATCGGCGCCTACCTGTTCGCGATCGCCGCTGGCTTCTTGTTCCTGTTCTGCCTGACGCCGTCGATTCCCGACATGAAGGCCGCGATGCTGGGCGGCGTGCCGGCCGAGAACGCGATCACCGCGCACCTGCCCGTCGGCGTCTTCAAGCTCTTCCTCGTAGTCGTCTCCATCGGGCTGATCGTCGCGACCAATGTCATGTTCACCGGCGCGGTCCGGCACATCTACGGCATGGCCAGGGACGGGCAGCTGCCCTTCTCGGCCACGTGGTCCAAGACACTGAAGGATGGCGCGCCGTGGGCCGCGGTCCTGCTGCTCGGCGTGCTGTCCCTGGTCCCGGTCTTCGTGTTCACTTCTAAGACCTCCTCGATTGTCGGCGGCGCGACCGCGGCCATGTACGTTGCGTATTTCCTGATCATGAGCGTCACCCTGATCTACCGCTTCCGCGGCTGGCCGAAGGTCAAGGGCCGGTTCTCGCTCGGGCGCTGGGGCATCGCCGTGAATATCGTCGCGGTCGTCGGCACCGGGCTGACCGCACTCGACCTGCTGTGGCCGCGCCCGGCTACCAACCCCACCTTCAACCAGATCTCCGGCACATCCGGCGGCTTCTTCCTCAAGGATGCCCCGATGGCCTGGCTGATCATCGGCCTGCCGCTGCTGGTCGGCGTGGTGTTCTACGCGCTCCGGTCCAGGCGGATCCACGATCACCCAATGGCCATCGACCAGTACGAGCCTGAGCCCTGACGTGACCGCGGCGGCGAGCGAACCTGTGACCGCGGCGGCGAGCCAGCCCGTGACCGCGGCGGCGAGCCAGCCCGTGGCCAGCGCCGCGGACCAGCGATTCGCCGGCCCGATGGCGCAGGTCGCGGCGGCGGCCGACATGCTGCGCGGCCGGCGGCTTGAGTGGCGTCAGCTGTTCGGCGGCCTGGCGCATGTCACCTACGCGGTCAGCACAGACGGTGGCGACCGGTACGTGGTCAAGTTCCTCACCCAGGAGATGGATGACTTCGGGCTGATGATCCCGATCGGCG
The DNA here is from genome assembly GCA_035532775.1 of Streptosporangiaceae bacterium. GTDB lineage: Bacteria > Actinomycetota > Actinomycetes > Streptosporangiales > Streptosporangiaceae > Chersky-822. Next base: position 44,457 of record DATKQH010000069.1, read on the forward strand.
ACCTGATCGCTAACACGGTCGCCGCAGGGGCGTCGGGTGTCGGCGCGCGGGTAGTCCAGTCACTGCCGGACATACCCGCGCTCGTGCTCGAGTACATCGACGGACGGACCCTGGACACCCCGGACCTGGCCAGGCCTGATTACATCCCGCGCATTGGCCGCGCCATCCGGGATCTGCACGTCAAGGCCCCGCCCATGCGCAATACCACGGTGATCTGGAAGTTCCTCGACGACTACCTCGCCCTGGTCGACAAGCACGCGCTGGCCTGCCCGCCGGGCAGCGCGGACTGGCTGCCGACCATACGCAGGATCCAGGCCGCCCTTGCGCTCAACGCGCTGCCTGCCGTGCCGAGCAACAACGACCTGCTCGCCAAGAACATCATGGACGACGGCCGGATCAGGATCATCGACTACGACTTCAGCGGGATGAACGACCCGATGTTCGACGTGGGCGATCTGGCCATGGAAGGCGACTACGACCCGGACCAGATCCGGACGGCCTGCACCGCCTACTTCGGCTCGCACGATCCGGTGCAGTACGCGCGGGCCAGCCTGTTCGGCATCGCGGCCCAGTACACCTGGTCGCTCCTGTTCGTCGGCATGGACGCGCTGCTGACCGACTCCCCCGCCGAGGGCTTCGACTACTGGCAGGAGGCCTCGTCGCGCTGGGCGTGGACCAGGCCCAAGCTGGAGGACCCGTCACTGGAGTCGCTGATCACGGCGGCCAGCGCGGGCGCTCGTTCTCAGTAACGCGCGTTCTCAGTAACGCGCGGCCGCACATTTCAGGGCAGCGAGGAGGCACAGTGGACAAGGTCGCGCTGGTGACCGGAGGCAGCAAGGGCATCGGCTACGCCTGCGCTGAGCAACTGCTCGATGACGGCTACGCCGTGGCGATCTGTGCCAGGAACGCCGACGAGGTCAGCGCCGCGGCGGCCCGGCTCGGCGGCGAGGACAGGGCCGGCCGGGACAAGGTCCTGGGGCTGCGGTCCGACGTCGGCTCGGCCGACGATTGCGCCAGCCTGGTCCCGGCTGTCCGTGAGCATTTCGGCCGGATCGACATCCTCGTCAACAACGCGGGCGTCTACAGCCCCGTGCCGTTCCTCGACTTCACGGCCGATACCTGGGACGCGCTGATGGATATCAACGTCCGCGGCCCCGTTCTGATCGGCGGCGCCGCCGGGCGCGCGATGCGTGACCAGGGCACGGGCGGTCGGATCGTCAACATCGCCTCCACCAACGGGCAGCTGTCCGAGGCCGAGTTCGCCCATTACAACGCGTCCAAGGCGGCGATCATCTCGCTGACCAAGTCGATGTCCGTCGAGCTCGCTCCGCTGGGCATCCTGGTCAACGCCGTGGCCCCTGGCTGGGTCCTGACGCCGCTGAGCGAGCCGTTCGTCGCCACCCTCAGCGAGGACTCGCTGGGCAGGATCAGCCCGCTCAGGAGAGTGGGCCAGGCCGCCGAGGTCGCGGCCGCCGTCTCGTTCCTCTGCGGCAGCGGGGCGACCTACATCACCGGCATCACGCTGAACGTCGACGGCGGCCTGACGGCCATGCACCCGGCGATCTGAGGTGCCGTCAGCGCCCACGACCCCGACGAGCTGGAACGCGCTGTCGCCGTTCGATCCGCCTGACAAGAGTCCGCCACTCTCGTCGGGCGTCGGGCCGTAGCTTCCATGTGAGCGGACGAATCGAATCTGCCCTGCGGGCTTGACCTTGACGCTGCGTCAACCCTCCATGCTGGCCGTCCTGAGCCTCCTTCCAGCAGCCAATCAGGTCCAGGGGCCTGCGATCCACGTGCAGGGCCTGGAGAAGTCGTACCAGGAGCTGCGTGTGCTGCGCGGCGTGGACATCGAGGTGGCGCGGGGCAGCATCTTCGCCCTGCTCGGCTCCAACGGGGCGGGCAAGACCACGGTAGTGAAGATTCTGTCCACGCTGCTCAAGGCCGACGCAGGGATTGCCCGAGTCAACGGCTTCGATGTCGCGACGCAGGCCGCCGACGTACGCGAGTTCATCAGTCTCACCGGGCAGTTCACGGCGGTCGACGAGATCCTCAGCGGGCGGGAGAACCTCGTCCTGGTCGCCAGGCTGAGGCACCTCGAAGCCCCGGGCGCGATCGCGGATGACCTGCTGAGGCGCTTCTCGCTGACCGAGGCGGGCACCCGGAGGGTAGCGACGTACTCCGGTGGCATGCGCCGTCGCCTGGACATCGCGATGAGTCTGATCGGGAATCCGCCGGTCATCTTCCTCGACGAGCCGACGGCCGGGCTGGACCCGGAGGCGCGCATCGAGGTGTGGCAGGCCGTCAGGGAGCTCGCCGAGGGCGGCACGACCGTGCTGCTCACGACTCAGTACCTGGACGAGGCCGAACAGCTTGCCGACCGGATCGCGATCCTTCACCAGGGTCGGATCATCGTCAACGGCACCCTGGCCGAGCTCAGACAGCTGCTGCCGCCCGCCAAGGTCGAATACGTCGAGAAGCAGCCATCTCTCGAAGACGTCTTCTTCGCGGTCGTCGGCGACGCCGGCGAAGCCGACTGGGACGGCGACGCCGATAAGGGCAGCCAAGACCGCACGACCAGGTCGAACCAGAAGTAAGGAACAACAATGGCCACGCATTTTTTCGGCGACACCGCCGTCCTCACAGGACGGACCATGCGCCACGTCACACGCAGCCTGGACACCATCATCACGACCGCGATCACACCGATCGCCATCATGCTGCTGTTCGTCTAGATGATCTATTCCAAGGGGTCTGACCGGCGCGTCTCGCCGAGTTTGCGCTGAAGGGTGTCCAGGATCGGCGTTGCGACCCAACGCCGATCCTGTGGAGGACCCTCGTGGACGCCGACCTGGACACCCTTGCCATCGCA
>DATKQH010000070.1:0-14881 GCA_035532775.1 Streptosporangiaceae bacterium
GACCCGTCTATGACTGACGTCGATATCGATGGCCTGCGCCGCCGGTATGCCCGCGAGCGGGCCAAACGGCTTCGACCGGACGGTAACGATCAGTACGTTGAGCTGAAGGGTCAGTTCGGGCGCTTTCTCCGTGACCCTTACACCGAGCGTCTCGAGCGGGCCGAGAAGCATGATCACGTAACTGTGACTTTGGTCGGCGGAGGTTTCGCCGGTCTGGTGACCGGCGCCCGGCTCAGCGAAACCGGCCTAGCTGACGTGCGCATCGTCGAGAAGGCCGGCGGGTTCGGCGGAACGTGGTACTGGAACCGCTACCCGGGCGCGCAGTGCGACACGGCCTCGATGATCTACATGCCGCTGCTCGAGGAGACCGGGTACAGGCCGTCAGAGCGGTATGCGCATGCGCCGGAGATCCTCGAGCACTGCAACCGGATTGCCAGCCGGTACGGGCTGCACGATAACGCCCTGTTCCACACCGAGATAACCGACCTCGAATGGGACGCCGCCCGCTGCCGGTGGATCGTGCGGACGGACCGGGGCGATGAGTTCACTTCGCAGTTCGTAGCGATAGGGACCGGTCCGCTGCACGTCGCCAAGCTGCCGGGCATCCCCGGCATCGAGAGCTTCGCCGGCCGCGCGTTCCACACCAGCAGGTGGGACTACGCCTATACCGGGGGTGACCCGGAAGGCGCGCCGATGGACCGCCTCGCCGATAAGCGGGTAGCCATCATCGGTACCGGCGCGACCTCGGTCCAGTGCGTCCCGCATCTGGCCGGTTCCTGCAAGGAACTGTTCGTCTTCCAGCGGACGCCCTCCTCGGTGGACGTGCGCGATAACCAGCCGATCGACCCGGAGTGGTTCGCGGGCGTGGCCGGGCCCGGATGGCAGGAGCGCTGGCTCGAGAACTTCGTCGCCAACATGTCAGCCGGTGAGTTTCCTGGCGAGGACCTGGTGAACGACGGGTGGACCGACCTGGCCAAGCGGATCCGCGGCCGGCTCTCGGTACCGCGCCAGGACCCGGCCAGCTTCCAGGACCTGCTGGACGACTTCGAGAGCGCTGACTTCGAGAAGATGAGCGAGATCAGGGCACGGGCTGACGCGATCGTGCAGGATCCGGGGACGGCGCAGCAGCTCAAGGCCTGGTACCGCCAGCTCTGCAAGCGGCCATGCTTCCACGACGAGTACCTCAGCGCGTACAACCTGCCCTCGGTCCACCTCGTCGACACGGACGGCAGGGGAGTGGAGCGCATCAGCCCGGCCGGGGTCGTCGCGGCCGGCGTCGAATACCCCGTCGACTGCATCATCTACGCGTCGGGATTCGAGGTCGGTACCGAGCCGACCAGGCGTTACGGCTTCGACATGACCGGCCGCGACGGCACCAGGCTGTCGGACTACTGGTCGGCCGGGATGCGCTCGATGCACGGCATCCACGTGCACGGCTTCCCGAACGCCTTCCTGGTCCAGCTCGGCCAGGGCGGCAACTTCGTGGCCAACGTCCCGCACAACCTGGCCGATACGGCCAGGACTGTCGCCGCCGTGGTCTCTCACATGATCGATAACAAATTCGACGGCGTCGATGTGACCGGGGAGGCGGAGGACGCCTGGATGGAGCTGCTGGCTCCGAATCCCGTCATGACGTCGTTCCTGGCCAATTGCACCCCGGCTACTACAACAACGAGGGCCAGGGCACCAGCCCCCATTCCCTGCTGGTCGGATACCAGCACGGAGCGCCGGCCTACTTCCGCTACATCGGCCAGTGGCGCAGCTCCGGTGATTTCCAGGGACTGGAATTCAGCCGAGCTATGGCGGTGACTTAGACGACGCCCTTGGTGAGCAGGAAGCACCCGTAGGGACGGTCCTCGGAGGTCGCGATGACCGCGAAGGCTTCCTTCGTCCTGGCGTAGAAAGCAGTCCGCTCAAGCGATCCGACCGAGATGACCCGGCCCTCGGCTTCCTCAGCGAGCTGATGGAAGTCGTTCTGAACGTCCGGGACGGCGCTGGGGTCACCGACTACCTCCATCCGGGTCACTGGCTCTTCGACGAACGTGTCGAGCGGGAAGAGGCTGAGGATGGCATGCCCGGCGGTACAGACATCGGTCCCGTCAAGCCGCGCCAGGCGCCGCGCCATGGAGGTGGCCGGGAAATTCCTGTCTACCAGGGCCACCTCGTCGCCGTGGCCCATGGCGGCGAGGATGTAGAGCACATCGGCGTTGAGCAACGCCGGTATCCCCTTGAGCACGTTCGCCTCCGGCTTCAGTTCGGGCCTCGGTAGCCGCTATCCCTTGAGCGCACCTGCGGTCAGGCCGCTGATGAACTGCCGCTGCGCCACCAGGTAGAGCAAGACCACGGGCGCGGTCACGATGCTGAGGGCCGCGAAGAGCTCCGGGTAATTGGTGCTGTGCGCGGTGGTGAAGTTGACCAGGCCGAGCGGCAGCGTTTCCAGGTTCGGCTGGTGGATCAGCACGCTGGCCATCAGGTACTCGTTCCACACGCTGGTCCCGGTGAAGATCAGCAGGGTCGCCAGTCCCGGCTTGGCGAGCGGCAGCACGATCCGGAGGAACGCCTTGAACCTGTTGCAGCCATCGATCAGAGCGGCCTCTTCCAGCTCGCCAGGGATCGACTGGAAGAACGAGTACATCAGGAAGATGCCGAACGGCAGGTTCTGTGCCGCGTAGACGAGGATCAGGCCGAGCCTGGTATCGAACAGGCCGAGGCTGACCTCTGTGGTGAGCACGGGAACCGCGGTCACCCCGAACGGGATCATGATTCCGGCGAGCACGAAGTAGTAGATGTAGCGCCGGAGCGGGAAGTCGACCCTGGCGAACGCATACCCGGCCATTGAGCACAGCGGCAGGGTCAGGATCAGCGTCCCGAGCGTGGCGATGATGCTGTTAATGAACTTCTGCCCGAGCTGCACATCGTTCCAGGCCAGGGAGAAGTTACTCCAGCGCCACACCTGCGGCAGGCCCCAGATGTTGGTGTAGAACTCGCCGAGCGACTTGAAGGACCCGAGCAGCATCCAGACCATCGGGTAGATCGTCAGCACCACCAGCACGCCCATGATGAGGTAAGTGCCCGGGCTGAAGGCAGCAATCCTGCGGCGAAGGCCCGGGCCTGGGCCTGTGCCCGGGGCGCGGGTGAGCGTGCGCGGTGGGGTGGCGGAGCCGGCGGTCACCGCAGTGGCTCCCGGCCTCTGGTCATGACGGCGAGCTGGACGGCGCCGATGATCGCCACGCCGATGAACAAGATCATGCTCATGGCGTTGGCCAGCCCGACCTCCTGCGCGCTGAACGTCGTGGAGACGATATACGTCAGTGCCACCTGGGTCGAGTTGAGCGGGCCGCCGCCGGTCATCACGTAGACCACGTCGTAGTTGGCGACGAAGGCCCCGGTCAGCGCGAGCAGGGTGCTGAACGCGATAACCGGTCGAATGGACGGGACGGTCACCCGGCGGAACGTCTGCCAGCGGCCAGCGCCGTCGATCGCCGCGGCCTCGTAGAGCTCCTTCGGCACGTTCTGCAGCGCGGCGAGGTACAGCACCATGTGGAAGCCGGTCCACTTCCAGACGTCCACCCACATGACCGACCACAGCGCCAGGTGCGGGTCGCTCAGCCATCCGGGCTCCAGGCTGCCGAGGCCGATGCTCTGCAGCAGCTTGTCAGCCAGGCCGAAGGTCGGATTGAAGATCCACGACCAGAGCACGCCGACTACGACGAAGGAGAAGATGACGGGCAGGAACCCAGCGGTCCGGAAGAACGCCCGGCCGCGCAGCTTGCGATTCAGCAGCACGGCCAGGCCAAGCCCGAGCACGTTCTTGACGATCGTGACGCCGATCGCGTACTGGAAGGTGTTGCGCAGCGACAGCAGGAAGACCGGATCCTCGAGCGCGTACTTGTAGTTCCGCAGCCCGAACCACGTCATGGTGGGCGACAGGCCATCCCACTGATACAGGCTGACGAACGCGCCGCGGAACAGCGGGTAGATCACGAAAACGACGTACAAGAGCAGCGCAGGGGCCACCATGGCCAGCCCGAAGAGCTTGCGGTTCAGGCGGCGCCCGGAGGGCCGGCGCCACGGCCGCACAGCGGAGGCCGCCAGGCCTGCTGCCGACGGCATGGCCTTCGTGGTCGTGTCCAGAACGCCTCCTCCAGGCGCACCGCTCCGGCTGCGTGAGCCTGCAGCCGGAGCGGGCGGCTCGTCCTAGTGCGTGATCTGGATGTTCGGGACCGTCGCAGGCTCGACCCGCGCCCACTGGCTCTTCGGCCAGCCGCTGAGGAAGTCGTAGGTGTAGTTCTGCTGCTGGCGAAGGGTGCTGAGCTCGGTCTGCACCGACTGAGCAGCCTGCATCGCCGTCTGGTGGTTGAAGAGCACGCCCTCGATCGCGTTCTCGACGGAGGTGGTCACCGGGCTCGGCCACATCCAGTCGAGCCAGCCGATGGTCCTGGGCAGGAAGTTCTGCCTGAGGGTCGTGGCGAGCGGGTCACTGGAGGACGGGACCGCGGCGATGGAGGGCACGGTCGGGTCGAGCGTCGCGAGGATCTTCGCTGCTTCGGGCGGGCTGGTGGCGAATTCGATGAACTGGTCCGCCTTCGGCAGGTCGGCCTTGGGGATGAAGGAGGGGATGGACAGTGCTCCTTCAGGGGCGCCGCTCGGCTGCGCGACCACACCCGGGGTGTTAACCACCAGCGGGAAGGTGAAGACGCCGATCTGGAACTTCGGCTTGGCGGCCCGGAGCAGCGGGAGCGCCCACGTCCCGTCGAACATGATCGCTGCCTTCTGCTGGATAAAGGCGGCAATGGCGCCGTTCTCGTCCGTGGCCAGCGAGGACGAGGTGAGCAGGCCATCCTTGGCGAAGTTGGCCACGTCCTGGAATGCCTGCACGGACGCCGGGCTGGTGAACTTCTGCTTGCCGTCCAGCATGGCGATCGTGTCGCTGACGGACTTGTTGCCGGATGTCTGGGCGAAGGCGTTCATGTACCACATCGGCCATTCCCAGGTGTCCTTGCCGCCCTCGACCACGGGCTGAGCGCTCGTCTTGGCCTTGATCACGCTGGCCGCGTGGACCATCTGCGCGAAAGTCTGCGGCGCGGCCAGGCCGAGCTTATGGAACAGGGTGGCGTTGTAGAAGAACACCGAGGAGCTCTCTACCGACAGCGGCACGCCCCAGATGTGGCCGCCCAGGGTGAATCGGGCCACCGTGCCCGGGCTGAACCGGCTGAGGTACGGGCTGACCATCTTGGTGAGGTCCATCAGGCTGCCGGACTTGACGAAGTCCCAGATCTCGGTGCCGTTCGTGACGATATCGACGGTCTGCCCGGCGAGATGCGCCTCGTTGAGCAGCTGGGGCACGCCCGTGAACTGTCCCTGCCAGGTTGCGACAACCGTGCAGTGGTACTTCGCCTTGAAGTCGGCGAACACCTGCTGCCAGGCGCTGGCCTCGGCCTGGGAGCTGCGCGCCTCGCCGAGCATGTGCAGTCTGCAGCCCGGGCCGGCCGCTCCGGCCGGCGCCGAGCTGCCAGATGAGATGGTTCCGTTCGAGCATGCGGCGGCGACAAGGGCGGCAGCGACGGCGATGACCACGGCAGCGGCGCGCTGGACTCGGTGCATGGGGGGCTCCTCACCTCACCGGTGCTGGCACCATGCCCCGGCAGTCCGTTCGGACGGGGTAGATACGGCTAGAGAAGGTGCATGGTGGGAACGATTCCACTCCGTTCTCATACCAATGTCAAGGACTATTTAGCGGTCGTTACTGGAAGCTTAGGTACAGCCTGTGAGACGATGCAGCCCTATGGCCAGAACGGACATGGGATCGATCCCAGAACCTGCGCGGCTCCGGGACGTGGCGGCTGCCGCGGGCGTGTCATTGTCGACCGCCTCGCGAGTCCTCTCCGGAGCCGACGGCGCATCTCCGCGGGCGGTCGCGTCCGTGCTTGCCGCCGCGAAGCGGCTGGACTACCGGCCCAACCTGATGGCGCGCGGGTTGCGCGGCAGGGCCACGGGACTGGCGGGCATCGTGATCCCCGAGATCGGCAACCCGTTCTTCGCCGAGCTCGTCGAAGCCCTGGAGTCCGCCCTGCGGGACGCGAACCTGGACATGATCCTGGCCGATTCCCGTGGCAAGGTGGACGATGAGGCCCGGCGCCTGGAGACGCTCGTTGACCGGCAAGTTGACGGCCTGATCCTCATCCCTACCGATCACCATTCCAGCGCCCAGGCCATGCGCCGGGCCGGCCTGTCGGTGCCGATCGTCCAGATCGATCGCCAGGTCGACGGGTTCCCCGCCGACTATGTCGGGGTGGACAACGCGCTAGGCATCCGGCTGGCGCTCGAGCACCTTTCCGCACAGGGCTGCCGGACGGTCGCCTTCCTGTCCGCCGAGACGTCAAGCTCCACCGGGCGGAGCCGCCTGGACGCTTTCCGGCTGACGCTGCCGCGGGTCGCCGGGCTCACTGAAGGGCCGGTGCTGCTCGGGACGTTCTCCATCGACTTCGGCCGCACCGCGGCGGGCTCTCTGACCCGATCAGGGCAGCTCCCCGACGCGATCGTATGCGGGTCCGACCTCATCGCCCTGGGTATGGTCCGGGAGTTCGGCCAGTCCGGCATCGCCATTCCCGAGACCGTCAAGATCACCGGCTTCGACGGGATCCTGTTTTCCGAGCTCTGCGATCCGCCGCTGACCACGGTCCGTCAGCCCATCCAGGCCATCGCCGCCGAGTCAGTCCGGCTGCTCCGGTCGCGGATGCAGGGTGAGACCGGCGCTGCCCGGCGCAGTGAGATCGCGCCATCGCTGATCGTCCGCAGGTCCTCGCAGCTGGCCGCGTCATGCTAGGCGCCCGGGTGGCCGTGGTCGGTAGCCTCAACGCCGACGTGACCCTGCCGGTCGAGCATCTCCCCGGTCCCGGCGAGACGGTCCTGACCCGCGGACCCGCGCACCTGGCCTTCGGCGGGAAGGGCGCGAACCAGGCCGCGGCAGCGGCGGCATTCGGCGGTCAGGTGGCCATGATCGGCCGGGTCGGGAATGACGATAACGGTCACCGGATCGTCGCGGACCTCGCCGCGCGGGGGATCGATTGCTCGGGCGTGCTCCTCACCGACGGCGAGCGGACCGGAACTGCGATGATCGCGGTCGACCGCGCCGGAGAGAACCTGATCATTGTCGACCCGGGCGCGAACAGCCGGCTCGAGCCGCGCGACGTCGCCGCAGCGCCGCTAGCTCAGACTACCGTCCTGCTGGTGCAGCTCGAGATCCCGCTGCTCGCCGTGGCGGCGGCGGTCCGGGCATCGCAGGCGCTGGTCGTGCTGAACCCGGCGCCCGCCATGCCCATCGATCCCGCGATCCTCGAATTCGTTCACGTCCTCGTGCCGAACAGATCCGAGCTCGCGGCCCTGGCAGGGGCGCGGCTGCCGGGCTCACTGGACGGGATCGCCCGGCTGGCCAGCAAGATCGCTGACGCGACCGACATCGTGGTGACCCTTGGCGAGGACGGTGCCCTGGTCGTCCCGGGCGATGGCGGCCCGGCAACCCACATCGCCGCGCCCCGCACCGACGTAACCGACGGCACCGGGGCGGGCGACTGCTTCTGCGGGTCCCTGGCCGTACTCCTCGCCGAGGGCGCTGACCTGGCCAGTGCCGCCCGGGTGGCCGTGGCGGCCGCGACCATCTCCACGACCGGCCGCGGCGCCCGGGGCCGCCTGCCGGGGCGGCCGGAAGCCGAGCAGCTGGCCGCGGGACTGCGCGGCGAGCAGGCTGACAGCTAGCTGCCGCAGGTTCATCCGAAACCGGCGTCCGATCCAGCAGACAAGGAACGCACATGGCACACACCAGCCCCGCAGCGCCCGCAGGATCGGCCGCCTTCGCCCACCCAGACGCTGCGCACAGCCCGGCGGCCTACTGGTTCTGGCACCAGCTCCCGGCAGCGGAGCAGATCCGCGAGCAGGTCGGCCAGATGCTCGACGGCGGCTACCGGTCATTCCAGATCCAGGCACGGCTGGCCTACCCGATCGCCAGCTACCTCGACGCCGAGTACCTGGCCGCGTGCCGGGTGGCGGTGCAGGAGGCCGCCCGCAGGGGAATGACCGTCGGCATCTACGACGAGTACAACTGGCAGAGCGGCCAGGCCGGCGGTCAGACCGTGCGAGGCCGCGACCAGCTCAGGGAACGGCACGTCTTCTGGTCCACGGTCCGCGCCGAGTCGCGCGAGGGGACGTACGCGGCGCGCTGCACGGTGGACCAGATCCAGTCCTCCGCCGCCGACCTCGGGCCGGCGGGCGTGGCCTGGCAGTATGACGAAGCCAGGGTGGCGTGGGCCGACTGGGAGCTGATCGCCGCGCTGGCCTACCCGGACGAGGGCATCACGGGGACCGGCCAGATCCGTGATGTCACCTCATCGGCGCGGATTGCCGACAGCAGCGAATCGGGCTGCACCGTGGAGATCGTCGGTGGCGCCGAGCTCGCCGGAGCTCAGGTCACCGCCTTCGTCGCGGCCAGGAGCGCAACCTCCCGCGTGCCGAACTACCTGCTGCCCGAGGCCGCACAGCGGTTCGTCGAGGTGGGCTACGAGCCGTTCAGGCAGGCATTCGGCGAGCATTTCGGCACGACCGTGCAGTACATCTTCTTCGACCAGCCGCACGCGACCTTTCACGACTGGCCGCAGCGGCACGGCAACCTGCGCTCGAGCCTGCCGTACGCGCCCCAGCTAGCCGACGCCTTCCGGGCCAGCACCGGGCGGAGTTTCGAAGCTGCCCTGCTGGCGCTGGTGACTGATGTAGGCCCGCACACGCGGTCGATGCGATGTGACTTCTACCAGGCGTTCACTGAGCTGGCATGCGGCAGCTACCTGGGGACTCTCGCGGCCTGGTGCCGGGAGCACGGACTCGCGCTGTCCGGCCACGAGGTACTCGGCCATGTGGGGTCCTGGCACCCGAGCCGTGCCTTCTCGACCTGGGACCTGCGGGTCAACTTCGGCCTGGACTACTTCGGCCTCGACGCTTATCGGGACCTCACCGGCGTCGACGCCCAGGACTGTGTCCCGCAGCTGAGCGCCAAGATGGGCGACTCCGTCGCGCGATCGAACGGGCGAAGCGGCTGCATCGTGGAGCAGTACATGGGCCGCGGGCCCGACGCCGGCGACACCTATGCGGGGCACTGGGGCCTCACGCTGGAGGAACTGCGCGCCCAGGCGATCCGGCTGACGCTGTCGGGGGCGCGGCAGTTCCTCTTCCACGGCTTTTACCAGACCGACGGGACCGACGGCGACACGTCGCTCTTCACCAATCCGCGGTTCGACTTCCCGCCGGGCATTAACTTCGAGCCGTGGTGGCCGTTCCACCGTGCGTTCGCTGACGAGACCGCGCGGCTGTCCGCCTTCCTCGACGACGGTGCGCCTGCGTGCGATGTCGCCGTCTTGTATCCACTGCGGACTTGCTGGGCCGAGGGCCCCGGGCACAGTTACGGAGATCACCTGGAATTCTGGGCCTCGTTTCTGGCCGAGGCGGGCTTCGGCTTCCACCTCGTCGACGAGCGCGACCTCCTGCGGGCGGAGATCAGGGACGGGCGGCTGTGCCTGCCCGGCCGGGCCTACCGGTGCCTGGTCTTGCCGTCGGCGACCATGCTCGGGTCGGCGGCCAGCGCCGCTGTGCTGCGGGACTTCGCGGCCAGCGGCGGCATGCTGGTGTCCTCCGGCCAGGTCCCCGCGTACCTTCAGAGCGGGGATGACGAGGCGCTGCGGTCCGCGTGGGGGGCGATCGCGAGCAGCCGTCCGGCGGGTCAGCACTTCGACGGCGTGCCGGACCGCGCGGCGGCCTGGCAGCTGCTGGCACCGCTGCTGCGCGATCATCCGCATGCGATGGCCGAGCCGGGGTCAGGCGGCCCGCTCTGGCAGTGGGCGGGGAACGACGCCGACGGCTGGCGTGTCGCGCTCTTCAACGACAGCGTCGCCCCTGCAAGCGTCACCATCGCGACCGGGCTGCCGGCCGTCGGCTGGCAGGAATGGGATTCCAGGACCGGCAGCTGCCCGTCGTGGCAGGACGAGGTAATGGCCGGCGGCCCGCACGTGCGGATCAGCATGCGACCCATGGAGCTGCGGCTGCTCCGGCTGCGCTCCGTGCCCGTCACCTCCGGCGGCGCGGATACTCCGGCCAGGTCGAGCCCGGCAGCCAAGCCTGACGCGCGGTCCGTGCCGCTGACCACCGGATGGACGCTGCGCATTCCCGGCCGGGCCGACGTGCCTGTACCCGTCGAGGTCAGCAGCGGCTGGGAACGGCAGGGCTTTGCTGACTACTCCGGTGTCGGGATCTACTCCTGCCAGTTCGACCTCCCGAGCGAGGGTGCCTGGCAGCTACGGCTGCCCGCTGTGCGGGCCGCCGCCCGAGTGACGCTGAACGGGCACGCCGTTGGCGGGCAGGCGTGGGCGCCGTACGAGTTCCGGCTGCCGCCGGAGCTGCTGCAGCCCACGGGCAACCACCTGGAGGTCGCGGTTTTCAGCGCCGCCGGCAACAGGTACTACGCAGGCACCCCGTACCAGGCCGCACCGGAGGCCAGCGGCCTGCTGCGTCCGCCGGTCCTGGTCGCCGCGTAGCCGTTCGCCCGCGCGGGGCCGGGGGACGGCAGCGCTCTCGGCCTCCCTGGCTGCTCCCCGGCGCACCCTGCGCGAGCGGTGCGGAGGTAATTGGGGGGGTGCTTACCATCGTCCCGTCCGTCATGCTGGCGGCTGCGCTGGTAATGCGCTCGCCAGATCGTTGATCCGCAGGGACAGCTCCAGGGTCAGGCGCTCTTCGCAGTCGCGCAGGCTCAGGCCGCTCAGCTCTTCGACCTTGGCGAGCCGGTACTGGACGGTGTGCACGTGTACGTGCATGTCCCTGGCGGTGGCGCTCATGCTCATGCCGGTCGCCAGGTATTTCCGGAGCGTGGGGAGGAGGCTGCCGCCACGCTTACGGTCGTGCGCGACGATGGCGGCCAGGCTGCGCCGGCTGAGCTCCACCGCGTCGGCGCTTGATGTCGCCCGATAATGAGCCGGTAGGCCCCGAGTGCCCCGACGTCGATGACGGTGTCTCCCGTCCACGGGCGGATCTCCAGCGCGAGCTTCGATTTCCGGTAGGCCTGCGGCACGGCCTGCGGGTCGTCGATCACCGGAGTCAGCGCGAACCTGGTGCGCCAGCCGTCATTCCGCTCCATCATGCTGGCAATCTCCCCGAAGGCAGCCGGCCAGTCAGGCAGATGCTCGCCGCGCGCGATCGACCATGCCACGATCACGTGGTCGTCGCGGATCGCGACGGTGCTGGCAGGTCCGTGTCGCTGGATGATGTCAGCAGTCACCGATCGCAGCTCGCGAAGCAGCCCGGCATGCTGGGCGCCGGTCGGCCTGCCCTTTTCCCTGACCCAGCGCATCGCGCCGACGGCCAGCCGCAATGGCGGCCGGAGTTCGTGGAACTGGGCAGCCGTCCGCGGCGCGTCGCCGTTGAGCAGCCTTTCCAGCAGGTCGGCCCGGCGCCGGAAGTCGCCTTCCTCCCGTGCCTGCTCGCGCACGAAGACCGTCGAGGCGATCAGAGCCGCGCTGTCCACCAGCGTCTCGGCCAGGCCGTCCGCCTCACCGTCGATCTGCTGCTCGAGCAGAACACAGCCGAGAGTCTCGAGTTCCGCGGTGATCGGGCTGGCGATGAAGCGATACTGCCCTGAGTCATGGGTATGGCGCTGGCGGTCCCGGCTCGCCCGCTCGAGCAGGTCGGCCACGTCCTGCCGGTGCGCCGGCCCGGCGCTGGCTGCGTCCGCGCCGGTCGGAGCGGCTGCCCGGACCCGGCCAAGGCTGTCCAGGATCATCGCCCGGCCGCAGGTGGTTCGCGCCATTCGGATACGCCTGGTGGACTGCCTGGGCCATCTGCTCGCCGAGGTAGTACCAGTCATAGGCGATGAGCGCTGAGAGAGGCTTGCCCGGGCCGATGAACATGCCTGGCCCGCCGACCCCCCACGACACGATGATCTTGTGCTGCGCGACGGCCGGGGCGAGGATGCTCGCCATCTGGGACGGGTTGATCGTCCCTCCGACGAGGAGGATGTCGGGGTTCAGCGGCAGTACGGCGTTCAGGTCGCCCTGGAGGCCGGTTGGCGAGAATTCCGAGTCGGTGATGCGCAGCAAGTGAACACCCAGGGCCTGGTATTCCTGACGGATGCCGGAGTCGATGGCCTTGTTATAGGTGACGTTGCTCCAGTCAAGGAAAACCGCAGTCAGGTGCTTGTTACAGATCGCTTTCGCCTGTGCGGGAGTAACCTTAATGCTGGACCACAGCGTGGCGGTTAGCGCTTGCGGCGCACCCATTTTGTTCGCCGTATTATTTACCGCTACCTGCGATAGCTGCGGCGTTACCGTGCTCGGATCAAGAGAGGCCGGCACGGGCCTGTTATTGAGGATCGATGAATCGAATTTGCCGCAGGCCGCCGACGAAGTGCTGCCACCGCTGGCGTTCGATCCGCCGACCGCGCATGCTGTCAATAGCAACCCTGCCGTGACGACTGTTGATAGATGGCGGATCGACCGCCGTGCTCGAGGCTTCATGCCGATCTGGTTCCTCCTCGCATACGCCCTGCTCTGGGGCCTGGGCACCGCATAATCGTGCCCGCTAGAGAAATGTCTGTGATCAACGCGGCATCCATGAGGCTGACCGGCAGCTGAACGGCATCGGGCCGTTCCTGTCGCCAGCAAGCTTCAGGGAGCTGCCATCGCAGGGACGTTGGCGCGGGTCGGTAGCGTTGACACGGGGTACGCGCTGGAACCAGCGCGAGTATGGACAATGTGCCGGGCGGTGATGGTAATAGCAGCACTGCCAAGCTCGATTTCTCATTGGGCACGGGACGGCAATGTCGCGGGCTGGTGATTCGGACGGACGAAATTTCTGGCTGGCCATTCCAGAGACTCCCTCCCCCCAAATTTCCGGCTAAGGGTAACTGTGCTTGTCCGGGTAGCCCTCGCTGGCCAAGACTCCGCGACGCCGGGGACCACGGCGACCGCGCGGGGATGCCAGGAAGCGACCGGGTACGAAACGTTCGACACCATCCTGCTGGCGATTCGCGGCAGCGAGGATCCCGCCACTGGCATGTTCGCGGCTCTGGTCATGTCCGCGGCGCCCGCTGCCGACGGCCGCGACGCCATCGCCCGGGCACCGTCTCTTCGCGAGATCAGCGAGGTCCTGCCCGGAGCCACCGGTGGATGATCGGGTCAAGTTCGGCGCGGGAGCGCCAGCCGCGCGGAAACGCGGCGGCGGCCGGCTCGAATTCGGGGCCGTTAGCCGCTCCATACTGCTAGTTTCACGAGCTGGGGCACGTGCTCGGCGGGGTGTGGGGGGCGTGATGTCGTGATGTCGGCATTCAAGATTTCTGGCATTCGGTTCGTCCGGATAATGACGGCGGCCGGGGTGCTGGCGGCCCTCTGCGGCCTGGCTCTTACTGGCGGCCTTCCCGCTGAGCCGGCCCGCGCCGTCGTGGCTGCGGCGACGTCAAGGCTGGTCGATGAGGCTTCCTTGTCCGGGCCTCTAACCTCGTCTGCGCGTGCTGGCGTCGCCGTCACCGCCGGCCGGGGCCATCCGTTCCGCGGGGTACGCGGCTACCTCCGCAGCCGGGACGGCGTGGCGCAGGTGGCGGTCTTCGACGCGGTGACGGGCCGGACGTACCTCCTGTCGGAAGGGCCGGACACGCAGTACACCGCGAGCATCGTGAAGCCTGACATCCTGGCGTTGTGGCTCCGCCGCTACCAGCGGAGGCCCGGCACCATCCCGGCCGGCATCCCGTACTCCATCCGGTATCTCATGACGAACATGATCACGGCGAGCGACAACGTCGCCGCGACGTCGCTGTTCTACTTCGGCGGGGGCTGCGCGGCCCTCACCCGGTTCAACACGCTGATTCCGACCCGTCACACCGCGGTCGGCTGCCAGACGCCGACGTATTACGGCTGGGGCAACACGACGACCAGCGCCGCCGACCAGGTGGCGATCGTCCGCAGGATCGCCTACCCCAATCTGGTCCTGAACGACGACGCGAGAGAGTATGCCCTGCAGCTGATGGAGAGCGTCATCCCGGCCCAGCGCTGGGGCGTCACGTGCGGCCCGTGGGGAACCAACTGCGATCCCCCCGGCTTCCCCCAGCCAGTCCCGGGAGTGACCGTCGCCCTTAAGAACGGCTGGAAATTCCTGCCCACGTGCACCGCCCAGGACGACTCCTGTCCCTGGCAGGTCAACAGCATCGGCTGGGTGCGGGGCCAGGGCCGCGACTACGTTCTCGCCGTTCTGACAACTAAAGACCCGCCGGGCAAGGACACCTACGGCCTCGACTACGGGATTACTACCATCCAGGGCGTATCCCAGCGGATCTGGGCCAACCTCGCACCCTGACCCGCGGCGAAACAGACGGTTTGGCAGGTCCTCGACAGCGCCAGCGCACGGCGCCGGCCGCCTTGAGGCCGCTCGTCAACTCACGCACAACATGTCGCGCGCGCACGATCGGGGCCCCGGTTCAGGGCGGCCGGCGCGGCGGCAGGCACCGGAACTCCGGACCTGGTCGCCGCTCAGTCCTCCCTGCCTGTGCAAGCTCCCGGGAGGCGTATCGGGCGGAGGTTTATCGCCTGCTCGACCGGACATCACGAACAGGGGCGCGGGTCTGCCAGGGGGTACACGGCTACGACGTTCGGGCTGAGCCGCTGGCGAACGGGGGATGTCGATTCCTTGCTCGCGGACCGCGTCGGCGGTGCACAACGCCCTGAGCTGCCCCGTGTTTTCCGGACAGGGAATCAGCGGCTAATTCATGCGGCCTCCTGCCCTTTCAGGTACTCGTCCATAACCTCTTGCGGGGTCCTGTAACCGAGTCCCGAATGGAGACGAGTCTTATTGTAGCGGAGTT
>DATKQH010000071.1:0-9319 GCA_035532775.1 Streptosporangiaceae bacterium
CGGCGGCGACGGATGTGCCGCGCTGCCGCGCGAGAGAGCGAACCCGCTCGTAGCGCTCATCGTCGATGAGAATCTGCAGCCGGTGCGTCAGCATGCACATACATTTGCATGCGCATAGGGTGCCGGAGGCTGGGTTCCCTGTGCGGGCCGGCTCCTTAATGATCTTGTTTCACCGGCTGACGCCGTCCTGGCAGTCGGCGTTGGGCCGGCCGGCGTAGAACCGGCGGCCAGGTCACCGAGGCCTGCGGCAGATCAGCCACAGGTGCAGCGGGGGTTCATCAAAGGTCAGCGGCGGTAGCTAGCCTGAGGTCCAGCGCGGATCGGAGCCGTCGTGCCCGGCGTGGCTCAAGCGTCCGCTTGGCCGTGCGCAGCCGCCAGTGGCAGCCTGCGTTGAGCCTGGTCAGAGGCGCTGAGGGCGGCTACGGGAAGCTCCTGGCGGTCCATGGTAAGGAGAAGGTCTACGGTTCGATTCCGTAAGGGGCTCCAGGTCAGGAGCTTTTTTCGCTTGTAGAACGAGGACCTCTTTGCTCCGGGGGGCAAACGGGGGGCACTTCGCGGCCTCTCGCGTACGCATTCCTGCTGGGAAAAGGTCCAATGTTCGCGACGTCGGATTCGCTGGGACGCCGTCTAGTGCCAGCAAGATTGCCCAGCCGTGATGCCACCTGGTTAGTACCCGCCACCCAGCCCCCGGTTATTAGGCCTGAGCTTGTTCCTGGCGCTGGGGAGCGACAGCGTATGCCGTCCTTGCCCAGGTGCATTCCTCTTGCGCTGGAGCCGACCAGGTCGGGGCTACACGAGGGCGTTGCTTCGCTGAAGTCGCCGCAGCGTAGCGAGCGCGTCTGCGAACGGGATTCGTTCCTGCTCGATGCGTCGATGCCTATTCCATGCCGGGTCGGTAAGTGCGTGATACATGGCGCGCTCGGTCGCGTCCAGATGCGACAGGTCGCGACGAACCCCTGGGCCAAGTGGTGTTCCGCGGCGATCGAGGGAGGTGCCGTACCGCTCGTACCGCTTGAAGGTCGCCAGGTCCATGAGCATCGAGACGGCGGGGATGCCGTCGGCGCGAAACCCGTCGAGGATCTCGAAGCCGACTGCATCGATGTCGCCCCAGTACACGAGCAGGGGCGCCTCGACGAGCCATGGCAGCGCGGCGGCTGCGGTGCCTCCGAACCCGCCGCCTTCGACGCACATGCCGCCAGTCAAGGCCGGGAAAGCGACGGCAGTGTCCTTGTTCTCGGAGATGATGACCACTTGCGCCGTGTACGGCAACTGGACGTGGTCTCCGACGCTGACACAGTCGTGCCGCCGGCCGCCGGCGGCACGATGCTCCGGGTCGAGGTAGGTCAGGTGGACGCGTGGCGGGTGCGCCGGCACGAGCGGCAGCCTGTCGAGGCCGGCGAGCGCGGCGACGAGGTGCTGGCGGGTGTTCAGCCACTTGGCGTGCATGCCGGGCACCGGCACCTGCCGCGGTGTGAGGCCCGTCGCGTCGTTGTCCCGGAACCATGTGGCGGCATCGCACAGCAAGCCGAAGTCGACGTCTGTCCAGTCGTCGACTTCCCGCAGCATGCGCGGCAGGCCAGACGTCGGCATGAACCACTTGACGAGCGCCGCGGCGCGGGTCCGGCCGCGGGCCAGTCGTGCGACCCATTCCCGGCCGCTGAGTCCCGCAGCGGCATCGATGTCCGCGACCCGCAGGTGGGTCGGGATGGCCTGGACGGTGCCGTGCACGCGCCTGGTCGCGTCGACGAGCTCGACGCCGGCGCCCTCATGCGTGGCGTGCCACTGCCGCCAGGCGAGCGCCCTGGCCTGGTAGGCGGCGAACTGCTGCTCAAGCTCGCGCCTGCTCGGCGTGCCGAGGGGGAACGAGTGGGGCCAGGCCGGCGGGTTGCTATCCCCTGGTAGGTGCTCGTCGGCATAGCGGGTGCCGCGGAGCACCTCGTCGGCTAGCGCGTGCGGCCAACTGCGGCGCAGCCGCGTGGTCACGTCGGCGACGATCTGGTCCGGTGTCTTCACTGCTGCGGCCAAACGGGGGTGTCCGGCCCGGCGGGGGCGGCGTCGTCGATGCCGCGCAGGCGGGTGAGGTGCGAGTACCCGCTCGGGGACTTGGTGACGGTGAGGATGAGCCGCATGGCGGGCTCAAGCGCCGTCACCTTGTCGAGCGGGACGCCTACGATCAGCTGGAACCCGAGCTTCTTCCACGCCTGTACCGACCGGCCGGCGAACTCGGAGTCGGACTTGATGAAGCCCTCGTCGAGGAAAACCGGCGCGAACCGCGGCCGGCGGTCCTCGTCGCCGAGCTGGTAGCGCAGCGCGGCGCCGACGATGAACGCCATTAGCTCCTGTGTCTCGCCACCACTCTTGCCGCCGAGGGACGCATACGTGGCGAGCTCGCGGCCGTGCGCGTCGACGCGGACGGCGGTGATCTCCACATGCCGGCGCACGTCGAGGTACAGGTCTCGGCTGGCACCTCCCGGCCGAGCGCCGCCGTCGGGCTTGCGGATGAGCGTGATGAACGACCGCAGCTGCAGGAACCGCTGCTCGGCCTGCTCGTCGTTGACGTCGGCGGTGACGCCGGAGGCGAGCTGCGCGAGCTGCCTGCGGAACCGTGCGACGGCGTCGGAGTGCAGCACGCGCAGTGAGATGCGCAGCCGGTCGTTCGCGGGCCCGAACGGCAGGGCGGCGAGGATGTCGTTGACCGGGTCGAGGCGGGCGCGGATCTCGTCGAGCGCGGCACCGAACGCGCCCGCCAGGGGTACGAGGTCCTGCCCGCTCCACTCCGAGAGGCGGCGGCGCCATTCCTGGCGGCGCTCGGCGAGGCCGGTCGCGACGATCTTGTCGAGGATGTCGCGGTACTCGGGGTAGGAGTCGACGCCGACGCCGCGGTTCGGGTCGGGCCAGCGGGACTGGAACTGCTCGAAGATGCCGACCAGGGTGGTGGTCGCTCCGGCGGCCTTCTCCCGGGCGCGGGACGTCCGTTCGCCCAGCCGGGCGCGGAGCTTCGGCAGGCTGCGGTCGAAATCGGCGAGGCTATCCAGGCTGCCGACCTCCACGAACGCCGTGTCGAGATAGTCGGCCTGGTCGTCGAGGAGGGTGACGGTGCCGTCGGCGTCTATCCGGTCGATCGTGAGCGTCGTCTCGTCCTGCTGATCGCACAGCTGCGCGTACTCGTCCTCAACAGTGTCGAGCGCGTCCTTCGCACGGACCGACTCGGCCTGCGCTCCGGACAGCTGCTCCTCAAGGCGGGAGTGCTCTGCGTCGAGGGCGGCGAGGACATCGCTGGCCGCCAGCAGCCGGCTGAGCTCGCCCTGCTTAGTGGTCAGGTGCGCCCTGGCGCTGCCGACGTCGATGTCGGCCCACTCGGTGGCCTGCACCCACTTGTGCGCGCCCTCGAGTTGATGCAGCTGCTGCGCCTGCTCGCCCAGCTCGCGTTCACGGCGCAGTAGGTCGCCCAGGGAGGCATCGAGTTCGCCGATCTCGGTGTTGATCTCGGCGACCCGGCCTGCGGAAGAGAACCCGATGATGGACGCGTCGGAGAGGTCGCCGTGCGCGCCGCGGCGGCCGTTGCGGGTCTGCCCGCTGCGGGTTACGCGCGGCCCGTCACCGTCGAGGTCCGCAGGCGATCCGACGCACAGGTGATCGGTGCCGCGGCGCGTGACGCGCTCGCGGATCCACCAGCTGAACGGGGACTTCTTGTACAGCAGCTTCCCGGAGACGTACCGCGAGTCGCCCGTCTCGCCGGCGTCGGAGCGGAGTGCGACGCCTTCGAACTGGACGCGGACGGGCAGGCGGATGGGGTCGATGGCGCGGGAGACCTGCCGCAGGCGCCGGTCGTCGACGAGCAGGACGCGCGCGACGGAGTAGAGGGTCACCTCGGCGGCCTTGCGCCAGGCCTGCTCGCCGGGCGCGACGTCGATGAGCTCGGCGACAAACGGCAGTTCGGCGGGGTCGATGCCGGCCGCGGCTGCGATCGCCAGGCGTGCCTCATGCAGCCGGCGCGGGACCCGGCCGGTGCGGTCGGTGAGCGAGTCTCGTTCGGCGATCAGGTCGGCGCGGCGGGCTTGCGCGGGCCAGCCTTGCTCGCGCAGCTGCTGCTGCTCGCCCGAAAGCCCGTTCAGCTTGCCGGGCAGCGCGACCAGGAATGTCTCGGCAGCGGCTCCCGCAGCGGCGAAGTCCGCCGCAGTCACCGGATCGATGCCGAGGTCGGCAGAGCCGCCGGCGAACCTGGCGCGTCGGTCGAGGGCGGTATCGCGGGCGGTCTGGGCGGCCTCGATCTCGGCCTTGAGCCACTTGATGGCATCGCCACCGGCGGTGCGCTGCTCGCCTTCGACGCGAGCGAGTTCGCCCTTGAGGCGGGCGTGATCTTCGCGAGCGACGCGGCATCGTTCCCTGAGCAGGATGCTGGACTCGAGCGCGGCGCGCGCGGCGGAGTCGAGCAGCTGGCCCCTGGCACGCAGCTGCCACAGCAGGAATGGCGTATCGCCAGCGTGACCAGCGCCGAGCGTGTCGATGAGTCTCTCGTCGGCGCGGGCCTGCTCGCGCTCGTCCCACAGCTGTGGCAGCCGCGCTAGCGTGTGCTGCTTCTCCGCGGCCGTCCGCATCTCCTGGTAAGAGGCGTCGAGGTCGTCGAAGTGCTTGGCGGCGTTGTCGGCGGCAGCGTAAGTAGCGGGCTGCTCGAGGACCATCGCTTTGTACAGCCCGTCGACGGTGCGGACCTGCTGGCCGGCCTGGATGCGGGCAAGCAGCCGCAGTGCCCTGGCGCCGTTCCCACCAGCGCCGATGCCGAGCCGGTCGAACAGTCGCTGCGCGAACTCGGCATAGGTGCTCGCCACGAACATCGGCGGCCAGTGGGTCGTCAGGACCCGCTTCTCGAACTTGGCCGCGGCGAGCGGTTCGAGCTCGCGCAGGTCAAGGCGCCCGTCGAGCGTCGCCATCTTCATCGTGAGGTCCTTGAACGCGACAGCGCCCCGCGGCACGTGGTAGGCGCGCAGCACCGTGATCCGGCGGCCAGCGCCATCGGCGAACGTCATCGAAATCGCGCCCCAGGTGGGACCGTCGACGCCGCGCAGCACCTTATCGGTGAGGGCACCGGTGCCGGCTTCGCGGCTATCGTCGATCTTGCCCCGCAGGTACGTGAGCAGGTTGCGCTGCTCGGGATTCCGGGCGCGTCCGGCGGCGGCGTCGTTCGAGGCGCCGTTGAACGGGGTGTCGGACGGCATCACCAGCGCGAGGTACGCATCGAGGATGGTCGACTTCCCGGTACCGGACGCGCCCGACAGCAGCGTAGCTTCCGGATCGAACTCAATGAGCGTGTGGCCGTGGAACCCGCCCCAGTTCACCAGCTGCATCGACTCGGCGATCCACTGGGTCTCGCCGGTCCCGGTCAGGTCGGGCAGCAGCGCCGGCAGGCTCATGCGCGCTCTCCTGTCGTGCCGGTGTCGCCCGCCAGCGCCTTGCCGTTGAGAGTGAGGAGGGTGTCGAGCAGTTCCTGCAGGCGCGGCAGCGGCAGGATGACCTCGATGACGGGGGCGACGCGCAGCCGTTGCTCGTCGGCGGTCTTGAGCAGGATGCCGGAGCGCTGCAGCGACAGGATCGCGTTCTCGACCTTCCGGGCGTCGCCGGAGCGGTCGTTGGCGTCCGGTGGGCGGAAGTGGGTGACGGCGTCGATGAGCTCCTCGCGGTCGACGAGGATGGCGTCGGTGCCGTCAGCGCGTTCGGAACGGAACCGCTGCCGCAGGAAGATCAGCAGGATGGTTTCTTCGCGGGTGTGCGCGATGTCGTGCAGGAGGGTTGGGAACCGGCCGTCGCCTTCGGGGATGGCCTGGCGCTTGAACGCGATCTCCGCGTGCGGGTCGATGTGCAGGTCGAGGAACAGGTCGTTGAGCCGGGATCGCAGTTGCACCTGGCCTTCGATCAGGATGCGCCACTCGGCCGGGTGCTGCTCGGCGCTGATGTAGCGGTGCTTGATCAGGAAGACCAGCGCGCACCGCTGCTCGTAGGTGAGGGTGCCCTCGTCGCCCTCGAACAGCGACAGGCTGCGGCCCTCGACCTCAGCATCCTCGACGACCCCAGGCCCGTCAATGAACGCGTCGCTGCTCACCTCGCCGGACTCGTCATCGGGCTCGACCTCGCCTGTGAGGTCGAGCGCGGCCGGTTCGGAGAGAGCCACCGGTTCCTGCTCACCGTGGCCGGTGGCCTGCTGGGACAACTGGATGGTCATGGGCTGACTCCTTGGGCCAGCGCGTCGGCGTCGTCCGCGCGCAGCGGCAGGACGGGCATGATGAAGATGCGACAGGTGCCGTCGGGGCGGACCGTGCTGACGCGTTCCTCTCGCTCGATGGCAGCCGTGAGCGCTCCGGTGTCGGGGAGGCCGCTGGCGGGGTCGTTGGGGCGGGCGCCCAGGAGCAGGTGGATGAGCCCGATCAGCTCGACGGGCCGACGCAGGCCGTCCGGTAGTACGCCGAACACCTCGGCCACGCTGTCCAGTTCGCCGTCGATCGCGGCCGCGATGAGCTGCTCGCGGAGCCGGGCGAGGGCGGGCCCCCCCTGGTTACGGATGGCGTCCAGATTGAGGACGGGCGGGGCGGTGCCGGACACGTCCTCCAGCGGCGGGGGCGGCGCGGCCTCGGCGGGATCCCAGAACCGTTCGCGCAGGTGCTCGACGTCGATCTTCGCAGGCACGAGCTCGACGCCGATGGCGGCTCGCGGGCCGGCGGTGCGCATCCAGACCTCGAGCTGCTGGTTGACCTGCCGCAAGGCGGCGTCGAGTTCGCGGTCGCGGAGGACGTCGTAGTGGACGATGTGGTCGCGCAGTGTCGCGGACAGCCGCTGGCGCTGGGCGAGGACGTCGCGGATACCGTCCTGGATGATCTTCACGGTGCGGCGGAACTCGCGCTGCTCGGCAGGCGTGAGCGCCTGCGCGAACGGGTGCCTGAGGATGATATCGAGGTCACGGCGCAGGTCGATCAGCAGCGGCTCGTCACGCAGCAGCGCAAACGCGCCCTCGAACGCGCGGCCTTCGGCGGTGAGCTTCATCAGCGAGTCGGACTTGGCGAGGTACTGGTCGATGACCTCCGCGATGGGCTGGGCCTCGCCGCGGAAGTCGCTGATGATCTGCCGGTGCATCCCGGCGACGGCTTCCTCGACACGTTTGAAGTCGCTCGGAAGCTGCCCGATGAGCGACAGCAGGTTCGTGTAACCGTCGAGCATCTGGTCGTCACTGGCGGGCGCGATCTCGCCGCCCGCCGCTATGCGGTCGCGTTCGGCGGTCAGCCCGGCGATCTGCGCGTCGAGCCGGTCCAGGCGCGCTTGCCGGTCGGGGTTCGCTTCGGTGGCGAATCGACGCACGACATCCAGGATGGTGTGGATGCGCGACTCGCTGATGAGAGTCCGGTCGCGGGTAAGGGACTGGACGAGGTCGAGAGCTTCGAGGGCGTGGGAGGTAAGGCTGTAGTGCTCGGCGCCGTCGTCATCGCGGGTGCGGACGAGCCAGTTGTGCACGAGCCACTGCATGCACAGGGCTCGCCCGGTGCCCTCGGGGACGGGATTGCCGACGAGACGAAGCTCGTCCAGGTAGTTGCCGACCTGCTGGTGGAGGCGCTCGGCGGGGACGGTGCGCTGGTCGCGAGTGAACGTCGTCCGGAAAACCGCGAGCACCAGCGGCGCCCATTTTCGGTCGAGCAGGCGCAGGGTGGGCTTGTCGAAGGCGTCACGAACGCGGACGAGCTCGGCGACGATGTCACTCACGGTGGCCCCTTCCTGTCCCGCGTGTCCTACGACCGTAGATGCTGCATACGACAGTTCGATGCAGATCAAGGCGCTGCTGTAGTCAATAGGATCGGTATGGTGGATGTGATCTTTGATGGCCGGCTGCCGCTCGCCACGCCATCCATGTACTGGGAATCCTCCCTCGGTACATCTGCCATCATTTTTATCGACCGGTTCGCGGGCGCCGAGACCGATTAGATGAATCGCTGGGAGCACGTTGGTGGGATAAATTTATGATATATGCTGGTTTGCTTAAAGTATGCGTGGAGGCTGGTCTTGCTCGGAGACGGACTGGTTTCCTAGTCAGCCGTTGTCCGCTGGCCGGAGGGCTGTATATCTCCCGCCTTGGCGCAGCGGATCTCTGCGAGCGCTGCCGCATCTGGCGTGGTCTGGGCCGTTTCGCTGCGGGGTGGCCCGTGGCTGGTGTGCGACGATGTCTGGAGGGATGTCGGAAACCTGATGGACGATCAGCGGTTCAGCACTGGCCTGCTTGATATGAGTGACGCTGCCCGGTTCCTGGGTATCCCGCGCGCGACGTTTCACCGCTGGGCGCGTGGTTACCCGCGGGGCGGTCCGCTGCTGCATGTGCTGGACGCGACGCCGCGCCGGGCCCAGGTGCCGTTCATCGCGATGGCTGAGGCGCATGTGCTGGAGGCCCTCCGGCAGGCTGGGGTGCGTCCGGCCAGGATCCGCCCGGCGCTGACCCGCCTCCAGCGGGAGTTCGGGAGAGAGTACGTCCTGGCTGCACCGGAGTTGGCTACGGACGGGATTGACGTGTTGTGGGACTTCGCCCGGACCGATGAGGGCCATGGTCTGATGGCGGGCCACACTGGGCAGCTGGTCATGCGGGAGATAGTTGAGGACTACCTGCGGTACGTGATCAGGGCCGACGATGGGTACCCCCGCGCTCTTCAGTTGCGTCACTGCGAGCCGTCCAAGGTCATCATGGATCCCTACCGTGCCTTCGGGCAGCCCATCTTCGAGGGTAGCCGGGCCCGGGTCGCGGACGTGGCCGGCATGCTCAGCGCAGGTGAGGACCCGCAGGTCGTAGCAGATGAACACGGAGTCAGCATCGATGACGTCCGAACCGCCGCGCGCGTCCTCCTGGGCCACGCCGCCTGAGTTCTACTTTGACGAGAACACAGTCAGCCGGTCAGTGCGCCGCCTGCTCACCGGGCTCGGGTACTGCGTGCACACGCCGGCCGAGCTATTCGGCAGCCGGGAGGCATCGTCGGGCGCCGCGGATGAGGAATGGCTAGAAAGGGTCACAGGGCGCGGATGGGCCGTCATCGGGCGTGACCTGAAGATTTACGAGCGCCCGTGGGAGCTGGAGGCCTACCGTCGGGCACGCGTACAAGTGTTCTTGCTGCCGGGTCCAGGCGTTAGGTGCGCAATTGGTCTGTCTCGTCGCGGTCAGCGCCCGGCGCGGTCAGAACTGCGGGCAGTCCGCCAGCCGGCCGGCGCGGGAACGGCCGTTATTCCTCGGTAACTGCTCCCCGAGCGCCACATCTGCGCGCCGCGCACGCGCTCCAAGGAAGCAAGGCAGCTAGATCGA
>DATKQH010000072.1:0-2130 GCA_035532775.1 Streptosporangiaceae bacterium
CTTCCAGCGCACAGAGCTGCGCAGGCAAATCTCTGCCGCAGTAGCTAAACAGCAGCCCCGATGGCACTTCGATGATCCGGCCGAGCTCGAACTCTGGGTCATCGAATACCAGCCAGGCAAGATCCTGGCAGGCTTCCGCGCATCCGACGCCCGGATGCGCCAGCACGACGGCCGAGCCCAAGAACGGCACGATGCACTGCGGCCCACAGTAGCCGCAGCCATGGTCCGTCTCGCCGGGCCACCACGGAGCAGCCTGCTCGACCCATGCTGCGGATCGGGCACCATCTTGAACGAAGCGCTCAGCATGGGCTGGAAGCAGGTGCACGGAACGGACATCGACCCCCGGGCCATCGAAACCGCCCGCCACAACGTTCCGGCTGCACAACTCGCGGTCGGAGATGCCCGTCAGCTCAGTTACCACTCAGCCAGCATGGACGCGAGCGTCTCCAACCTGCCCTTCGGAACAGCAATACGAGATGCAAGAAGATACCGACGCCTGGCTGCGCAGAGTGCTGACCGAGCTAGCCCGCGTCATCACGCCAGGCGGTCGCATGGTACTTCTCGCCCCGCCATTAACCGGGCGGTAGTGCCGCGCCAACTCCACCTCCGTACACGAACACAGATCAGGCTTCTAGGGATAAAAATCTCAATATGGTGCTATGATCGCTACGAGGAAGCCGAGTGATGTAACACCGAGGTCGGGACGGTATCGGACCGGCTCAATCCGCTCTGCTGCCCGAACGCTCGACCGGCAGGCGGCCTACGCCGTCATATACGGCACGGCCTGATCGGCGTTTTCAGCGTCGGCATGGTCGTCGGGCCGCCAGAGCGGGGTTCTGACGCGAGGCCCGGCACCATCAGCGCGCTATATGCGGCGCCTCGGCCGCGAGACCGAGACGGTCGGAATCTCGTTACTATCAGGATCAGATTCGCGGATCAACCGCCCGCCGCCGGCTGCACCCGTTCCGGGCGAGTGTTTGCGGGAGCAGGCCCGCGTCAGAAGTGAGGGCTAGTGCAGCGCCGCGTAAGTCCTTGAGGGGTTCGGCTGGCTGGTCGCCGGCGCTCGCGAGGTAGAGGGTGCAGGCGGTGTCGAGCGCCTGGTTCGGGTGCCCGGTCGGCTGCCCGTTCAGCAGGACGGCGTCGGCGTAGCTGTCGCTGCTGGCCTGCCAGATCGCGAATGCCCATTCGGTGTCGTCGCCGAGGTACTGGATGCGGCACAGCTTGATGGTGTCGTCGTCGTCTTCGCTGAGGTAGCCGGTCAGGTAGCCGTAGGAGCCGCGCCAGCTGACGGTGACTTCTTCCAGCGCGGGCCAGCGCTGGGAGGCGTGGTGGTCGACGGTGCCCTCGATCAGCTCTTTGAGGCGGCGGGACGGCACGGGCATGGGCTTATTGTCGCCGCTGCCGGCGTGTCACCGCCAGCTCGCGCTGCCTTGCGGGCATTCTCGGGCGATCCGTGCAGATCGTCCGGAGGCGGGGGTTATGGCGCGTGCGGCCAGCAGGGACATCGTGGTCCTGGGATCGCGGCGCAAGGCGAGGCTGGAGGCGATCACGCGGCGGGCGTCCGCGCCGCAGGCGCTGGTACTGCGCGCCAGGATCGTGCTGCTGGCGTATGCGGGCTGGCCGAACCCGCGGATCGCGGCTGAGCTGGGCTGCGCGGTGAACACGGTGCGCACCTGGCGGCGGCGGTTCGTGCGCGGCGGCATGCCCGCCCTGTCCGACCTGCCGCGCAGCGGCAGGCCCGAGGTCTGCGGGCCCGGCGTCAGGCTGCGGATCGTCGCCGCTGCCACCTCGGTCCCGCCGGAGGGAAACCCGGTGCGGCCGCATGCGCTGATCGCCGGGCAGCTGGCCGGCACCGGCATCTCCGCTTCCCAGGCCGGCCGGATCCTGGCTGACCTGGAACTGCGGCCGCACCGGGTCCGCGGCTGGCTGAACCGGGCCGATGACGACCAGTTCTGGGCGCAGGCCGCCGCGGTATGCGACGTGTACCTGCGCCCGCTGCCGGACACCGTGGTGATCTGCATCGACGAGAAAACCGGGATCCAGGCCAAGTACCGCAAGTACCCCGAGAGGCTGCCGCGGCCGGGCCGCCCGGGCCGCAGGGAGTTCGAGTACGTCCGCAACGGCACCGTC
>DATKQH010000073.1:0-10735 GCA_035532775.1 Streptosporangiaceae bacterium
GGGCCGTCCTGCCGGACGGTCCTGGTGCCGTCCGGGTGGAGCCGCATCATCGGCGAGCCGGGGTCGGCGTAGTCGTCGTCTTCCGCGAGGTCGAAGATGACCTTGTTGCGGCCAGGATCAGACAGGTCGCACTGCCACGTCGTCAGCCACCTGCGGTCCCGGTCGCGCTCGACCATCAGCAGCGCATCAGCCGCGTCCAGGTTGGTCCAGCCCAGGCAGCGATGGGTGACCAGGAAGGCGAGCTCAGGCGCCCGGTCAAAAGGCCCGGACAGCCGCATGATCGCGTCGCGGTGCTCGGCAGCCACGACCGGGTCGCCCCCGTCGCGCGCCTCGGTCCACAGCACCCTGGCTGGCGCGCGCTCGTCCCACGCCACCTGCCGCGGCCCGGTCGGCACTCCCATCCTCGGGACCTCGTCGCTGACCGGCAGATCGGCGATGACCTTCACGAGCTTGCCCGCCGCCGTCCACACCTCCGTGCGCCGCGCGAAGTAGGCGTAGGGCACCCGGAACGAGAATGGCCGCTGCAGCCGGTAAACCAGCAGGTACTGGCCATCGGGCGACTCGGCGATGTACTGGTAAAGGCCTTCTGGCCCTAGCTGCACGGTCGCGCCCGTCACCGGATCGACCCGCAGCGGCACGGTGGTCGCCAGCGACTCGAACTGGTCCTCGTCGGCCGCACTCGTCAGCAGATCGGTGAAGGTCGCCATCTGTGACCGCTTGCCCGCCACTTCCTCGATTCGCGGCTCGATCGGCGCGGGCGGCCCGTCAGCAGCAGCCGGCACAGGACCTCCGCCGGCAGCCGGACCTCCGCCGGCAGCGGGACCTCCGCCGGCAGCGGGGGCGCCGAGCACGAACAGCGACCTGCCGTCTCTCGACCACCTGACCGTGCCGCCCAGCCCGGGCGGCTCGGCCCCGAGCACGTCTTTGACCCGGAGCCCCCCCGGAACCTGGACCGGATCGTCGCTGGTGCTGGCGTCGCAGGTCCAGACGCCGATCCCGGCATCCTCGTCGACCGTGAAGGCAAACCGCCGGCCGTCAGGTGCCCACACCGGCACGCTGACCTGAGCGCCCTCCGGCATCCAGAGCACCCGCTCGGTAGCGTCACTGATCCGCAGCACCGACAGCCCGGTGAACCGCCTGGTGCGCTGCCGGCCGCCCAGACCCGGATCGAGCCGCAGGCCGGCCAGGCTGAGCCGCGGCCTGGCCAGCATCGCGATGGGCGGATGAGCCTGGTAGTGCACCAGCACCAGGAACTCCTCGCCAGGGGACGGCGAGGCCAGCGGTGTCGGGGGCGCGTCGATGATCGAGACCACGTCAGGATCGGGAACAGCGAACGGCAAAATCCGGTCCCTTCACTAGATCTGGGTACGGCACCGGCAGCTTAGTTGCTTGCCCGACCAGCCTGACCAGTCATATCGGCGCAAGAGCGTCCACGATCATTAAGGCGCCTGACCAAATGGTAAGCCGCAGGTAACCTTAGGCAGCATGATCGAAGACAGGACACGGCGCCTACTCGATGTCAGACTTGCGCGTGATCAGGCCGGTCAGCGGCTTCCTTCGGTCGCCGCCGGGCTCGTCCGTGATGGCGAGATTGTCTGGACCGGCGGGCGCGGGCTGGTGGATGGCCAGGCTCCCGACGCGAGCACTCAGTATCGTGCCGGGTCCATCACCAAGACCTTTGTCGCCGCGTCGGTGATGCGGATGCGCGACGCGGGACAGCTGAGCCTGTCCGACCCGATCGCCGGCTACCTCGACGACGGGGCCGCGGGGTCGGCGGGGTCGATGACGATCGGCCAGCTGCTCTCGCACTCGGCCGGCCTGCGGGCCGAGACGGCCGGCCCGTGGTGGGAGCGGACGCCGGGATCCTCGCTCGCCGAGCTGTCAGCTCACTCGCTCGGCGAGGAAGCGGCGCGGTTCCGGCCCGGCCGGCGGCACCATTACTCGAACGTCGGTTACGCGCTGCTCGGAGCGCTGCTGTCGGCCCAGCATGGCCGGCCGTGGTACGACGTGATCGAGAGCGAGCTGCTGCGGCCCCTGGGCATGAGCCGGACGACCACCCGGCCGCAGCGGCCGCATGCGACCGGGTACGCGGTTCACCCGTACGCCGACGCGCTGCTGGCCGAGCCGGAGCACGACGCGGGTGCGATGGCGCCGGCCGGGCAGCTCTGGACAACCGTGGCCGACCTTGCCGCCTTCGCCAGGTTCCTGGCCGGCGACTCGCCGGCGCTGCTCGAGCCGACGACACTGGCCGAGATGCGCGAGCCGATCGTGATCAACGACCTGAGCGACCAGCCGTGGGCAACGGGATACGGGCTCGGGCTCCAGCTCTGGAACGTGGCCGGCGTGCGGTACTACGGGCATACCGGCTCGATGCCCGGCTTCATCGCCGTTGCTCAGATCACCGACGCTCCCGGTGCCGACACGGCCATCGTGCTCTGCAATTCCACCAGCGGCTTCAGCCGGTCGCTCGGTTCGGACCTGCTCGACATCCTGGCCGACGGCGAGCCGTACTGCCCGCCCGAGTGGACGCCAGCCCGGGTCAGCGAGGACCTGCTCGAGATGCTCGGCAGCTGGTACTGGGGACCGGTCCCGTTCACGCTCCGCCTGTCCGGCGACGTGCTCGAGCTGCATCGGGAGGATGGGGACGGGCGGGAGATGCGGTTCACGCGCGACGCCGACGGCGGGTGGCTCGGCCTGGACGGCTACCAGGCCGGCGAGCCGCTGACCACCCGGATCGGGCCGGACGGCTCGGTGAACGCGCTGGACATCGGCTCGTTCATCTACACCAGAACCCCGTACGACCCGGCCGCGCCGGTCCCCGGCGGCGTCGATCCCGACGGCTGGCAGGCGGCCCCGGCCGCGCAGTCGCTATTATCCGAGCGCTGTCATCCCGGGTGGCCCGCCCGGCTGGGCGGGCCACCGCGGGCGGCCGCTAGTACCAGCCGTAGGCGCGCTCGTGCGCCCAGGCCCGGCTCGGCTTGCCGTAGCGTGACCTGATGTAGCGCAGTCCCCACCTGATCTGCGTCCTCGCGCTGGTCCGCCAGTTCCGGCCCGCCGATGCCATCTTGCTGCCGGGTACTGCCTGCGGAATGCCGTATGCACCCGAGTACGGATTGGTCGCGTAGACGTTCCAGCTGCTCTCCCGATCCCAGAGCCAGTTCACGTACCTGAACTGGTACTTCGGCCGCCAGTGGAACCGGTTGTACATCATCTTCCAGGCGATCTCCCGCTTCCGCCCGAGCCGGTGCCGCGCGGCGGCGGCGGTCACCCGGGTAGTGAGCAGAGCGGCAGAACTGCCCTCGGTCGCCGGCGCGGTTCCCGCGGTGTGCGGGGCACTGACCGTATGCGCCAGCCTGAGCGGCTGGGCAGCGACGCTGGCCGACATTCCGCCGCTGGCGGCAATGGCCGCCACGGCGAACGCCGGAGCGCTCAGAACGATGGTAAATCGGGTGGTGGTGCGGTTCAGCAATCTCAAGCGAGACAAGGTGAACTTTCGGCCGGGCACGCTATTTCGCGTGCTCAAACACCACCCCTCGACTGCCTGGCTCGGCAGCTGCGTGCGGGCTCGTCGCAGGTTCAGGGCGACAGGTGGTTACGTTACGTAACACGCCACGCACGCGGGGTGCTCTAGCACCACTACGATGCCCGAAGATCTGGGCATAGGCAGGCGGAATCACCGAAAAACTTCTATGAAATGAATCACATCTGTGGTTCGGAGCCCTTGTGCCATTCGCCGGTAACGGCATTCCGTTGTGCCGGGCAAGCGGCTGCGCGACCGCGAACTGGCACGTCAGCGCCGTTCCCGGCGAAACGGTCAGTACGCCATAAGCGTCCGGACGCCGCTGGCCACTTTCTCCACGGTGGGGATCACCTGCTGCTCGAGCGCATCGGCGAAGGGCAGCGGAACGCAGTCAGCGGCGATCCGCCTGACCGGGGCGTCGAGCAGTTCGAAGCCCTCGTCGGCGACGATCGAGGCAACCGTGCCGCCCCAGCCGCCCTGGTACGGGTTCTCCTCCACGATCAGCAGCCGCGAGGTCCGGCCTACCGACTCGAGCACGGCGGCCATATCGAGCGGCACCAGGCAGCGCAGGTCGATGACCTCCGCGCTGACGCCCTCCTGCGCGAGGCGGTCCGCGGCGGACAGGGCCATCGGCACCGTCGCCGCCAGCGCGACGATGGTGATGTCCGTGCCGGCCCTGGCGATAGCGGCCTGGCCCAGCGGCACCACATGACCGTCAGGAGCGGTCGGCCCCTTGCTGGCGAACAGGCCCTTGTGCTCGAAGAAGACCACCGGATCCTCGCTGCGCACCGCCGAGGCCATCAGGCCGACCACGTCGGCCGGGTTGGACGGGGCGACGATCTTCAGGCCAGGGATGGCGAGCGTCCAGTTCTCCACCGCCTGCGAGTGCTGCGCGCCGAAGCCCAGCCCGCCCCCGTTGGCGGTCCGCACCACGAGCGGAACAGTGACCTGCCCGCCGGTCATGTACCGCATCTTCGGAATCTCGTTGGCCAGGTAATCCCAGCACACGGCGAAGAAGTCGGAGAACATGATCTCGGCGACCGGCCGCATCCCGGTCATCGCCGAGCCCATGGCCAGGCCGAGGATGGCCTGCTCGGAGATCGGCGTGTCCCAGACCCGGCCGGGCCCGAACTCCTCGAAGAGTCCCTGCGTGGTCTTGAACACCCCCCCGGCCTTGCCGATGTCCTCGCCGAGGCAGACGACGGCGGGGTCGCGCCGCATCTCCCGCGCGATGCCCTCGGCCACGGCTTCCCGGTAGGTGACTGTTTCCCCGAGCGCGCGCGTCGGGTCCGCCGCGCGGCCGCTCATGTCCGCCATTGCGAGCCTCCGTCTGCCCATACGTCGGTGAGTGCTTCTGCTGGATCAGGCGCGGGAGCGGCCCTGGCCGCGGTGATCGCCGCGGCGACTACCTGCGCCGCGCGGTCGTCAGCCTGGACGGCGTCCTCGACAGGAACGCCCAGCGCGGCCAGCCTGGCCCTGGCGATGTCGAGCGGGTCCCTTTCCAGCCATTCCTGCACTTCCTCGGCTGGCCGGTAGGTCGCCGGATCGGTGCGGCTGTGCCCGAAATGCCGGTAGGTACGGGCCTCGATCACCGTCGGGCCCTGTCCCGACCTGGCGTGCTCCGCCGCGCGGGAGACGGCGTCGGCCACGACCACCACGTCGTTGCCGTCGATCACCTCGGCGGGGATCGCGTACGCCGGGGCGCGGTCGGCGGCCGGATTGGCGACGGGGGTCACCGACCCGATCGGCGTGTACTCCATGTAGAGGTTGTTCTCGCAGATGAACAGCACGGGCAGGGACCAGACCGCGGCGATGTTCAGCGCCTCGTGGAACGCCCCGATATTGGTCGCTCCGTCGCCGAAGAAGGCCACCGCGACCTGCCCGCTGCCCCTGAGCTTGGCCGACCACGCGGCGCCAGCGGCGAGCGGCAGGTGCGCGCCCACGATCGCGTACGAGCCGAGCATTCCCGCCGATGCCTTGGTCAGGTGCATCGACCCGCCCTTGGCCTTGCACAGGCCGGTCGCCTTGCTCATCAGCTCGGCGAGGCACTCCTGCGGGGTGGCGCCGCGCGCGATCGCGTGGTGATGGCCGCGGTAGGTGGCGAAGACGTAGTCGTCGGGGCGCAGTGCCGAGCTCGCGCCGACCGCGACGGCCTCGTGGCCGGCCGCGAGGTGGGTCGTTCCCTTCACCAGGCCGGCCAGGAACAGGTCGTGGGCCGCCTTCTCGGTCCGGCGGATCACCGCCATCTGCTCGTACAGCGCGAGCAGCTCGCTGGCTCCGATGTCGTCCGTCGCGGCAACCGCTGTCATCGCGCCTCCCCTGGCTTGGTCTCGCCGCGTCCGGCGGCGGTGTTCAGGTGGGACTGGCTCTCGCGGAGCGTGTCGAGCGCGCCGCCGACGGTCCAGTACTTGCGGCCGGCGACCAGGAGTTCCTCGGCGGGAAACTTGGTGATCACCTCGCAGCCGTCGGCGGTCACGACGACTTCCTCCTCGATCCGGGCGGCTGACCAGCCGTCGGAGGCCGGCCAGTAGGTCTCGAGCGCGAACACCATGCCCTCCTCGAGCGGCTCGGGATGGTCCAGGGAGACCAGGCGGCTGAAGATCGGCTTCTCCCAGATCGACAGGCCCACGCCGTGACCGTACTGCAGCGCGAAAGCGGCCGTCTCGTCCGGAAAGCCGAACTCGGTTGCCCGCGGCCACAGCGACACGATGTCGGCGGTGGTGGCGCCGGGGCGGACCATGGCGATCGAGGCGTCCATGTACTCGCGGCACCGCGTGTAGGCGTCGCGCTGCGCCCGGGACGCGCTGCCGACCGCGAGCGTGCGGTAATAGCAGGTCCGGTAGCCGTTGAAGCTGTGCAGGATGTCGAAGAACGCCGGATCTCCCGGCCGCAGGATCCGGTCGCTGAACACGTGCGGGTGCGGCGAGCACCGCTCCCCGGAGATCGCGTTGACCCCCTCCACGTACTCGCTGCCCAGGTCGTACAGGACCTTGGCGACCAGCCCGACGCACTCGTTCTCCCGCACCCCGGGCCGCAGGAACGCGTACAGCTCGTCGTAGGCGGCATCGACCATCGCGCAGGCCTGGGCGAGCAGGGTAATCTCGTCCTTCGTCTTGGTGCGCCGTGCCTCGAGGAAAACCTGCTGGCCGTCGACGGTCTCGATCCCCTCGGCTTTCAGCGCGGCCAGGACCGGCATCTCGGCGACGTCGATCCCGACCGGCGCCCCGGCCAGGCCGCGCTCGCGCAGTTCCGCCGCCACCTTCCTGGCCAGCTCCTGCGCGATCCCCGCGTCCGGGTGGAACGCGCCCCGCAGCGTGGAGATGCCCGCCCGGGCGCCGGTCCGCGCCGCGCCCTCCATCGTCGGCTCGCCGCCGGAGTGGTCCAGCCACGGGTTGTACATCTGGTGGTGCCGGGCCGCCGAGCCGAAATCCCAGGTGATGGGCTCACCCCCGCGCGGCAGCAGCGCGAACCTGATCAGCTTGTCCATCGCCCAGGTACCGATATGGGTCGCCGCCATGTACCTGGTGTTGGCCATGTCGAAGCTCAGCAGCGCGCCCAGCTCGGACGCCTCGAGCTTGGCCTTCAGCCGGGCCAGCCGCTCCGTGCGCAGCCGCTCGAAGTCAACCCGCTGCTCCCAGTCGACCGCGCTGGTGCCGAAGGTACGTATCGCCATAGCCGCTACCTCACCCCTGAGTTACCGATTGAGCCATCGATCTGCCTACGTCTGCCAGTATGACCGTGGCGGCGTTGCGGCCCGGCGCCCCGGAGACCGAGCCGCCTGGGTGCGTCGTCGCCCCGGTCTGGTACAGGCCGGGGACGGGCATCCGGTGGCTGGCCCAGCCCGGTACCGGGCGCATGTCACCCGACTGCGCCGGGCCGGCGTCACCGCCGTGGCAGGAGCCGTGCCAGTTGTGCTCGTTCATCCGCTCCAGATCGAGCGGGCTCTTCACGGCCGACGCCAGGATCACCTCGTCGGTCAGGTTCGGCGCGTACGTGCGCAGCTCGGCGAGGTTAGCCGCCGATACGCCAGCCTTCTCTCCGTCCCATCGCCCGGGTCCGCCCGGGAGCTCGTAAGGCTGGAATCCGACCACCTTGAGAGTGTGCATGCCGTCGGGCGCCCGCGACGGATCGGCCACCGTCGGGCAGAGCACGAGCAGGACGGGGTTGTCCGTGGCGATCCGGCCTGCCCTGAAGTCGGTGGCCAGCCGCAGCATCCGGTCCGCCGACTGCGGCGTGCCGGAGGCGACCGACCTGATCACCCTCACACCGCCGTCGGCGGGGAATTCGGGCGGCACCGTGGTCGCGTAGTGGCTGACGAACATCGAGATGCCTGGCTGCCAGGTGGCCACGCCGTCGATGAAGTCCTCGCCCCAGGCCGCGGCGGGCGCCATCTCGACCAGGTGCTTGACGTGAATGGTGGACAGCACCGCCTCGCGGGCCAGAAAACGCTCACCCGACTCGGTCTCGACACCGGCGCACCGGCCGCCTTGCAGGACCAGTCCGCTGACCCTCGCGCCCGTCAGGACCACCCCGCCGTGGCTGGTGATCACGCTGGCCAGCGCGCGCGGGAGCGCCGCCGAGCCGCCGCGCGGCAGCGTCCAGCTGTGCTGCTGCCTGCCATGGGCCAGCGAGTAGGCGAGCAGGCCGGTACCGGGGCGCTCCGGCGGCTGCATGGTCATGAAGGACATCCACAGCATGAACGCCCTGGTGTGCGGATCGGTGAACTCGCCGGCGATGACCTCCCAGGCGGACATCGCGTTCCTGCGCCGCCAGCGCGAGCCGTCGCTCTGCCGGGCCAGCGCGGCGCCCGATGTCTCCCCGAACCCGAGCGGGGTGTACCTGGCGCGGCCGAGGTCGGGAGCGATCCGCCGGTAGCCGGCCATCATCCGCCGGTAGGCGTCGGCGTCGCGGGCCGAGAACTTGGCGAACTCGGCGCAAGTCCGCTCCTCGTCCCGCCACATGGTCAGGGACGACCCGTCCGGGAACGGCAGGTGCACGACGGGGTCGGGATGGAGGTACTCCAGGCCGTGCGCGGCCAGGCCAAGCTCGTCGTCTCGCAGAATCGGGCTGGCCTGGATCAGGTTGTGCGCGGTCGAGCACGAGTCGTGCAGGAAGCCGGGCAGCGTGAGCTCCTCCGAGCTGGTGTCCCCGCCGATGTCCTGGCGGGCCTCGAGCACCAGGCAGGACAGGCCGGCCTTCGCCAGGTAGGCCGCGGCGACCAGGCTGTTGTGCCCGGCGCCGGCGACGACGACATCGAAGGTCTCGCTCATCGGTGTACTGCCTCGATTCCGAGCAGGTGCCTGGCGTTGCCGCTCAGGATGAGATCCTCGGCGTCCGGCTGGCCGAGGGCGCGGATCTCGTCCACCGGGTGATCGCTGCCCATGTCGAACGGCCGGTCCGAGCCGAGCAGCACCCGGTCCGCCCCGGCGAACGCGATCAGGTCGGCGAGCAGTGCCCGGTCGTGGGTGAGGGAATCGTAGTAGAAGCGGCGCAGGCTGGCATCGGGCCCGTCGGCCGAGGCTGCCCTGGTTTCCGGCCGGACCGCGAACGCCCGCCGGAGCCTGCCCCGGACCGCGTGCAGGCCGCCGCCGCCGTGGGCGAGCAGGATCCTCAGGCTGTCGTGTCGCTCGAGCACCCCGGCCGCCGCGAGGTGAGCGGCGGTCACCGTGGTTTCCAGCGGGTTGCCGACCGAGTTCCACAGGTAGTACGGGCTCAGGGCCGGCAGGCCGAATCCGGTCGTGGTCGGGTGTACGAAGATCAGCGCGCCGGTCTCCTGCGCGGCTGCCCAGAACGGCTCGAACCTGTCCTCGCCCAGGTAGCTGCCTGCCACGCTGGCCGGAATCTCGGCTCCGCGCATTCCCGGGAGCCGCATCAGCTCGCGCAGGCAGTCGGCGGCGGCGACCGGGTCCTGCAGCGGCACGGCGCCGAGCGCGCTGATCTGGGCCGGCCTGGCCGCTGCCAGGGCGGACAGCGCCTCGTTCTGCACCTGGCAGACGTGGCGGGCCGCGCCGATCTCCGCATCGACCGGCACGAGCATGATCCACGGGGACAGCAGCAGATGGTCGACGCTCTGCGCGGCGGCCTGGCTGAGCATCTCTCCGACGTCGGTGAACTCGCCGACAATCGAGCGGATCACCTTGCCGGCCAGACCGACTGCCGTCCGGCCGTCCTCGTCGCGGCGCAGGGTCGGCCGCCAGCGCTCGGGCACCGCGGCCGTGGTCATCTCGGCCGCGACGATGTGGCAGTGACAGTCGACGATCAACGCTCGGTCTCCGGGGCGGCCGCGGCGTCCGCGCCGCCCGGCCCGCTGGCGTCGCCGGTGACCGTTACCTTGCTGGCCACTGCGGCGCCGCCCAGGTAGAGCGCGCCGATCTCCGGGTGCTCGAGCACCTCCCGGCCGGTACCGGCCAGCCGGACCCGCCCGGTCTCCATGACGATGCCGTGGCTTGACAGCCGCAGGCCGGCCCGCGCGTTCTGCTCCACGAGCAGGATGGTCTTGCCGGCCGAGTTCATCAGCCGGACCGCGTCGAAGACGGTCTTCAGCACCTTGGGCGCCAGGCCGACCGACGGCTCGTCGAGGATGACCAGCGCCGGGTCGAGCATCAGGCACCGGGCGAATTCCACCAGCCGCTGCTGGCCGCCGGACAGGCTGCCTGCCTTCTGATCCGCCCATTGCGCGACGACCGGGAACATCTCCTCCACCTCGGCCCGGCGGCGGGCGACGAGGCGGCGGTCAGCGAGCAGATACCCGCCCAGCTCGATGTTCTCGCCGACGGTCATCTCCCGGAACAGGCTGTGGTTCTGCGGGACGTGCACGATCCCGGCCCGCAAGACCTGCCGCGGGCTCTTGCCGGTCAGCCGCTCACC
Source organism: Streptosporangiaceae bacterium (assembly GCA_035532775.1). GTDB lineage: Bacteria > Actinomycetota > Actinomycetes > Streptosporangiales > Streptosporangiaceae > Chersky-822. The sequence goes on from DATKQH010000073.1 coordinate 10,388, forward strand.
GCGGAAGGTGATGCTGCCCAGCCGCGGCTTGAGCAGGCCGCTGATCGTGGCGAGCAAGGTGGACTTGCCGCAGCCGTTCGGCCCGACCACGCAGGTGATCCCGCCCTCGGCGACAGTCAGGCTGACGTCATGCAGCACGTCGCCGCCGCCGTAGCCAGCGGTCAGGCCGTCGACGACCAGCGCGGGGGCGGCGGCATCGGCTGCGGTCTTGGTCACCGAGATGCCATCACGCGGCCGGTTCATCGTCGTCCTCCGCAGTCCCGAGATAGGCGTCAAGCACCCTCGGATCGTCCCTGATGACGGAGGGCGGGCCGGCGGCCACGACCGTCCCGTAGTCGAGAACCGCAA
>DATKQH010000074.1:0-7366 GCA_035532775.1 Streptosporangiaceae bacterium
CTCGTGTGCGAGCGCAACGACGCCAAGCGCGGCGGCGAGATCGACCGGGCGCTCGCTTGCGCCGGAGCCGAGTCGCTTGCACCGGACGCCGACGGCAGCATCTGGTGGCAGCAGGTACTAGACGAGTCGGTCAAGCACACCGTCGGAGTCTCAAAGGATCTCCGCGAAGGCGTCCGGCTGTCGATCGAGATCATCGCCAACGACGTCGTCCGGCGACAGGCCCAGCTCGGTCTGGAGCCGCTGCCGCAATCGCAGGCCCAGCCGCTAGCCCGCCAGGCGCTGCGGTACCTCTACCGGATCTTGTTCCTGCTCTACGCCGAAGCCTCACCAGAACTTGAGGTTCTTCCGATCGGGACCGGCGAGTATGAGCAGGGCTACGGCCTTGACCGGCTGCGGGAGCTCACGCTCGTCGAACTGGTCAGCCCCAGCGCCGCTTCCGGCACGCATCTTCACGACTCGCTGGCTCTGCTCTTCCGCCTCGTCGACCAGGGCCATAACCCGGCTGAGCAGGGGCCGGATGGCTCGCAGCCCGGATTGGTCTTCCAGAGCTTGCGGGCCGATCTCTTCCTCCCGGCCGCCACCAGCCTGATCGACGCGGTCGGGCTCAGCAATGCGGCCTTGCAGCAGGTGCTCCGGCACCTCCTGCTGAGCAAGGAGTCGCGCGGACGGGACCGGGGTTTCATCTCCTACGCCGAGCTCGGCATCAACCAGCTCGGCGCGGTCTACGAGGGCCTGATGTCCTACACGGGCTTCTTCGCCGAGGCCGACCTCTACGAGGTCGCGCCAGGAGGCGACCCATCCGATGGCTCTTGGGTCGTTCCCGTGGAACGCGCCGTAGGCATCGCGGAGACGGACTTCGTCCGCGCCGAAGACGAGGCGACCGGCGAGCAGAAAGCAGTCCTGCACCAGCGCGGCACCTTTGTCTTCCGGCTGGCCGGCCGCGAGCGGCAGCAGTCCGCGTCCTACTACACACCGGAAGTCCTGACCCGATTCACCGTCAGCCAGGCACTCGCGGAGCTGCTCGACCAGGACGGGACTGTCACGACGGCGCAGGAGATCCTCAGCCTGACTATCTGCGAACCCGCACTTGGCTCCGGCGCGTTCGCCATCGAGGCGGTCCGCCAGCTCGCCGAGCAGTACCTGCGCCGCCGCCAAACAGAACTCGGCACCCGGATCGACCCAGATGCCTATCCTGCCGAGCTGCAAAGAGTCAAGGCATACATCGCGCTACACCAAGTTTACGGCGTCGACCTGAACGCCACCGCGATCGAGCTGGCCGAGATCTCACTCTGGCTCGACACCATGGTCTCCGGACTCCAGGCACCCTGGTTCGGCCTGCACTTGCGGCGCGGAAACTCCCTGATCGGCGCCCGCCGGGCCGTCTACGCGCGAGCGCAGGTCAATGACAAGTCATGGCTCAAGGCGACGCCCGCCGACGTGTCGATAGCGGGCCTGGCCGACGATCTGGCAGACGGGGTAACTGCCCGGCAGACCGATGGCCGGATCCACCACTTCCTGCTCCCCGCCGCCGGCTGGGGCTCCGCCGTCGAAGCGAAGGAAGCCCGGGAACTCGCTCCCGAAGCAGCCGCACGACTTCGTGAGTGGCGTAAGTCGGTCACCAACAAGCCGAGCCGCAAGCAGGTCGACTCCCTGGTCGAACTTGCCCACCGGGTCGAGTCCCTCTGGCAGCTGACGCTCCGCCGGCTCCAGATCGCCGAGCAGGAAGCGCGGCGCAATATCCCCCTATGGGGCCAGGATGCACCCGACCACGTACCCGCCGTCAGCCGCGAGCAGATCGAAGCTACCCTCAGCGACCCGAACGGCGCCTACCAGCGATTGCGCCGGGTCATGGATGCCTGGGCCGCCCTCTGGTTCTGGCCGCTGACCGATACCGGGAACGCCATGCCTCCGAGCCTGGACGAGTGGATCGCCGCCTGTCAGCTGTTGCTCGGCCGGGATCCCGAGGCACGCCGGTCCAAGGGCCGCATCGCGGACCTCGCTTCGACAGCCGACTGGAATGACCTGACCTCAGCCGAGCAACTCAACCTCACTTTCGCCGCCACTCGGCCGACCAAGCAGATCATCGAAGACCATCCCTGGCTCGGCATCTGCGAGAAGGTCGCTGGCCAGCAGGGGTTCTTCCACTGGGAACTCGACTTCGCCACCGTCTTCGCACGCGGTGGTTTCGACTTCCAGATCGGCAATCCGCCCTGGGTACGTCCTCGTACAGGCACAGACGCCTTGATGGCCGAAGGTGACCCTTGGTGGCAGTTGGCCAATAAGCCGAGTGAGGCCGACCGCAAGGCGAAACGCGCCCAGACGCTCAATCTCCCGGGCATCCGCAATCTCGTCATTGACGGGACGACAGACGTAGTCGTGACAGCGGAATACCTGGGCTCAGTGCAGGCTTACCTGCTGCTGGCAGGGCTGCAGACCAATCTATACCTCTGTTTCATAGAACAGGCCTGGCGGCACTCGTCACACTTCGGCGTTGTCGCCCTCGTCCATCCCGAGGCACACTTCACCGCCGAGAAAGCTGGCCTGCTCCGTGAGCACACGTACCGGCGGCTTCGTAGGCACTGGCAGTTCATCAACGAACTTCTGCTCTACGAGATCGAAGACCACAAGAGATATGGCATCCATGTATATGGGCGCCCGTCGGACACCGTTGAATTTCTCATGGCGTCCTCGCTGTATCATCCCGACACCGTCGAGCGGTCCCTCAGGCATGATGGGTCAGGCGAAGAACCAGGCTTCAAGGACGCGGACCGGCACTGGGATCTGCGCCCACATCGCGAACGCATCCTCCGTGTTACTGACGAGACACTTCGAGCCTGGCACGCCATCATGGAAGACGGCTCCATTCCGGTCCGGCAGAGCCGTATGGTCTACACGGTAAACACGGCCGCCGCCGACGTGCTGGCGACCCTCTCCCGCCAACCACGTGCGGGCGCACTCGGCCTGGAGTTCTCAGCAGGCTGGCACGAAACCGCCGACCGCAAGAATGGCTACTTCGAGCTTCGCTGGGGGGCTCCCGCATCCTGGGATGACGTGATACTGCAGGGTCCGCATCTCTTCGTGGCCACCCCGATGTACAAGTCGGTTAACCCGACGATGAAGCACAACCAGGACTGGTCAGACACGGACTTCGAAGCCCTGGCAGCAGATGCTATTCCGGTAACTGCGTACAAGCCAGCCGGGAACCGCACCCGGTACGACGCGGATTACGGCCAGTGGGACTCCGGACCGGTCCGGGCCTACTACAGGATCGCGTGGCGGAGGATGGCCGCGAACACGGGCCAGCGGACCCTCATCCCAGCGCTGATCCCACCGGGTGCGGCTCACCCGAACCCCGTCTACTCCGTAGGGCTATCCAGAGGGCAGATCGAATCTCTTTGCGTTACATGCGGATTTCTTGTTTCACTACTTTCCGATTTCGCAATACGTGCTGCGCCGAAAGGTGACATTACTCTTGTACCAATCAATCGCCTGCCGACGGTGCTTGGCCATCCGCTCCAAGCAGCGCTTGTCACTCGAACCTTGCGCCTTAACTGCGTCACTGATGCCTACGCGAGCCTCTGGCGCGACGTCTACCAGGACGGGTTCGCCGCTGACCGATGGGCAAGCGGGCGGGAACGTGCCAACCGCCCCGCCCTGGGTGCGGTCGCAGAGAAGTGGACCGCGCGCACACCAATGCGGATAGCGGAGGATCGGCGGCAGGCTCTGGTAGAGATCGATGCACTGGTCGCCCTGATGCTGGGCGTCACTGCGGATCAGCTCTGCACGATCTACCGGACCCAGTTCGCCGTACTCTACGGCTACGACCATCGCGAGTACGTCTACGACGCCAACGGGCGGCTCGTGCCCAACTCGATCCTGACCATGTGGCGGTCGAAGGGCGACCGGCTGAGCACCGAGGAGCGGACGGCCACGAACCAGGCCGACAACACCTACACCTACGAACTGCCATTCACGCTGCTCGACCGGGAGGCCGACATGCGCGAGGCATACTCGGAGTTCGAGCGACGGCTGGCCGCCCGTGGCTGAGCTGCTGCCGACCATCCAGGCAGGTGAGATCCGCGACGGCCTGCTGGACTACCTGACCACGACGTTCGCGCTCGCTGATCCGGACGCGCAACTCGCGCTCGCGGACTTTCTCAGCGACCGCGCGAACGGCATCTTCAAAGGGCCGTATCTCCGGCTGCGGCTGCCGTTCCGGCCCGCGGAGGATGGCTGGCAGCAGATCCTGGGCTGGGACATCGGCATCACGCCATACAGTCACCAAGCGCAGGCGTTCGCCCGGCTGAGCAGCGCGGACCTGGGACCGGACAAGCCCAGGCCGCTGCCGACCTTGGTGACGACCGGCACCGGATCCGGCAAGACCGAGGCGTTCCTCTACCCGATCCTGGACCACGTGCTGCGCGCCCGCCGGGACGGCGTTCGCGGGACGAAGGCGCTCATCTTGTACCCGATGAACGCCCTCGCGAACGATCAGGCAGCGCGGCTCAGCAAACTGCTGACCAGCCGCCCGGAGCTCGCGGGGATCACCGCAGCGATCTACACCGGTCAGGATGGCCCGCGGCGGACGATGGTGACGGCGGACGGTCTGATCACCGATCGCGCGATCATTCGCAGCGAGGCGCCGGACATCTTGCTGACAAATTACAAGATGCTGGACCTGCTGCTGCTGCGCAGCACCGATCACCCGATCTGGCAGCAGAGCGCTGCGAGCCTGCAATACGTGGTACTGGATGAGTTCCATACCTACGACGGTGCTCAGGGGACCGATGTCGCGATCCTGCTGCGCCGCCTCGGCCTGGTCCTGAAGAGCTACCTGCCAGAAGGTGCGCTCACCGACGCCGAGCGTGCCCGGCCGCTGGGCCGTGTCACTCCGGTCGCGACATCGGCGACGCTCGGCGACAAGGGCGATCCGGCGGCGATGACCGAGTTCGCGCGCACCGTTTTCGGCGACGAATTCGATTCCTCTAGCGTCGTCACCGAATCCCGGCTCAGCCTAGCCGAATGGTCCGCCGGTGCCGCCGACCACGTCGCCGCGCTCGGACTGTCGCCCCGGCGGCTCGCTAGGGCTGACCTGGCGAGCGTGAACGACGTAGTCGCTGGGCTCGGGCCGTACGCGGACCCGCGTGCCCGGGCGCTGGCCGTTTTCGGCGGCCTCTATGACACAAACCGCGACGCACTGGCCGCGGCCATTGGCGGCGACCCGCAAGCCCTGCTTCCGCTGATCTGCGCGCACCCGCTCGCGCAGGAGCTGATCGAGGCGGCCGAGCACGCAACGCACCTGGCAGCGCTCGCGGAGCAACTATTTCCCGAGCAGGCCCCGGGCCCGCTTCCGGCTGGCGAGGACGAGCGCGTCACGTTCCTGGTGCACCTCGTGGCAGCGCTCAGCCACATCCGCGCTTGCGCCGGGCGCCAGGCGCCAGGCGTGGACCTGCATCTATGGGTCCGGGAGCTTTCCCGGATTGACCGGGTCGCCAGTTCGGCTGTGCGCTACCTTTGGAGCGATGACGGTGCGCTCGCCGACGCGGGACCCGGCGATTCCGGCGCGGTGCCGCATGCCTTCCCGGCCCTGTACTGCCGGCACTGCGGCCGCTCAGGCTGGGGCGTCGGCCTCGCGCCGGTGGGCTCGAACCTGGACACCGAGGACACCGGGATCCGCCGCAATCACGCGTCCCGGGAGGGGCGATTCCGGGCGCTGATCTATGCCCATGCCGAGGCTGATCATGCCGCGACTGCAGGGTCGCGGCCTGGCTCTGACAGCTCGGTCGAGGGGCTGCGCTGGTTCTCGGTCCGGCAGCGAGTGCTGCTCGCCGAGGCTCCGGCTGAGGATGATCCTGATTACCTGGATGGCCTGATCCTGCCCGTGCTGACTCAGACCGGGCCGGATGCCGACGATGACGCGCGTGATGACACCTGCCCGTCCTGCCAGCGTAAGGACGGGATCCGGTTCCTTGGCAGCGCGATTGCCACGCTGCTGTCGGTGACCTTGTCGACGCTGTTCGGCGACGAGAATCTGGATGCGCGCGAGAAGAAGGCGCTGGTCTTCACCGACAGCGTCCAGGACGCGGCGCACCGGGCCGCGTTCGTCGAGAGCCGCTCCCATGTCCTCACTCTGCGCTCGGTCCTGCGCCACGCGGTCGGCGAGCGCGCCATGACGCTGGACGCGCTCGTGGACCAGGCCATCGCCGACGCCGGTGACGATCCGTTCCGGCGGTACCGGCTGATCCCGCCCGGCTTCGCTGAGCGCGAGGAGTTCGCGCCGTTCTGGCAGCGCAAGACCGCCCAGGAGGTACCCAACCGGGTTCGGGGCCGGGTCCGGCGGCGGCTCCTCTTCGACGCTGTCATGGAGTTCGGCCTGCAGTCGGCGGTTGGCCGCACGCTGGAGCAGACCGGCAGCGTCGTCGCGGAGGTGGACGCGGGGGAGTCATCGGCCCTGGCCGGGATCGCCCGGGCGGCGATCTCGGCGACGGAGGGGCAGGAGAGCCTCGACGGCGAGCTCGCGGCAACGCCAGACCAGCGTCTGGCCGCATGGGTCCGCGGCGTACTGGAGCGGATGCGTGTTCAGGGCTCGATCGACCACGAGTGGTTCGGCAAGTTCATCGAGGAAGATGGCAGCCGCTACCGCATCTGGGGCGGCCGGCCGCGGGGGCAGGGCATGCCGGCTTTCCCGAAGGGCCGGCCGGCCCCGGCTTTTCCGCGGATCGGGCCTGGCATCCACATCAGGGACCCGCTGCTCGATTCGGTCACGTCCGCGCAGTCCTGGTATGCGCGGTGGACCGCCCGGTGTCTGGGAGTCACCAGCGGCCACGGCGCCCGGCTCGCACGGCAGCTTCTCGACCGGCTCGCGCGCGCCGACGTGCTGCGGACCCATACGACCGGCAGCAAGGGGACGGTCTACGCGATCCGCGCCAGCACCGTCATCGTGGCACCGGCGTCGCTGGAGGACATGAGTGCCGGCCGCACCCTGCTGACCTGCCCGGTCTGCCACGCCCGGCAGCCTGGTACGCCTGCGGTCATTGACCAGCTTGACGGAGCCCCGTGCCTGCTCGCGAGGTGCCCTGGCACGCTGCGACGAGAACCCCGTGCGGACAACTACTATCGCAACCTTTATGCGTCCCGGGACATGCGGCGCATCGTCGCGCGGGAGCATACGAGCCTGCTTGAGGATAAGGAGCGCCTGACCTACGAGGCCGAGTTCCGGAGCGGCCAGGACAAGCCGGGCGCGCCGAACGTCCTGGTCGCGACGCCCACCCTGGAAATGGGCATCGACATCGGCGACCTGTCCGCCGTAATGCTGGCGTCCCTGCCCCGGTCGGTCGCCTCCTACCTGCAGCGGATCGGCCGCGCG
>DATKQH010000075.1:0-32352 GCA_035532775.1 Streptosporangiaceae bacterium
GCCAGGCGTCCGGGTCGCCGACCCGAAGGCGTGCCAGTGCGGCGAGGTGCTGAAGGGCGTGCTCAAGCCGTGGGAGTGCAAGGTCTTCGGCACCGCGTGCACGCCGGAGACGCCGATCGGCACCTGCATGGTGTCGCCAGAGGGCGCGTGCGCGGCCTACTACAACTACGGCCGGCTGACTCGCACCAGGGTCACGGAGGCGAGCAGGACATGACGGCCGGCTGGATAGACCGGGCCCTTTCCGAACACGAGCAGCAGACGGCGGCCGGCCGGAGCGGCTCTCCCCAGCCGCTGCCCGGCACGGTGCGCGAGGAACTGGTGCTCGAGCGGATCGACCGGGTCAGGCGGGCCCGCCCGCGGGTCAGGGAAGACCGGATCACGATGTCGCACGGGGCCGGCGGCAAGGCCACCCAGTCCCTGATCGAGGCGATCTTCCTCGACGCGTTCCGCAACCCGCTGCTCGAGCCGCTCGAGGACGCGGCCAGGCTGGAGATCGGCGGAGCGCGGGTGGCGCTGACCACCGACTCCTACGTCGTCTCGCCGCTGTTCTTCCCCGGCGGCAACATCGGCGATCTCGCGGTCAACGGCACGGTGAACGACCTGGCGATGGCGGGCGCCGTCCCGCACTACCTCTCCGCCGGCTTCATCCTCGAGGAGGGCTTCCCCGTCGAGCACCTGAATACGATCACGGCGTCGATGCGCGAGGCGGCCCTGGTCGCTGACGTGCAGATCGTCACCGGTGATACCAAGGTGGTCGAGAGGGGCAAGGCCGACGGCTGCTATATCAACACCGCGGGCGTCGGGCTGGTCGAGCCGGACGTGAACATCGGCGTCGCGAACGCTCGCCCCGGGGATGCCATCCTGGTGTCCGGGCCGATCGGCGACCACGGGGTCACGATCATGCTGGCCAGGGGGGAACTGGATATCGAGGCCGACCTGGAGTCGGACACCGCGCCGCTGAACGGCCTGGTCGCCGCGCTGCTGGCCGGCACGCCCGGGGTGCGGGCCCTGCGCGACGCGACCCGGGGCGGCGTCGCGACGATTCTCAACGAGATCGCCAGGGCCGCCGACGCGGGAGTGGTGGTCAGCGAGGACGCGATCCCGGTGCGGGATGTGGTACGCGGTGCCGCCGAGCTGCTGGGCATCGATCCCATGTACGTGGCGTGCGAGGGCCGGATGGTCGTGGTCGTCGACGGGTCGGAGGCCGGCGCGGCGCTGGCCGCGCTGCGCGCGCATCCGGCCGGCGCGCAGGCGGCGGTGATCGGGCACGTCGTGGCCGAGCCAGCCGGCATCGTCCAGCTCAAGACCGCGTTCGGCGGCACCAGGATCGTGGACCTGCTGGTCGGAGATCCACTGCCGCGGATCTGCTGAATCATGCACGAGCTGGGGATCACCGAGGCGGTGGTGGCGACGGTGACTGAACGTGTGCCTGGCGGCCGGGTGACCGCCGTGCGGCTGGAGATCGGCGCGCTGACGGGCGTAGTCGCTGATTCGGTGCGGTTCTGCTTCGACCTGGTTACCGAGGGCACCAACCTGGAGGGCGCGGCCCTGGAAATCGAGGAGCCCGCCGCGAGGTGCCGGTGCCGTGACTGCGGCGCCGAGTTCGCCCCTGACTGGCCGATCGTGGTGTGCCCGTGCGGCAGCGCCGACGTCGCCGTGCTGGCCGGCAACGACCTGCGGATCCTCTCGGTCCAGGTGGCCTGAAATGTGCGCGACCTGCGGCTGTGCGGGGGACGGCGCGGTCATCCATCTGGACGATCACGGCCACGGGCACGGGCACGGGCACGAGCACGACAACGGGCACGAGCGCAGCCACGGGCAGCTGATCGCGCCTGCCGACTCCCGGACGATCACGCTCCAGCGCAAGGTGCTCGCGAAGAACGACGACATCGCCCAGCGGAACCGAGACTGGCTGGCCGAGTGCGGCGTCTTCATGCTGAACCTGATGAGCTCGCCGGGGGCCGGCAAGACCACGCTGCTCGAGCACACCGGGAAGGACCTGGCGGACCGGCTCAGCATCGCCGTGATCGAAGGCGACCAGGAGACCACGCTCGACGCCGGCCGGATCCGGGCGGCCGGCATCCGCGTGGTGCAGATCAACACCGGGGCTGGCTGCCATCTGGACGCCGAGATGGTGGCGCGCGCTCTGACGGCGATCGACCCGGCGCGCGGGTCCATCGTGATCATCGAGAACGTCGGGAACCTGGTCTGCCCCGCGCTGTTCGACCTGGGCGAGGCCAGCCGGGTGGTGCTGGCCTCGGTAACCGAGGGGGCGGACAAGCCGATGAAGTACCCGGTCATGTTCCGGCAGGCCGACCTCGTCGTGGTCAGCAAGACCGACCTGCTGCCCTACGTGGACTTCGACCTGGAACGCTACGCCGCCGACATGGCCCGGATCAGCCCGGCCGCCCGGCTGATGCAACTCTCCGCGGTCAGCGGTGAGGGGATGAATCAGTGGTACGACTGGCTGCGGCTATCACTGCCTGGCCCAGGCTGATCCCGCCGTCATTGCACGGCACCCGCGAATGGCTCAAGACGGCGAAGCCGTGCGATTCGAGCCGCCCGGTAACGGTGTTCAGCAGCAGGAAGTTCTGGAACACCCCGCCCGACAGCGCCACGGTGGTCAGTCCCGTCCGCTCCCGCAACATCAGGCAGCAATCGGCGATCACCCCGGCGAGCCCGTTATGAAATCTGGCGGCGATCACGCCGCGGTCGACGCCGGCCGCGAGGTCGTCGGCGGCGGATCGGACCAGGTCGGTTCCGGCCACCTGGAGCACGTCGCCGGAATCGATCCTGGCCTGGTACGCCCGGTCCTCGGCCGGATCGGCTAGCTGCTCGAGCTCGGCGGCGGCCTGGCCCTCGTAACTGACGCTGTCCCTGACGCCGAGTACCGCCGCCACGGCGTCGAACAGGCGTCCGGCGCTGGAGGTGGCGGGCGAGTTGATGCCACGGCGGGCCATGGCCAGGACGCTGGCCCACTGCCGCTCGTTACGCCGCCGGACCGCGAGCGGCCCGGGCGGTCCGTCCGGCCGGTCCGGATAGGCCGCGTCGAGGTAGGCGGCGGCCATCCGCCACGGCTGCCTGATCGCGGCGGCGCCGCCCGGCATCGGAACCGGGGCCAGGTGGCCGGCCCGCTCGAAGCCGGCCAGCCCGGCGATCAGGAACTCGCCGCCCCAGATCGTGCCGTCGGTCCCGTAGCCGGTGCCGTCGAAGGCCACCCCGATCACCTGCGGGCCCGTGCCGTCTGGCCCGCCGCCGTCCGCGCCGTTGTCGGCCAGGCAGGACACGATGTGCGCGTGGTGGTGCTGCACGCCGACCAGGTCGAGCTCGTCGGCCTCGGCCCGGTCCTGCGCGTACGTGGTCGACAGGTAGTCCGGATGCAGGTCGTGCGCGATCACCGCGGGAGCGATGTCGAACAGGCGGCTGAAGTGCTCGATCCCCTCGGTGAACGAGCGCAGCGTCTCGGCGTTCTCCAGGTCCCCGATGTGCTGGGAGACGAACGCGCGGCCCCGCGCGGCCAGGCAGAACGTGCTTTTCAGCTCCGCGCCGCAGGCCAGGACCGGCCTGGCGAACCTGGTCCGCACGCGCAGCGGCTCAGGTGCGTACCCGCGGGCCCGCCTGATCAGCGACTGCCTGCCACGGAACGGGCGGACGACCGAGTCGTCGGTCCTGATGTGGATCGCCCGGTCGTGGCTGAGGAACGCGTCGGCGATGCCGCCCAGCCGCGCCGCGGCCTCGTCGTCGGCGTAGACGATCGGCTCGTCCGATACGTTGCCGCTGGTCAGGACCATCGGGCGGCCGGCGGATCGCAGCAGCAGGTGATGCATCGGCGTGTAGGGGAGCATGACGCCGAGGTACCGGTTGCCCGGGGCCACCTGCGGCGCGAGGCCGGCTCCGGCTAGCCGCGGCAGCAGCACGATCGGGCGGCGGCGGCTGGTCAGCAGGGCGCTCGCCGCCTCGTCGAGCTCGCACAGCTGGCGCGCCTGGTCCAGCCCGGCCACCATGACGGCGAACGGCTTGTCCTCCCGGTGCTTGCGCGCGCGCAGCGCCGCGGCCGCGGGCTCGCTCATCGCGTCGGCGGCCAGGTGGTAGCCGCCGAGGCCCTTGACGGCCAGCACACCGCCGCGGGCGAGTACTCCGGCGGCGCCCGTGAGGGGGTCAACGGGCAGTGCGGCGCCCGTGCCGCCGGTCAGGCGCAGCCGCGGCCCGCAGTCGGGACAGCACGTCGGCTGGGCGTGGAAGCGGCGGTCAGCCGGGTCGTGGTACTCCCGCGCGCACGGCGGGCACATGGCGAAGCCCGCCATCGTGGTCAGCGCCCGGTCATAGGGAACGCCGATCACGATCGTGAACCGCGGGCCGCAGTTCGTGCAGTTGATGAACGGGTAGCCGAACCGCCTGCCGGCCGGATCGTCCAGCTCAGCCAGGCAGTCGTCGCAGGTCGCGATGTCGGCCGACACGAGTGTCCGGCGCGGGCCGCCCGACTGGCTTGGCGCGATCGAGAAGACGGTCGAGCCGTCGGGGCGCAGCGGGCTGGTGGCGATCCGCTCGATGCTGGCCAGCGGCGGAGCGTCCCGCCGCAGGGCGAGCATGAACTCGCTGACGGCCTCGGGAGCTCCCTCCACCTCGGCGAACACGCCATCGACGTCGTTGCCGACCACGCCGCCGAGTCCCAGACCGGTGGCCAGGGAATACACGAATGGCCGGAAGCCGACTCCCTGGACGATTCCCTCCACCCGGACGAGTGTCCTGATCCGCTGGCTCACCACTCCAGTGTGGCCCATTCCAGCCTGACCTGCCGGAGCGCGCGTGCACCGGCCAGCGAAATGGCAAATCCGGATGCCGGAAGGGAGTCCGGCACCCGGATGTTGCGGTCGTGCTGCCCGGCGCGATCAGCTGTAAACGTGCAGGACGATATTGCCAATAGTGCCGGGTGTGGTGGTGGCGAGCAAGTTGCGCAGCAGCCTGGCGCGACCGCGGTGCGGGTAGCCGGAATGGCCGCCACGGTACTCCAGGTTGCGCCGCTCAGGCGGTGATCGCCGGGGTGGCGCTCGTGCCGGGGGCTACCGTGCAGTGCACGCTCGTCGGCGACGGCGGGCTGCCGGGGACCACGGCGGACTGCGCCCAGCCGAAGCCGCGGCCGCGCGGGACGCCGACGGAGTACCTGACGTGGTTGAACGGCCCTCGCCAGGCGACCATCACGACGTTCTTGTGGTCAGGGAAGAAGACGGCCGGGGCGTTGAAGGTGCTGGAGAAGGCGATGCTCTTCGGCAGGAAGGCGGGCTTGGTCCAGCCGATCGTGCCGTCCCGCCTGGTCTCGCCCTGGGAGTACCAGATGTGCTTGTCGGCGTGGCCCGCCCAGACCAGCAGGACGGCGCTGCGGCCGAGCGGGTCGGTGTACGAGGCGATCGCGGGCGCCGAGCTCGTCAGGGCTCCGCTCAGCACGCCGATGTGCGACCAGCGCTGCCTGGCGTTCGTCCGGTACTTGTAGAAGACGTGGCCGGCCACTCCCCGCCCGCGCCAACCGCGCAGAGGGTGCCGGCCACCGTAACCGCCGAGACAAGCCTCGTCAGGGGACGTCTCAACATTCTTGACCTCGCGTTCTTTCGATGTCACATGCCTGCGCCTCAGGCTGAGGCACCGCAAGGTTATGAGTCGCACGCTGAGCCAGAATCCAGTAATTCCCGTGACTTTCCCGGGTACTGCCTGAGTTTCCGCCCGTGCTGCCGGGGGTTACCCGGCCGGGGCGGGCTGGCCGGCCAGGTGCCGAGTCAGGCGGATGAGATCAGCCAGCGTGTCACCTGGGTGGCCGATCAGGACCGTGACGTCGGGGGCGGCCGCCCGCACCGCCCGCGCGGCTTCCGCGGCACAAGCGGCGCCGTCCGTCGTCGCTGTCGAGAGCACGACCAGGCTGGCGCCGACGGTCTCGGTCAGCATGCTGATCTCGGCCGCGGGGAGGTCGGCCGACAGGTGGTGCACCTGCCAGTGGTTCTCCCGCAGGCAAGCCGCGGCCATCAGCGCCGACATGCCGTGGCGCTCCCCTGGCGGGGTAGCCGCGACGGCGACGCCGCGCGGCCGTCCGGCTGGCTGGCTGGCATGCACGGAGATCAGCCGCTCGCAGATCGCCGTGGCCCGGTGCTCGACCGCGATCGAGACCTCGCCGGCCACCCACTGGTCGCCCACCCGGCGCAGCGCCGGGGCGATCACCCGGTCGCAGAGGTCGGTGATCGTCACGTGCCCGGCGAGTCGCTCCACCGCGCGGCGGGCCCCCGTCTCCTGCCCGCTGACGATCGCCTCGTAGAGCCGGTCCGCCTGGGCGGACCAGTCCCTGACCCTGATCTCGGCGGCGGGCTGGCGGCCTAGCTGGCGGGCGGCCGCCAGCGCCTGGACGTCTGCCTCGCTGACCTCGTAGCCGCGGCGGATCTTGCGAGCAGGAAGCTGTCCGCCCCTGACCCAGCCGTAGGCGGTCTGGTAGTGCACGCCGAGCAGATCGGCGGCCTCTTGCAGTCGCATCGAACCCCCCGGCCGTGAACCGGATGTGTGATCGGGCCCTAACTTAGTGTAACTTAGTATTCGTTGCTGCGACGGCAGGAAAGTCAGCCGGGGCTCCAGGCCGGTCTAGCCAGTCACGGCGGTTCAAGTTCTTAGTATAACTTAGTATTTGTTCAAGACCGCACGGGGAGACCGGCCAGCTGGGCTGACTGTGTTCGCCGTGTCCGGGCACCGCGGGGGCGCGCCCGGACGCGATGTGCACAGTCAGCCGCGCGTGACTCCGGCTCACTTCCGTCCGTCTCGTTACCTAAGTCCCTCTCGCGGGTCCTGAAGGGCCCTATCTGGTCGCCTGCGGGTCAGGCAGCCTGCTCTCAGCAGAAGAGTAGGTGAGTGTGCATGTCTGAGGCGCTTGAGCAGGCAAGACTACATCCCGTGCCGATTCCGGCCGACTCGGTCGGGAACCTGCTGACGACGGCTGCGCGCGCACCGTCGATCTTCAACACCCAGCCGTGGCTGTTCAGGGTCACCACCCACACGATCGAGCTCTACGCCGATCCGAGCCGCAGGCTCCGCAGCGATCCGACCGGCCGGGAAATGCTGCTCAGCTGCGGCGCCGCGCTGTTCGGCCTCAGGCTCGCCATCAGGGCGCTCGGTTATCAGCCGGTCGTCAGCCTGCTGCCCCAGCCGGAGCGGCCCAGCCTGCTCGCCTGCGTCAGGTTCGGTGCCCGGGAGCCGGTGACCGATCGGGAGCGCGGCATGATTGACGCGCTGCCGCACCGGCACACCCACCGCGGCGGGTTCAGCCCCGGCCCGCTGCCCGGCGGCCTGCTCATCGGCTTGCAGCACGACGCCGTCGTCGAGCATGCCGCGCTCGCGCTGATCGACCGGCCCGTTGCCTATACCCACCTGGCCTCCATCGTGGCAAAGGTGGCCGGCGGCCTGAGTTCGGCTGACCGGTCCAGGGCCGACGTCCGGCAGTGGGTCAGGCTGCCTGGCAGCACAGCCAGGGACGGCATCCCGGCCGCCGCGATCGCCGCGTCGTCAGTACCCCAGCCGGGCAGGCTGGTCCAGCGCGATCTTGACCTGGGCCGCGGCATCGGCCAGGTGTCCCCGGACGGGCCTGGCCCGGCCGCCACCGCGATCCTGCTGACCTCCGCCGATACCCGGGCAGACTGGCTCAGGGCGGGGCAGGCTCTGCACCGGCTGCTGGCCCATGCGGCGACCCAGTGGGTCTTCGCCAGCCTGTACTCGCAGCCGCTCGAGTCCGCGCCGACCAGGGCGCTGATCCGGTCCAGGCTCGGGCTGTCCGGTGCCCCGCAGCTGCTGCTCCAGTTCGGGCTGGCCAGAGTCGCCCCGGCGACCCCGCGCCGCCCGGCGGCCGGGCTGCTCGCTCTGGTCATGCCCAGGTAGCCGGTGCGGAGGTGCTCACCAGTAGCAGATAATGACTCAGGTAAGCGCGCACGACGAAGGTCCTCGCCCGCACTGGACCTTCGTACCTGGACCGGCAGGGCCATTTGGCGGTCTACTGGATTCGCCGGCCGTGGCGGCCCGCGGGCGACCTGCTTGCCGGGTCAGGGCCGACGGCCCGCGCCGACTGGACAGGAGTGGGCCATGAACGTGTTCTGGGCACCGTCGGGCGAGCTCCCCAAGGAGGCGAGCTCGCCGGAGGAGATCTCCCGTTTCGCGGTAGAAGCGGCGGTCCACGCGCCATCGGTGAACAACACCCAGCCCTGGTGGTTCAGCAAGGGAGACCACGAGGTCAGCGTGCACGCGGACGTCGAGCGCCGGCTGCGGATCGCCGACCCCGACGGCCGGGAGATGATGATCAGCTGCGGTGCCGCGCTGTTCACCGCCCGGGTCGCGCTCCGCTACCTGGGTTTCGTGCCCACGGTGCACGTCCTGCCCGACCCCGACCTGCCGAACCTGGTCGCCAGGATCGGGTATTCCGGGGAGCAGACCAC
Organism: Streptosporangiaceae bacterium; assembly: GCA_035532775.1. Taxonomy (GTDB): domain Bacteria; phylum Actinomycetota; class Actinomycetes; order Streptosporangiales; family Streptosporangiaceae; genus Chersky-822. The sequence continues at coordinate 8,451 of DATKQH010000075.1, forward strand.
CCCGGTCGAATACGAGCGCCAGCTCTTCGCTGAGATCCCGCGCCGGCGGACGCATCGCGGCGGTTTCGACGCGGACCCGCTGCCGTCCGGGCTGATCTCGGCGCTGCGTGACGAGGCGTCGAGGGAGAAGGCGACCCTGCGGATCATGGCAGAAGAAGGGCAGCGCGGCGCGCTGGCCTCCGTGGTGGAGGCCGCGGACTACGCGCTCAGGCTCGATGCCGCGAGAGTGCGGGAGCAGTCCAGGTGGGCCCCGCCGCCCGGGAGCCCGCGGCGGGACGGAGTTCCGCCGACTGCCTACCCGGCGCGACAGGAGCGCACGGAGCCGTCCTTCACGAGCCGCGATTTCGCTCACGGCCACGGCTGGGGGCTGCCGCCGAGCGGCACGGGCGCCGTGCCCCGATCGGCTGGCGTGGTAGCGGTGCTGACCACCTCGGCTGACCGGCCCGATGACTGGGTCAACGCGGGCCAGGCGCTGCAGCGGGTGCTGCTGCTCGCCAGCAGCTGCGGTGCGGCCGCCGCGCTGCACAGCCAGCCGCTCGAGGTGACCGAGCTCCGCGGATTCATCAGGACGGTCCTGTGCGATGGCGCTTACCCGCAGATGGTGGTCAGGCTCGGAACGACCGGGCAGGCATCGGTGAGCGTGCGGCGCCGGGTGGACGACGTGCTGCTCTAGGTGGTGTGGCTGACGCGCCGGCCAGCGACGCGTCAGATCGTGGACAACGGCAGGCGATGACCTGCTGGAAGGCGCTGTGACCAGATGGACGAGAACGCGCAGGACACCAGGCAGATCAAGGTATTCCTGCTCGACGATCACGAGATCGTCCGGCGGGGCGTCCGGGACCTGCTCGAGGCGGAGTCCGACATCACCGTCATCGGCGAGGCGGGCACCGCCTCGTCCGCGCTGGCGAGGATCCCGGCGCTCCAGCCAGATGTCGCGGTCCTCGACGTCCGGCTGCCCGACGGCGACGGCGTCAGCGTGTGCCGTGATATCAGGTCACGGATGCCGGAGGTGGCGTGCCTGATGCTCACCTCGTTCGGCGATGACGAGGCGCTCTTCGACGCCATCATGGCCGGCGCGGCGGGGTACGTGCTCAAGCAGATCAGGGGAACCGACCTCGTCGGCGCGGTCAGGACGGTGGCGGCCGGCCGGTCGCTGCTCGACCCGGAGGCGGCCAGCCGGGTGATGGCCAGGATGCGCGATCAGTCCCGGCGGTCGGATCCGCTCGCCGCCCTCACCGGCCAGGAGCGGAAGATCCTCGAGCTGATCGGCGAGGGACTGACGAACCGGCAGATCGGCGAGCGGCTGTTCCTGGCCGAGAAGACGGTGAAGAACTACGTGTCCGCGCTCTTCGCCAAGCTCGGCATGGAGCGGCGTACCCAGGCCGCCGCTTATGCGGCGCGGCTGTTCGACGAGCCCGACCACCACACCGGCTAGCCGCGGGCTCAATCTGGCTCGGCCAGGTCGCCCGGTTCGTTCACCTCGGCCCAGTCATCCGCGTCGCGCGCGCCGCCCGAGCGGGGTGTGCTCAGCGGCACCCGCCAGATCAGCTCCGTGCCGCCGATGTCGCATGGCCCGGCCGTCAGGGATCCGCCGAGGCCGAGAGCCCGCTGCTCCAGGTTGCGGAGCCCGCTGCGCCTGCCGCCAGGGGCGATGCCGACGCCGTTGTCCCTGACCGTGAGCACCAGGTGGTGATTGACGGTGATGGTCACGTCCACCTGCGTCGCCTCCGCGTGCCGGGCCGCGTTGGACAGTGACTCGCGCAGCGCGGTCAGCAGATGCTCGGTGATCTCGTCGGGGACCATGGTGTCGAGCGCGCCGTCGAGCTGCAGCGAGGGGGCGAAGCCGAGCGCGGAGGTCATCTCCTGCGCTATGAAGAGAATCCTCGCCCGGAGAGCGGCCGGCGTAGCGTCCGGGTGGGTCTGGAGCGCGAAGATCGCCGAGCGGATCTCCCTGATCGTGTCGTCGAGCGCGTCAACTGACCGGCTGATCCGGTCCGCCACCTCGGGAACCTTGATCATCGAGGTGACGCCCTGCAGCGACATGCCGGTCGCATACAGCCGCTGGATCACCAGGTCGTGCAGGTCCTTGGCGATCCGGTCACGGTCCTCGAAGACCGCCATCTGCTCGGCCTGCTTGCGGTGCTCGGCAAGCTCGAGCCCGATGGCCGCCTGGGCGGCGAAGGTGGCGAGCATGTCAGCCGCCGCCTGAGAGAGCGGCATGGTGCCCGGGCGCCGCCCGGCCGACAGCACGCCGCGGACCTTGCCAGGAGCGCCGAGCGGCACGACCTCAAGCGGTCCTATCACCAGCCGGGCCTTCGCGTGCTCGCTGATCGGCTCCTCGGCGCGGTAGTCAGGGATCGAGATCCGCTCGCCCTTGCGGATCACCCGCGCCGTGACGGAGTTCTCGAGCGGCACCACGAGGCCGAGCGCCTGGTCCGCGTCCGCGCCCGCGGCGTGCTCGACCCGCACGTGGCGCCCGTCGGGCATCGGCAGGGAGACCATCACGATGTCGGCGCCCGTCATCTCGAGCGCCTTCTCGGTGATCATCGCCAGCGCTTCATCTGGTTCGGCGCCGGACAGGAGGTGACTGGTGACCTCGGCCGTAGCGCCCAGCCAGCGCTGCTGCCTGCGCGCCTCTTCATAGAGCCTGGCATTCTCGATCGCGACGCCCGCCGCCGCCGCGAGCGCGACGAGAACCGCCTCATCCTCGGTGTCGAACTGGCCGCCGCCCTGCTTCTCCGTCAGGTAGAGGTTCCCGTAGACCTCGCCGCGAATCCGGATCGGGGCTCCGAGGAACGACTTCATCGGAGGGTGGCCCTGCGGGAAGCCGAAGGACGCGGGGTGGTCCTTGATATCGGCGAGGCGCAACGGCCGCGGTTCGGTGACCAGCAGGCCGAGCAGTCCCTTTCCCTCTGGCCAGTGATGGATCGCCTCGATCTCGCGGGTCGTCAGCCCCACGGGGATGAACTCGGCCAGCCGGTCGCCCTCCTCGATCACGCCCATCGCGCCGTACCTGGCGTCGACCAGGGAGACCGCCGTCTCCACGATGCTGCGCAGCAGAACCTCGAGTTCCAGGCTAGAACCGACCGCCACCACGGCCTCGAGCAGCGAGTACACCCGGTCTCTGGTGGAGAGCACAGCCTGCAGCCTGACCTGCAGCTCATCCAGCAGCTCATCCAGCCTGAGGCTGGGTAGCAGCGGATGCGGATCCGCCGATTCCACCAGTGGCTCCTGACTCTCCATTGCTTCCGACGTTGCGATAGTACGTCGGAGGGCAGCGGGCTGGTAATCACCCCCGAGTGGATGACGGAGGTCCGTGCGGGTGGCGACGGCCGGCCTGATCATGGCGGGGCGGCGGGCTGATGCTTGTCCTGGCTAAGGAAAAGGAAGCCGCCGGATGGTCGCCAATGGCGCCGGCACCGGATGCTGGGAGGCGCAGACCTACGCCGACCATGTCATCGCGGTGCATCTGCGGGAGATCGGCGGCGGGCTGACCTGCAGCCAGCTGTCGGCCAGGGCGATGGCCGCTCCGGCCAACACCAAGCTGGCCGGTCAGGTGGCGACGGTGTTCACGGGCACGACCCTGCGCGGGATACTGCTCAACGCACACGGGTTCTGGCAGCTGGGCCAGATCGCCCGGATCGGCGCGATCGTCTCGTTCGCCGGGGCGGCGCTGCTGCTGATCTTGTCCCTGCTGTCCCCGCCGGCGCTCGCCGGCGGGGACTCCGACTTTCCCGGGCGGACTCGACGTATCACCCGGATTCTCGGGACCAAGGTCCCACGGCCGGATGACCGACATCCCTGCCGGGTAAGAACAGTCACGGGCGACAGTAAGGGCACCTGGTTCATCGCCAGGGGAATAATGCCCAACGACATCACGGGAGCTTCACATGCTTGCCTCAGCCCTCCATCACGTGGGGACCCTGGCGATTGACCTGAATCAGCCAGGCCACTACCTGCACTGGTCGTTCATCGACATCTCCGTCGCGAATCTCATCGTCATCGCGGTGATGGTGGTCATCTTCGGCGCGGCACTGCTGATCCGGTTCCCGCACTCCCCGGGTTCTGATCTCCCGCCCGCCGACCTGGCCGAGGACCCGACGATCGCTGCGGCAGCTCCCGACGCGGGCGACGCTGACATGTGGACCGCCAAGGTGCGGACCGGAGCCGCGAAGCTGCTGCCGCCGAAGAAGCTGCTGCCGGACCGGCAGCCCGCCTACGTGGCCTCGTGGATCTACGTCTTCGGTGTCGCCAGCCTCGTTGCGCTCGGCATTGTGATCATCTCGGGCGTCGGGCTCGCGCTAGGCGGCGCGGACTGGTGGCACACCAACGCGATCGGCCATTTCTTCAATAGCGTCCATCTGTGGTCGGTGGAGCTCTTCATGGCGTTCCTGGTCATCCATCTGTGGGGCAAGTTCTGGATGGCTGCGTGGCGCGGCCGCCGCGCGATGACCTGGATCACTGGCGTGATCGCGTTTATGGCCTCGGTCGTGACGGCATTCACCGGTTACGTGTCGCAGCAGAACTTCGACTCGCAGTGGATTGCCACCAACGGCAAGGACGCCTTCAACGCGGCCGGCATTGGTTCCATCTGGAACGCGATGAACTTCGGGCAGATGTTCATGTGGCACATCGTGCTGATGCCGCTGGTGCTGGTGGTGATCATCGGCGCGCACATCCTGCTGGTGCGGGTCAGGGGCGTCAGTCACCCGCTCCCGGCCCGGGCCGTCCGCGGCCGGGCGGCACGCAAGGCGGCCGCGGTATCGGACGCCGGGGCGTGGCGCGGGCCGACGAAGCGCTACGACATCCTGAAGGAAGGCGCCGTCGCGACGCTGGTCGTCGGCATCCTGACGCTGGTCATGGCTGGCGTGCTCTCCTCGCCTGACGTGCCGCCCGTGACGATGCAGACCTGGGGGAAGGTCGCGCCGGTCGACTTCGTCTACACCGCAGCCACCGAGCTGAACGGCACCGCGGGCGCGGCCGCTTACGGCCCTCCGTACAACAACGGGACCGACGGCGTCCAGCAGGTCGGGCCGGTGAACTGGCAGAAGCTGGCCGGCATCACCCAGCCGATCAACGCCGCGAAGGACTTCGTGCTCAGCCCGCTGTCTACCGAGGCCAGGACAGCCCCGGTGCTGGCGACGGCGCTGGCCGCGTACAACGCGGCATCGCCGGCCCAGCAGAACAAGTGGGCGACGGCGTACGCCAACGCGACAGCGCCGACCGCTCAGAAGGTGCCGTTCAACAACGGGAACCTGAACCTGCCGGCGGCCGGGCCGGTGCCCGTGATGATGTCCTCCGAGCTGGCCATGGCCAGGAGCGGCTCGCTCGACACCGACCTGCTGGCCCAGCGGCAGTTCTACGGCACTGACTTCACCAAGCCGCTGCTGTTCATCGCCGACGGCGGCTACTACATAGGCCAGGCGACCAAGTACCACCTGACCGGTGACCAGTGGGGCGTCATGAACGAGACGGGCAGCTACCCGGGCCAGCCGTGGCTGTGGCTGTTCCAGATGTGGTACCACGTCTCGCCGTTCCAGAACTCCGGAAGCGTGGACATCTGGGCGGTCTACCTCACGGGTCTCGGCACGATCCTGCTGCTGCTCGTGCCGTTCATCCCAGGTCTGCGCGACATCCCGAGGGTGATCCCGGTGCACCGGCTGATCTGGCGCTCCTGGAACCGCTCAGCGGCCGAGCAGGCTGAGCTGGATCGTCCAGCCCAGATGAAGCCAACCCATCACCACGTGTAACACACACCGATAGGTCAGAGCTTGACCGCTCAGTACTCGACCACGGGGCCAGGGCCGGCCGGGGCGATCCGCCTCCGCCGGCCCTGGCTTCTGCATGACCTGCCAGGTGCGGGGTAGCGACCCTGGAATTCCTTGGCCGGCCGGTCAGGGACACTGATGTAAACAGCCGCGGCCAGCCTGGACGAGGAGACTGTCCGCGAGGCCCTGTACGGGCTCACCGAGCGCGGCGTCCTGAAGCTGACCGACAGCGACGGCGAGCCTGCGTGCAAGCCTGCGGGAGGAACTGCATGCACGCTGCTCTCGATCGAGCGGGCCAGGGCCATGCTCGGCTTCGAGCCGCGGCACTCCTGGCGCGACCACGTTCAGGCTGCCCCGGCGGCCTAGCGCTCGAGCCGGATGGCAAGGCGCGGGCAGATCCTGACGGCTTCTCGTGCCTGGTCCGCCAGATCGTCGGGCACGGCGCCGGTGATGATCGGGAAGCCCCAGTCGTCCAGGACTATCAGCTCGGGCAGTACCTCAGCGCACAGGCCGCGGCCGTCGCAGGCGATCATGTCCGCCCTGAGTTTCATCGCTGACTCCAGGACGGGACTGGCAGCACCCCGGCGCGGCCCGCGGTACCCGAGCACCAGCCCGCGCGGTGCTGGTCGATCTCGCCGGCGAACGCCTCGAGTGCGCTGGCGACCATTCCGACCGTGCCGTCCGGGTGCTTGCAGGCGCCACGGCCCGCGCCGACCTGGCCGATCCAGCGGGACAGCTTCGCCAGGTCCGCTCCCCGGCCGTCGGCCAGCCGCTCCAGCTGGCCAGCGATCGCGTCGAGGCCGAAAACGCACGGGCCGCACTGTCCGGCCGATTCCGCGGCCAGGTAGCGAGCGATCCGCGCGGTCTCGACGAGCCCGCAGGAGTCGGCGGGCAGGGCGGCCAGCAGACCGGCGCCGACACCCGCGCCGACAGCCCTGAGCCCTTCGTCTGACAGCGGCAGCGGGGCGGCGCGTGCCGCGTCGACCCAGCTGCCGAAGTAGCCGCCGATCAGCAGGGCGCCGATCGGGCCGGCCGGCCCGCCGGCCAGATCGAGTACCTGGCCGACCGGCGTGCCGATGGCGACGTCGTAGACGCCGGGATCGCCGACCGCCCCGGCCACTGTGACCAGCATGGATCCCGGCTCGCGCCGGGTGCCGACGCCGCGGAACCAGCCAGCGCCGTACCTGGCGATGAGGGCCAGGTGCGCCAGCGTCTCGACGTTCTGTACCAGCGTCGGCCTGCCGTGCAGGCCGCGCTCCGATAGCCGCTGTGGTGTCGCCTTCGGCTTCGGCATGCCGCGTTCGAGCCAGTGCACGACGGCGCTGGCCTCGCCGGCGACGAACCGGTCGGCGGCCGGCACGACACTGAGCCTGGCCCGGTCCATGCGGGCCCGCTTCCGCTCGGCGGCGGCCGCGGCCATGATGTCGCCCACCGCGGGATGGGCCACGATGATCGCCTCGGCGGCGCCGACCAGGTCAGCGGCCACGGCAGCGCCGTCCAGCACGAGGTGCGGTGACTGGGCCATCAGCACCTTGTCCTTGGCGCTGATCGGCTCGCCCTCCGTGCCGTTGCCGACGACCACGGCGCGCCGCCGCTCGGCCACCGCGGCCAGCTTCCGCCCGGTAGGAAAGCCGGCTCCGCCGCGCCCGGCCAGCCCGGCGCGGTCGACCTCGGCGATGAGTTCCTCGCGCTGCCGCCGCCCGCTGGCACGTGCCGGGGGCCCGTACCTGGCGAGGTGATCGGCCAGGCTGGTCGGGTCAGCGGTGAAGCCGTCGGGTAGCAGCCTGGGCAGGTGACCGGGATCGCTGCCTGGCGCGGCAGGCTGCTGGCACAGGCGGGCCGTCGCCGGCTCGGCCCACGGTTCCTCTGTCGCGTCCCAGCTCACAGGTACCTGAATCCTCACTGTCGGGTCGGTCCTGATCGAGTTCACGCCGCACTCAGCCCCGGCCGGCTGGCTGGAGATACTGCCGCGGCGTGCCCGGGTCCGGCTCGGGTCGCGGCGGGCCGGTTCGGCCGCGAGTCATCAGCCGCACCAGGACCGCCGTCGTGACGGCGGCCAGCGAGCCCCACTCGGCGAGGGCCACGAACCACAGGTGCTGGTCGTAGCTGGCCGCCCGGATCGCGTGCACGAACGCGACCGGCCAGGCCAGGTAGGCCAGGTAGTGCACGGCCCGCCAGGTCCGCAGGCCAAGCCGGTTCCGCAGCAGGCTGGTGATCAGTACCGCGCCGGCCAGGTCGAGCGCGAGCGTGCCCGCTCCGACCGCGAGGGTCTCGTAATGCGAGGTGAAGGGCAGCACCGTCGCGACCCAGCCGATGGAGACGTACGGGTCGAGCACCGCGGTGGCGACGTGCAGGCCGAGCAGGGCGATGGCGAACAGCGACAGCGTCCGGTGCAGTTCGGCGACGGCGAACCTCGGCCAGCGCCGGGTCGTCGCGCCGGTCCTGGTCGCTACTCCGAGCACCATGACGGCGCTGAACGCCATGAGCAGGATGACCCCGCTGGCCCGGGACACGAGCCACAGGCCCTGCGAACCGGTCGCGGCCGCCAGGGCCGGCGCAGCGATCATGTGCGCGCTCACCGGGCTTCCCGTGCGCGGCAGGCCGCGAGCCTGGAAGTGGCCGGCGGATCGACCCGCCCGCCTTCTGCCACCGGCCAGCCGCCGGTCCGCGCGATCGTGCCGTCGTGGCCGATCAACCTGGCGGGCAGGCGCTGCTCGCTCAGCCAGCCGACCGCGTCGTCGCCCGCGATGATCGCGGCCGTGGACGCGGCATTGGCCTCCGCGCAGCTGGCGGCGGCGACGCTCACGGTGCGCCAGGGCCCGGCGGCAGGCAGTCCGGTCCGCGGGTCGATGATGTGGTGCATGACCTGCCCGGCCCGCAGCCACTGCCGGCAGGTGACCGACGAGGTGGCGAGCCCGCCGTGGCCGAGCCTGATCTGCTGTGCGACGGCAGGGTCGGCGAAATGCCCCGCCGCAGGCCGGCCGGCGGCGGTCAGATTCCGCACGACCCTGGTCTGGCGGTGCTCGTCGGCGATCAGCAGCGGCCAGCCGCCGGCTGGCGGCCGCCCGGCGACTGCGACGTCGCCGCCCAGGCTGACCAGGACACCGCCCCCGCCGGCCGCGTCGTAGGCGGCCCCCGCGGCCCGGTCCGCGCCCAGGCCCTTGGCGGTCGCGCCCAGGTCAAGCAGGACGCCTGCGGGTACGGTCAGCATGCGCCCGCTGAGCCGCACCACCTGCCAGCCGGGTGCTCGGTCCCGGGCTGGCGGCGGTGCGACCAGGCTCGGCTCGATCGCCGCGAAGTCGCGGTCGTAGCCGAGCGAGATCAGCGCGGTGCCGATGGTCGGGTCGGCCAGGCCCCTCGTCCAGCTGGCTGCCGCCAGGGCGATGCCGACAGCCTCGGCGAGCCCGTCGCTGATCAGGTAGCTGCCCGCGCCCGCCTGGTGCAGCGCGGAGATCTCCGAGTCGTCGCGGAACCTGCTGGCCTGCTCGTCGAGCAGGGCAAGCTCGTTGTCGATCACGGCCAGCAGCCTGGGCAAATTCTCCGGTGGCCAGGCCACGAGCCGGGCGGTAGTGCCCAGCGCGTCCCGGTCGGCGACCGCGATGTCCGGCGAGCCGACGCTGACGCGGCTCCAGGCCGGTCCCGCTGACAGTGACAGTCCGGTGACGCTCATCAGTTGTCCCCACCGCCGCCTGCGCCGCCCGCGCCCGATCCGCCCGATGTGGCGACCGGGGCGGTGACTGCGGGAGTGCTTGGCTTGACGACCGTGGCCTTGCCCGCGGGCCTGGCGGTCCCCTTGCCGGTCGTGGTACCGCCGGTGCCGCCGGTGACAGGAATGGCATGCGCGAGGTATCCGGTCGTCGCTGCGACCCCGGCGATCAGGGCCGCGGCCGTCCAGGTCGAGGCTCGCCGTGAGCGGAGGACTCCGCTGTCGCTGTGGTAGTACGGCGGCCAGTGGCCGCCGGGCGGTCCGTACTCGTTCCCGCGAAAGGTGTAGGCGGGCCGGCTGTGCTCGGTTCGCTCGTCGAATCCGGGCAGGCGGACTCGCTCTGGCCTGTCGGCTCGATCGTTCTCCATGACGTTGTTCCTTTGCAGCTGGTCGCGTCCGGTGCTCCGGCTACTTCAGGTTGCCTCGGCACTGATTCGAGCAGCGTGAGAGAACGATGTGAGCGGCTCACATCTTCGGCGCCGTGCGTGTCTGGCCTGCCCGGCTCGATGATCGGGCGGGGTTGCGTAGCCTGCCGGTATGCGCGTTCTTGTGGTCGAGGACGAAGCCAGGATGGCCAGGCTGCTCAAGCGCGGGCTTGAGGAGGAGGGGCACGCCGTCGATGTCGGCGTGGATGGTCCTGAAGGGCTGTGGCTGGCCACGGAGAACAGCTACGCGGCGATCGTGCTCGACGTGATGCTGCCCGGTTTCGATGGATTCGAGCTGTGCCGCAAGCTGCGGGCGGCCGGTGACTGGACGCCGGTGCTCATGCTGACGGCCAGGGACGCCGTGGACGACCGGGTGCGCGGCCTGGACGCGGGCGCCGATGACTACCTGGTGAAGCCGTTCAGCCTGCTCGAACTGGGCGCCCGGCTGCGCGCGCTGGCCCGCAGGGACGACCGGGCCAGGCCCGCCGTCCTGAGCGAGGGCGACCTGCGGCTCGATCCCGCGACCAAGCGGGCCTGGCGCGGCGAAACCGAACTTCAGCTGTCACCAAAGGAGTTCGTCCTGCTCGAGCTGTTCCTGCGGCATCCGGGGGCGGTGCTGACCAGGTCCCAGATTCTCGAGGCCGCCTGGGACTTCGCCTACGAGGGCACCTCCAACGTGGTCGACCAGTACGTCACCTACCTGCGGCGGAAGATCGACGTGCCGTTCGGCCGGCACGACCTCGAGACCGTGCGGGGCATGGGCTACCGGCTCAGGCAAGCCGAGCAGGCGTAGTCCATGTCGATCAAGCTGCGGGTGGCGCTGGTCTTCACGCTGGCGCTGGCCGTGGCGTTCGCCCTCGGGAGCTGGCTCTTCCTCACCCAGCTGCATAACCAGCTAGTGCAGAACCTGGACAGCACGCTCTCCGCGCAGCTGGCGCCGTACCGATCAGCGAGCAGCGCCTCGCGGCCGGCCAGGCAGATCCCGGCGCCGGAGAACTACCTCATCCAGGTGATCAACCCGGCGGGTCAGGTAGTCAGGCACAGTCCGGAAGCCCCGGCCGCGCCGATGCTGAGTCAGGGTGAGCTCCGCGTTGCCAGGTCAATGACCCTCAACGGGACCACGACGATCGAGGGGGAGCAGATCAGGTTCGTCGCTCAGCCGCTGCAGCCGCGCACCGGCGCAGTGGCCATCGCCGGGGTCTCCCAGGAGGACCCGGTCACCCGCACCGTGCGGACATCGACGATCTTGCTGGTCACCGGCGGACTGGTGCTCGTGCTGATCGGGGGGGCCGGAGCCTACTGGCTCGCGGCCGCCGCGCTCTCCCCGGTTGAGCGGATGCGCCGCGAGGTGGCGGCGCTGTCCGCCCAGGACACCCATGCGGGCGTCCAGCTGCCGCGCACCAGGGACGAGCTCGCCGCGCTGGCCGGGACCATGAACGAGCTGCTGGCCAGGCTGCACGAGGCGCTGGCCAGGCAGCGCGGGTTCGTCGCCGACGCCAGTCACGAGCTGCGCACGCCGCTGGCCGTGCTCGGCGCCGAGCTCGAGCTGGCCGCTCGGCCGGGCCGGAGCCGGGAGGACCTGGTCCAGGCGGTTGCCAGCGCCGAAGACGAGGTGGCCAGGCTGACCAGGCTGACCAACGACCTGCTCATGCTGGCCCGCAGCGACGAGGGCAGGCTCCCGGTCAGGCCCGCACCGACCGAGGTGACGGAGCTGCTCGACCGCGGCGCCGAGCTGGCCGCTGGCCGGGCTGGCGAGGCCGGCGTGGACGTCGTGGTCAACGCGCCGGACGGCCTCGTCGCGCTGATCGACGAGGACCGGATCCGGCAGGCCGTCGACAACCTGATCGACAACGCGCTGCGGTTCGCCCCGGCCGGCACGCAAGTCACGGTCTCGGCGAGGGTGAGCGGGACCGGCCTGGTGATCGAGGTGGCTGACGCCGGGCCCGGCTTCCCCGCCGACTTCCCGACGCACGCCTTCGAGCGGTTCCGCCGGCCCGATACCGGCCGGGCCAGGTCGGACGGCGGAGCCGGCCTCGGCCTGGCCATCGTGGCCGCGATCACCGCCGCGCACGGCGGCACGGCGACGGCGCGCAATGGCCAGGCCGGCGGCGCGATCGTCCGGATCGAGCTGCCCGGAGCGCTCGACACCGTGACCCGCCCGCCAGGCGACCGCGAGCCGCCGAGCGACGGCGAGCCGCGTGGATGAACGGCACATTCATCCCCGGAATCAGGGATGGATGGCACATTGATCCGGCTAGTTGATCCGGCTAGTCCAGCTCGGACCGGCCCGGAGTACTGGCAAAGTAACTGAAACGGTATATATCTGATGGGCCTGGCCCGTTGTCCAGACCCGGCCAGAGGGAGAGCAGGATGCTCGCGGTCAGCTGGGACACCGTGCGGCTGTTCCTGCACGTGCTGGCCGCGACGGTCTGGGTCGGCGGTCAGCTGACCCTCGCGGCGCTCGTTCCCGTCCTGCGCCGGCAGGGGCCCGACGCCCCGCGGGTCGCGGCCCGCCGGTTCAACCTGGTCGCCTGGCCCGCCTACGGCATGCTGATCGTCACCGGGGCGTGGAACATCGCGACGGTCAGCCCGATGACGGCCAGCTACCGGGCGACGCTGATCGCCAAGCTCGCCGTTGTCGCGGCCTCCGGCATCAGCGCCGTGCTGCATGCCAGGTCAAAGAGCACGGCTGGTCTGGCTGTATGGGGCGCGCTGACCGGCCTGACCGCGCTCGGTGCGCTCTTCCTCGGTGTCCTGCTGGCCGGCTGAGCAGGCCTGGGCCTGCTCGGGGACCATGTTGATGGCGCCGCAGGGGCACTCGCTTGCGCACATGCCGCAGCCCTTGCAGTAGTCCAGGTCGATCTGGTAGCGCTGACCCGGGCCGAGCTTGATGACGGCGTTGTCCAGGCAGATGCCGAAGCAGTTGTCGCAGGTGCTCAGGCGCTCAGCCGGGCGCCGGTCAGTACTGCTCGGTCAGTGGTGCTTCGGCAGGCGGACGACAACCACCGGGCAGTTCGCGTGGTGCAGGCAGCGGACGCTGACCGAGCCGATCAGCGCGTCAGCGAATCCGCCGTGGCCGCGATTGCCCACCACGAGCAGGTCGGCGTCCTCGGCGGCGTGGAGCAGCGCCTGGGCGGCGTGGCCCTCGACGACAACCTGGTGCACAGTGACGCCGGGCGCCGGGCTGACGTCGGCGATCGCGGCGCTGAGCGCCTTTTCAGCTAGCTTGGCATAGTCGGTGTCGTCCAGCGGGGACGTCGGCGCCCACCCCATGCCGCCAGCGGCGATCGGGAACCCCCAGGCCATGACGGCATCGACCGTGCCCCCGGTCAGCTCGGCCTGGCGCACGGCCCAGCGCAGCGCCATGATCGACGACGGCGAGCCGTCCACTCCGGCCACGATCCGGGGAGCAGTGCCAGTGTGCGGTGCGGACATCTCGGCCTCCTAGGGCGATGAGGCGGCGGGTTCTGCGTTATGCCGCTCCTATCTCCAGCATCAGCCAAGAGAGCAGTCGCTGCTCAGAGCCATTGCGCCCGGCGAGATGGGACCTTCGGCCGTTCGCGGGGCGTGTCCCTAGCGCAGCCGGCGCAGGAACGGATCCTGCGGCTCGGCGGGGACGAGCCTGATCCGCGCGTCCACCGGGCAGGCGTCGTCGGCTCGCGCGAGCACCGGGTTGAGGTCAAGTTCGGCGATCTCGGGCACCTCGTCGGCCAGCCTGGAGACCCTGAGCAGCACGTCATGGAGCGCGCTCAGGGCGACCGGGGTGCTGCCGCGGTGGCCGTACAGCAGCGGCGCGGCCCTGATGCCGCGGATCATCTCCTCCGCGTCGACGTCGGTGAGGGGCGTCAGCCTGGCCGCGTGGTCGCCGAGCACATCGGTCGCGACGCCGCCGAGCCCGAAGACGACAAGCGGGCCGAAGACGGGCTCGTGCACGACGCCGATCAGCACCTCCACACCGTCGGTGATCATCGGCTGGATGAGCACCTTGCGCAGGTCAGCGCCGAACCGCCCGGACAGCTCGGCATATCCCCGCTTGACATCATGCACGCTGCGCAGGTCGAGCAGGACCGCCCCGGCGTCGCTCTTGTGGACCAGGCCGGCGACATCGGCCTTCATCACGACGGGACCGCCGTCCAGCTCGCTGACTGCCCGCACAGCGGCGTCGGGGCTCGTCGCCTCGAGCGTCGGCACCAGCTTGATCCCGTAGCAGGCGAGCAGGTCGGCGACCTGGTCGGGCGGGAGCCAGCCGCCGAGGTGCTGGCCGGCCAGGAACCTGGCCACGATCTGCCGTGCGTCGTCCCGCCTGATGCCGCTGATGTCCGGCACCGTGCCTTCGGCACTCGACCGCCAGGCGCTGTAGCGCGCGGCATAGCCGAGCGCGCGGGCAGCCCTCTCCGGATACAGGTAGGACGGTATCGCCCTGTCGGCCGCGTGGTCGTCTTCCCCGTGGTCGTGGACTGGGCCAGGCGGCTGGCGGAGCAGCCTGACCGACTCCTGCTGGTCGAGCATGACGGCGACGAGCGGCTTGGTCAGCTTCGCGGTCAGGATGGCCGGAGCGAGACGGCCGAGCGCGGTCGGCACCGTGATCGCCATGACGGCGTCGACGCCGTCGTCCTTTGCCGCCCGCTCCAGGCACGACCGGAACGCCCGCTGGCTGACCGCCGCTGAGGTGTCGACTGGGCCCGCCACGGCCGCGCCGCTGGGCAGCAGCCTGCGCAGCCGCTGCTGGGTGGCTTCTGACAAGGTGGCGACCTTGAGGTCGTTGTCACCGCAGGCGTCCGCGGCCAGCACCCCGGCGCCGCCGGCGTTGGAGACGATGGCGACCCGGTTCCCGGCTGGCAACGGCTGGCTGGCCAGCAGCGCGGCCGCGTCGACGAGTTCGCCGAGGCTGGTCGTGGCGATGACCCCGGCCTGGCCGAACAGGGCTTCCTGGGTGACCAGCGGGGTGGCGGCCGCGGCGGTATGCGACGCGGCCGCCCGCTGGCCAGCGGCCGACCTGCCGCCGATCACGGTGAGCACGGGGAACTGGCGGCCGACCCGCCGCGCCGTCTGGGCGAACCTGCGCGGGCTGCCGAACGACTCCACGTACAGCAGGGCGAGCTTGGTCGTCTTGTCCTGTTCCCACCACATCAGCATGTCATTGCTCGACACGTCGTACTTGTCGCCGACCGAGGCGAAGGATGACACGCCGATCCCGAGCCTGGTCAGGTGCTCGAGCACGGCGATGCCGATCCCGCCGGACTGCACGACCAGGCCGGCGCTGCCGGGCGGCGGCTCGGCGGCGGCGAACGTGGCGTTCAGCCCGAGCGGCGGGATCGCGATGCCGAAGCAGTTCGGGCCGACCAGGCGCATGCCGTGCCTGCGGCAGGTGGCCAGCAGCTCGGCGCCGTCCTGCGCATCGATCCCCGCGGTGACCACGACGAGCGCGTGGGCGCCGCGGCGGCCGCACTCGTCGGCCACGGCGTTGACGTTCGCCGGCGGGACCGCGATCACGGCCACGTCAGGGGGCTCAGGCAGGTCGGCGACCGACGGCACGGACGCCACGCCCAGCACCGACTTCGCGTGCGGGTTCACCGCGAAGACGCGCCCGGCGAAGCCGGCGGAGACGATGTTGCGCAGGATCGCGTGCCCGACCCGGCCTGGCTTGCGGCTGGCTCCGACGACCGCGACCGAGGACGGTTCGAGCAGGTGACGCAGGCTGGCGACGTCGGCGGACCGCTCCCGCCAGGCCACCGAGTCGAGGTAGTGGTGCAGCCGCTGGTCGGCCTCGTCCGATGGCAGCGGGAAGGTGGTCTCCACGACCCCGTCCGACACCTGCCGCCGCGCGGCGAGCCCGGCGTTGGCGAACACCCGCAGCATCGCGACGTTGTCGGCCAGCGTCTCGGCGGTGAAGGCCCGCAGGCCGCGGAGCCTGGCGTTCGATACCAGATGATCGAGCAGCAGGGTCGCGACGCCGCGGCCGTGCATGTGGTCGGTGACCGCGAACGCGATCTCGGCGACACCGGGCTTGCCGGTCGGCTCGTAGCTGGCCACCCCGACGAGCTGGCTGCCGAGCCAGGCGAGCAGCGCGCAGTGCCCGGAGTCCGGCGGCCTGGTCACCCGGCTGGCCTCGCGGTCGGCCGCCAGCGGGCTGATGCTGAAGAAGCGCAGGTAGATGTTGTTCGGTGACATATGCGCGTGCATCTGCCTGACCGCTACCTCGTCTTCGGCCATGGCCGGGGCGATCAGGACGGTGGTGCCGTCGGTGAGCAGCGCATAGACGCCTCCCGGGGGCTCGGGCGCGGCGGATACCTGAGGTCCGGCCGTCATCGCCGGTTACCTTGCGGGTCACCGTGCTGGACACTGATGACCTCACCGACCCGGTCCGGGTTGCCGTCGATGATCACGCGATCGCCCGGGACCGCTCTGATCCGGCACTCCATGGCTGCCTCCGTCCACTGCCGATCAAACACTAAAGATGCCTGTCCGGGCCACCGCTTCCCAGGGCAGGCGGACCCGGCCGGCCAGGACGTTGGCCACCGGGAGGCGGGATCAACGACGGGTCTTTAGGCCCTAACCAGCAGCCGGTCGGCGCGACAGAGTGGATCGCATCACGCGAGGGTCGCACGGAGGTTCGAACGGGAGTGGCGCAGGGATAAGGAGATGCCCGATGGACGAGCAGAGATGGCTGCAGCAGCTCAGCAGGACCAAGGCACTCGAGCTGCTTGGCAGCGTCAGCCTGGGACGGCTGGTCTTCACACATCAGGCGCTGCCGGCGATCCGCCCGGTGAACCATCTGGTCGAGGGCGAATCGGTCATCGTGCGGGTCACCTCTGGCGCCGCGATCACGTCGGCCGCGGGCCGCGGCAGCGTGGTGGTCGCTTACGAGGCGGACGCGATCGACGCGGACACCCAGCTCGGCTGGAGCGTGATCGTGGTGGGAACCGCCAGGCTGCTCACCGACGAGCGGGCCGCGACGCGGTACCGTGCGCGGTTGCGGCCCTGGATCTCCGGCTCCGTTGACGACGTGATCACGATCTCGGCGGACTTGATCACCGGGTACCAGATGGTGGCATATGAGCCGGCCGGGCTCGGCCACCCTGCGGCCGCGAGCCTTTAGAGCTCCCCATTGCGGGCCGATCGGCGGTGACGTGCCGGACCTTGGACCCTAGGGCTCCCGGATGCGCTCACCTAGCGTTCGAATTAGCGCGGGACCGCGCCGGATTGAGCTGAGGAGAAGGCCATGAGCAAGACAATTCTGCTAGCCGTCGACACGACAAGCCACACGGCCGCGGCCGCCGACATGGTGCGCGATCTCGCGGCCGCTACTGGTGACCGGGTCGTCGTGCTGCATGTACACGAGTTCGCCGTTGGCCGGTTCGGGCGGATCCAGGTCGACTGCGGCGACGGCGAGGGCGAGAAAGTCGCCGCCGAGATAGTGGACCGCCTGACCGGGGCGGGCGTGGATGCGCAGGCGGACATTCGCAAGACGCCGGTTGGCCACATCGCGCGGACCATTTCCGGCGTGGCCGACGAGATGGACGTCCGGATGATTGTTCTGGGCTCGGGCAGCGCGCACGACGTGCCCAGGCTGCCGTTCGGGAGCGTCTCGCTGCGGCTGCTGCACACCGCGAGCACGCCCGTTCTCATTGTTCCGAAGAGCCTGGCCCCGGCACCCGAGCCCGCGACGACCGTCGCGGCCGGCCCGACGAGCTAGCGCCGGCTGGCAAGATGGGCCTATGCCGACTCATGTCGCCCTGCTGCGCGGAATCAACGTCGGCGGCGGCGGGAAGGTGCCGATGGCCGAGCTGCGCGAGCTGGTTTCCTCACTCGGGCATGCCGAGGTAGTTACCTACATCCAGACCGGCAATGTCATCTTCTCGCCGTCGCATGACGACACGGTCGCGCTGGCGGCCGAGCTGCACGAGGCGATTGCCGCCTCCTTCGGCGTGCACTCGGCCGTCGTGGTGCTGTCCAGGGCGCGGCTGGCCGACGTGATCCGCGCCAATCCGTATCCGGACGAGCCGAACCCGAAGTTCGTGCACGGCGTCTTCCTGCTCGCCGACCCGGACGAGACCGCGCATGGGCGCGTGGCCGACACCGTGGACCTGGTGGCCGGCAAGGGCAGCCGGGACGAGGCAGTGATCATCGGCCGGACGCTGTACCTGCACACCCCGGACGGATTCGGCACCAGCGACCTGGCCAGGGAACTGACGCTGAAGAAGCGCAGCAATCCGCTCGCGGAAGGCACGGCGCGCAACTGGGCGACGATCACCAAGCTGCTGGCGCTCTGCGACGGCTAGCCAGGCGGCCGCCTTAGCCGCTGATCGCCTTCCTGGCTCGCTCGTGCGCAGCCCAGAGGGCGCTCCAGGTCTCCGCCCGCCCGGGGTCGGGCTCGCTGACGACGGCGGCCGGTTCTCGCCCGGCCGGCCGAGGCTGGCCGGTCGCCTGAGCAGCCGGCGGAGGCTGGCCGGGCGCCTGAGCAGCCGGCCGAGGCTGGCCGGTCGCGTGAGCGGCCAGCAGCGCCGCGCCGCGGGCAGAGAAGTCGGTGTCCGGGCCGCCGGGCGCGAGGACCCGCCTGCCCGTGGCGTCGGCGAGGTCGGCCCGGAACGACGCGGCCGCGGCACTGCCGCCGGCCACCAGCAGGTCGCGGCCGAACGGGCCGGCCTCGTCGAGCACGGCCAGGCACCGCCGGCTCTCCAGCAGGATGCCGGTGACCAGCCCTCTGGCCAGATGCCGCCGGCCGTGTCCGAGGGTCAGCCCGGTGATGGTGCCGCTCAGGGCGGGATCCCACAGCGCGCCCTGCTCGCCCGGGCTCAGGTAGGGCAGCACCACCGGCGCGGCGGCCGGGTCGGTGCCGGCGGCCAGCGCGATCAGCGCGGCCTCGTCGAGGCCGTCGCGGAGCAGGCCGGCCAGCCAGCGCATGGCGCTGCCGGTGGCGAGCAGGTCCATCTCCAGGCCCCAGAGCCCCGGTTCGGCGAGCGGCGTGACCAGGAACCTGTGCCGCGGATCAAGCAGCGGCTTACTGGCGACCCCGAGAATCACCGTGCTCGTGCCCGCCACGTAGGCGATCTGGCCGGGCGCGCGGACGCCGAGTCCGAGCGCGCCGAGCACGGAGTCGGCAGCACCGAGGCAGACCGGGACCTGGCCGCAGCCGAGCCGGGCCGCGACCTCGGCCCGCAGCGGCCGGGTGGCGGCAGAGGGGAGCACCGGCGGCAGGGCCGGAAGGCGCCGGTCCGGCCCGGCCGCGGCGGCGCACGCCGCGAGCATGCCTTGGTCCCACCGGCCCGTCTCCAGCCCGAAGCAGCCGAAGCCCGTCGCCGTGCTCGGGTCGGTGCCGACCCGGCCGGTCAGCCAGCCGAACAGGTAGTCCTTGGCGGCCAGCAGCGACTCGGTCGCCGCGGCCCGGCCTGGCTCGGCCGCTATCAGCCGCAGGAACATGGGCAGCAGGTAGCGGCCGTCCACCCACTGGCCGGTGACCGCGTACAGCGCCTCGCCGCCTGGCGCTCCGGCGGCGGCGCCGAACGCTTCGCGCAGCCGGTCCGCCTGCTCGTCGGCGCGGCTGTCTTCCCAGATGATCGCTGAGCCGACCGGCTGGCCGCCGGCATCGGCGGTGACCAGGGTGGGGATCATGGCCGACAGCCCGATCGCCCGCCATCGCCGCGGTGGCGCGTCGACGGCCAGCTGCACCGCCACCTGCCCGATCGCGGCGATCCAGTCTCCCGGTTCCTGCTCGGCCGCTCCGGCCGCCGGCCGGCTCGTCGGGTAGCTGGCGCTGCCGCGGGCGACCACCTCGCCCGATGCGTCGAGCGCGATCCCCTTCAGCCCGGAGGTGCCGAGGTCGAGTCCGAGGTACAGGTGGTCGCTGCTCGCGGCCTCATCCCCGCCCGATGCCCGCGTCACGCCGGACAGCGGACACCCCAGTCCCTGTTCCCTGGCGCGGGCAGCAGCTGCCGGGTCGCGCTGCCGGCGAAGGCGAAGGCGAACTGGTGCGCCGGGTAGAGCTGCTCGAAGCAGTCGAACGGGAGCCCGGCGCTGTCCGCGCTGAGCCCGCGGATCCGCACCACCTGGGTCCTGGCCCGCAGCTCAAGCAGCCTGGCCTCCTCGCCGGTCGGCCCGAGTACCTCCAGGTACTGCTCCTCATAGGCGTCGACCAGGTCGTACTCGGCGGCCAGCAGGTCGTACCGGGACCCGGTGAGCCTGGAGACCAGGGCGTCGAGCTCCGGCGCCAGCGCGACCGGGATGACCGACGTCTCGAGTACCGCTGGCTGGCCGTCGAGCAGGCGCAGCCGGCGCAGCCGCCACACCGGGCTGCCGGTCTCGATCCGCAGCGCCTGGGCCAGATCGGCCGACGGCTCGCCCTGGTCAAGCCCGAGCACCCTGGTGTGCAGGTGCGTGGCCGGCTCGCCGTCCTTGGCCAGGGTGGCGAGCAGGCTGCCGGTCCTGGTCGGCTCGGTCACGATCCGAGGCTTGGCCACGAACGTGCCGAGTCCCTGGTGGCGGCGGACCCGGCCGGCCCGTTCGAGCTGGTCGAGCGCGCGCCGCACGGTGATCAGGCTGACCCCGGCCTGGTCGGCGAGCTCGGCATAGCTGGGCAGCAGGTCACCGGGCACGAGGCCGCGGTCGGCGATCAGCTGCTCCACCAGGGCCACCACCCGCTCGTACAGCAGCGCGGTCCGAGGCAGGCGTCCGGCCGGAAGCCCCTGGCCGGCGGCGCGACGTGGCCGGCCGCCTGGGTCATCTGGTCCTGGCGCGCCCGGCGGGCTGCCTCCGAGATCGAGCACCATCAATGGGGCCTTCATTTCAGCCGCCGGCTGCCTGGCTGGCGGGCCCGCGGCGCTCACCGCTCTCCTGCCGCGGCTACGTCAGCTACTCGGCAACCTTAGCCCCGCAGCCCGGCTAGCTGCGCGGCGCTGCTTGTCACGGCGAATGCCTCCGCCGCCGCGTTCAGCATCGCGTCCACGTCGGCGTCGGTGTGCACCAGCGATACAAACAGGTTCTCGTACTGGCTCGGGTGAAAGAGCACGCCGCGCAGCAGCATCTCCTGCCACCATCTGGTGAACAGATCCCCCCTGGCGTAGCGCTCGGCGTCGCGCCAGTTCCTGATCGGGCGGTCGCTGAACCAGACCTGGAACACCCGAGGCCCTCGACGATGACCGGCAGGCCGGCGGCGCCGGCCAGCGAGCGCAGCTCGGCCATCAGCCGCTCGCCAAGCGCGCGCTGCCGCTCGAACAGCCCTGGTTCGGCCAGCAGGTCCATCGTGGCGCTGACCGCCGCGCAGGCCGCAACGTTGGCGTTATAGGTGCCTGAGTGCGAGTACCGGCCGTCGGCGATGATCGACATGACCTCGCGGCTGCCGCCGATGGCGGCGACGGGGAATCCGCCGCCGAGCCCCTTGGCCATGGTCGTCAGGTCCGGCGTGACGCCGAAGTACTCCTGCGCGCCGCCCCTGGCGAACCGGAAGCCGGTGATCACCTCGTCGAAGATGAGCAGCGCCCCGTGCCGGGCGGTGAGCTCCCTGAGCAGCTCCAGGTAGCCGGGTTCCGGCAGGATGCACCCGGTGTTGAACACGGCGGGCTCGGTGATGACGGCGGCCACCTGGTCGCCATGCTCGGCCATCACGGCGGCGAAGCTCTCGGCGTCGTTCCAGGTCAGCACGATCAGCGTGGCGGCGAGCTCGGCCGGCACGCCAGGTCCGGAGGGGACCGGCCTGGGGCGGCTGGCCGGCCCGGCGGCCGCGGGATCGACATGGTTGCTCCAGATAGACCGTGTCCTGCCAGCCGTGATAGTGACCCTCGAACCTGATCACCAGCCGACGCCCCGTGCAGGCGCGGGCGATCCTGATGGCGCTGCCGACAGCCTCGCTGCCCGAGTTGGTGAACCTGACCATCTCGACGCCAGGCACGGCGTCGACCAGCTTGCGAGCCGCCTCGATCTCCAGCTCGTACGGCAGGCCGAAGCAGGTGCCGTACTCGCTGATCGCGGCCGCCACGGCCTGGGTCACCACCGGATGCCGTGGCCGAGGATCATTGGCCCCAGGCCCAGCAGGTAGTCGACGTACTCGTGGCCGTCCACGTCGCGGATCCGCGATCCGGTTCCCTGCGCCATGAACGGCGGGTACGGCATCCAGCCGAACCTCGCCGTCCGCGCGCTGCTGCCGGCGCCGCCCAGGATAACCTCGCTGGCCCGATCGAAGAGCTCGCGCGAGCGGCTCGCCCAGGTCGCGTACCTGTTCTCGAACGTCACGTCGGTATTGCTCCCGTGTCTGCCATCGGCCCGGCCTCAGCGGGCATCGTACCGTGTATACTCTGCATATTCAATACCCTTTGCCCGTTATAGGGCGATAGGCACGATAGGCACGATCGGCACGATAGGGTGGTGGCGATGATCGGCTTCGAGGCCGTACCGGGCGGCGTGCCGCAGGCACAGGCAGACCTCCTGCTGCTGCCCTGCTATGCCGGCCCGGACTCCCGTCCCGAGCCAGGACGCGGCGCGGCCGAGGCGGCAGGCGCGCTCGGCATCGACCTGGTCGCGACGCTCAGCGCGCACGGCTTTTCCGGGGACGTCGGCGACGCCTTCGCTACCCTGAGCCTGGGCAGGCTCGGCGCCGGCTCGGTGCTTTTCGTCGGGGTCGGGCCCAGGGACCAGGCCGGACCGGGCGCGCTCCGGCAGGCGTCGATGCTGGCCGCGGCGCACCTGGGCGGGGCGGTGCGGGTCGCGACAACGCTGCCGGACCCAGACCGGGAGGCCGCCGCAGCTTTCGCCGAGGGACTGCTGCTCGGGGCCTACCAGTACGACAGGTACCGGCGGGAACCGGTCACCCCTGGCTGGCGCCGCCCCGCGCTCGAGCGCGTCGAGGTGCTGACGGCCAGTTCGGATCAGGCGGCGGTGGCCGAGGGCCTGCGCCGCGGCGAGCGGCTGGCCGGCCTGACCAACTGGGTCAGGGATCTGGTCAACGCGTCCCCGTCCGACACCACGCCGGACGACCTGGCCGCCGCGGCGCGGCTGCTGGCCGACGAGCACGGCCTGACCTGCTCGGTGCTGACGGTGCCGGAACTCGCGTCCGGCGGCTTCGGCGGGATACTCGGCGTCGGCCAGGGGAGCAGGAACGAGCCGCGGCTGGTCGAACTGGCGTACCGCGGCGGCGGTGAAGGCCCGGTGATCGGGCTGACGGGCAAGGGGATCACCTTCGACTCGGGCGGCCTGACGCTGAAGCGGACGTCGGAGATCGAGTGGATGAAGGCCGATATGGCGGGCGCCGCGACGATCATGGCCGTGCTGCGCGGCGCCGCCGAGTTCGGCCTGCCGGTCAATATCGACGCCGTGCTGCCGTTCGCCGAGAACATGCCGGGCGGGGCCGCACAGCGTCCCGGTGACGTGCTCACCCACCGGGGCGGCAAGACCTCAGAGGTCAGGGACACCGACGCCGAGGGCAGGCTGATCGTCGCCGACGCGCTCGCCTATCTGGCAGAACGCAACCCCGCGGTGCTGGTCGACGTCGCGACGCTGACCGATGCGGCCGGACTCGGCGAGAGCCTGTGGGCGGTGCTCGGCACCGACGACCGGCTGATCGGCGAGCTCATCGAGGCCGGCTGTGAGGCGGGCGACCCCGGCTGGCACCTGCCGCTGCCGCTCGCGTACCGGCGGTATCTGGCGTCGGTGATGGCTGACGTCCGCAACACGCCGGCCGAGGTGGCCGACACGACCGTGATGGCCGCCATGTACCTGCGGGAGTTCACCGGCGGCGTGCCGTGGATGCACATCGACAACGGCTCGACGGCCTACCTGGAGCGCCCGGGCGATGGCTGGCCGGAGGGGGCGACGGGATCGCCGGTGCGGGCGCTGCTGCGCTGGGTCGAGCGCTGGAGCCAGGACCACGCAGCCTGACCGGGGTCGGCCGGCCCCGTCGGCCCCCGTCGCCCCCGTCTGCCCCGTCGCGCCCGCGCCGGTCCCGCGCCCGGCCCGCCCCGCCTGGACCCGCCCGCGCCGGTCCCGCGCCCGGCCCGCCCCGCCTGGACCCGCCC
>DATKQH010000076.1:0-3080 GCA_035532775.1 Streptosporangiaceae bacterium
CGACTTCCGGAGCGCGCATAGTTCGCCCCATCGCAGGCTCGTAAAGGTGGCCAGCAGTACGAGCGCGCGATACCGGGGAGCGATGGCGTCGGCGAGCGCGAAGACCTGGGCGACGGTAAGCACTTCCCGCTCTGGAGAGGACTCGCTTCCCCCGCCCTTGATCCGGCACGGATTGCGCCGGATGGCCCCGTCATCAGCCGCCGTAGTCATGATCGTCTTGAGTAGCCGGTAGGCCTTGGCCAGGGTGACCGCGCTTACCTCGGCGTCGAGCAGGTGCTTGCGCCAGCGTCGTACGTGGCCGGGCTGGATGTCGGCGATGGGCATAGGGCCGAGAATCTGCGCCAGGTGCTTGCGCGCGAGGTAGCGGTACAGCTCGACTGTCTTGGGCCGCAGGCCCGGCCGCTCATCGATCCAGGTTTCGGCGTACTCGGTGAGAGAGATCTTGCCGTCGTCCGGGTTGATCCAGTCGCCGTTGCGGATCTCGGCTTCCTTGAGGGTCAGCCAGACCTCGGCATCCGTCTTCGTGGCGAAGGTCTCGGGTGCTGGCCGGTCTATGCCGTCCGGCCCGGCGTAGCGTGCCTGCCATCTCCCGGACGCCAGTTGCCGAACTCGTCCGAAGCGTCGTTTGTTCGTCATGCGACCTTTCTCCTTTTCCTGGTGGTGACCGGCTCGACTAGTCCGGCCGTGATGAACTCGCGGAGTGCGGATTCGGGGATGCGTACGTGTCGGCCGACCCGTACGAAGCGGATGCGGCGTTGCTCGATCAGGCGACGGGGGAAACGCTCCGTTGTGCTCAGCACGGCGGCGGCCTCGGCCACGGTCAGCAGCCGCTCGGCTGGCCGGTGCTCTGTGCTGGGGGTCATGCCGCCCTCCCCGTTGCCGAAAGATCGGGGGTCGGCTGGCCGCTGGCTCTCGCTCGGGCGTTGGTCAGCGCGGCGTGCCATTTCTGGCGGTCGGCGACGACGTGCAGCAGCCGTTGCGCGGGGGGCATGTGGTCGGGGTCGCCGGGGGTGACGGGTTCCC
Source organism: Streptosporangiaceae bacterium (assembly GCA_035532775.1). GTDB lineage: Bacteria > Actinomycetota > Actinomycetes > Streptosporangiales > Streptosporangiaceae > Chersky-822. The sequence continues at coordinate 1,024 of DATKQH010000076.1, forward strand.
AGGCGTAGCGGCTCGGGTCAGTTGCCGAAAGGCCGAGGGTGGTCATCAGCCAGGCTTTGCGGTCGGCGCGATGATCGGCGAGAGTCTTGCCGGACCACTTGCGGGACACCAGGACGCGCCGACCGGCATAGCCGAGGTACTCGCGCCTATGTGCCTTGCCCGTGCAGCGGCCAGGCCGCAGGCCCTCGCGGGCGTTCTTGGGCTGGACGCCGTAGCGCAGCCAGTTGGCGCAGGTAGGCGAGCACGGCTCGTATCTGAGCGCGTCGGCCAGGCGCTCGGCGTGCGCGGCCTGAGCATCGGTCTGCGCCTGGTGGCAGTCGGCTATCTGCTTGGTCAGGTACTTGGTCAGGTACCCGATGCACCGGGCCGAGTCCCGCGATCCGGACAGGACGCCCTGGGCGTCGAACTTGGGTCCGAACTTGGCGACGTGCAGCGGCTCGTCGTCGTCGCCGATGGCGTCGAGCGCATCGTCCCAGGTCGGCAGGAACTCGCCGGTCGCCGGGTCGAGATACCGGCCGGATGCCTCATGCCAGACGGGTAGGTGCGCGTCGTCATGGCTGATCTTGTCGGCGGGTGGCCACCACACCTGGTGGTAGGTCGCGGCCAGCACCTGGCGCAGCTCCGCGCGGGACACGGTGCCCCGGATCGCCACATGCACGTGCGGGGCGAGCCGCTTCTGCGGCTCGACAGCGGCGAAGTACTGGAGGTCGTAGCCGAGGAACCGCCGCAGGTTCTGAATCAGCCGGTCGAACAGCGCGGCGAAGTGCAGCGCGTCACGGGCCGCCCGCTGGTAGTCGTAGCTGTCCGGGGTGGCCGGTGTGCCGTCCGCGCCAACCTTGCCGTAGCTGTCACAGGTGAGCGTGAGGAACATGGACGGCCGGAACGTCGCCCCGTCCGGCGCGGTGTAGGTCTTGCCGATCGTCCTCGGAGCGACCGGCCGCCGGGGAAGGTCCGGGGCGTCCTGGCGGCGCCGGGTAGACCGGTGACGGCGTGCCATGCGGTTGGGCAGGACGTTGCCGCGTATCCCGGAGCGGCTGATTTCCTCGTCCAGCTCGGCGTTCAGCTCGTCCAGCTCGGCCGTGTCGTGCCCGGCTGCGTCGGCCTGGTCGCGGTCCTGTTGGTTCTCGGCGCGGTGCTCCACCCACATGCGCTGCACGTCGTCGGCCTGGTCGGGGGTGATGACGGGTTCGGCGTCCAGGTGCCAGCCCTCGCGGCATTGCGCGGCTCGCAGCGTCTTTGCCCGCTCGGCGCAGGACGGGCAGACCGTGGCGAGGGTGTGCCCGCACGGGACGAGCACCTGCTCGATTTGGCCGGTGTCGAGGTCGGTACGGCGGAGCTGGACGGGCCGGACGCAGCCGCCGTGCTCGGCGGCCAGGTCGCGGACGACATCGCGGGCCAGGGGCATGGCGAGCCGCTGTGCCCTGGTCGTGCGTGGGGTCATTCGGCCTCCAGGGGGTCGGTGCCGGTCGGGTCGCCGGGGGTGGTCGATGCGGGGTCGGGGTCGGTGGCGTGCCAGGTGGCCGTGTAGCCGCAGCCGGGGCAGGCCAGGGTCAGCAGGCGCGGGCCGGTGCTGGTGTCGAGCAGCGGGCCGCCGCAGTCCGGGCAGTCCTCGGGCGAGAGCCAGCCGGTAATCACGCGGCCTCGCCAGCGGTGAGCGCGGGAACCTCGGTCAGGAGCCCGGCCGTGTAGGCGGTGGTCATGTCGCGGATGTCGTCGTCGGAGACGAAGGCGGCCCGGACCCGAACCGGATCGGGCGCGGCCTCCAGGCGGACATAGGCCACGCCCGCCCCGGTGCGCAGGTCAGCGGAGATCTCGTCGCAGAACGCTCCCCGGTCCCGCGCGCCGTCGCCGAGCACCATGTCGACCTGGGACGGCTCGTCGAGGCGCAGCGCGAGCTTGTCGGGGAACAGGTTGCGGATGTTCAGGACTTCCTTGCGCGGGTCCTGGAGCGCGGCCACGACGCAGTAGCCGACCGCGCGGCCCTGGGTGGTGAGGGTGGCGAGCGCGGCGAGGATGCGTTCCTTGAGTTTCCGGTCGGCCTGGTAGGCGGTCAGGAA
>DATKQH010000077.1:0-3073 GCA_035532775.1 Streptosporangiaceae bacterium
GCCACCACCGCGATCTCCGCCATCGCCGCCGACATCCGCGCGCCCAGCACGACCCTCACCAGCGCCCTGATCGCCGCCGACGCCAGCCTCCGGCCACGCAGCGCCGCAGTTCCGCAACGTTGCAAGGCAACTGCGACGTGGCAAGGCAAAGACCAGTCCGGACCTGTTGAACGCATCCTGCGCCAGGTCGGTGCTATCGATCGGTTGCTGCTTGATCGTGCGACCGCCATTGACGGCGCCGCCCGGCAACTCCTCAGCGAGGTCGCGCGGGACGCCGCGTTCGGCGAACGAGGGAGGGTGACCGCCGACCTCAGCAGCGACGCCGACGCCGCCACGCTGATCAACGACCTGCTTGCGTCAGGCAACCCACGCGCAGCCGTCCTACTGCACGCGCCCGCCAGCACCGCCACCGGACGCCACGCCGACCACCGGGCGGCGCGGTCAGAGCAACCAGAGGCTGAACCTTAGGACCATATATTTCGAGTCTAAGGAGATTGGCTGCCACGGTGGTCGAACTGCTCTAGTGCCTTCTCAAGATCCACAATCTAATCTTCCTTTTGGCCAAGGCGTCAGTGCGGCCACTGGCCGACGGCCTGCCGAGCGGCACTGGTCACCCGATTGACGTATCAGTCATAGCTCGGGCACACCGTCACCAAGAGGAGCGGCATGCGCGATCCGAGATCGGCATCACGGAATTGGCTGGGCTCTACCAGATCGAGGCCCGTGGATACAGTTACCCGCGACCTGGCAACGCAACGCATCAGCAAGTCGTGGCCATCGCCATCAAATGGGGGCACCAGTCGTGCCTGTAGCAATGCCATGGCCACGAGACCTGAGCAAGAGCCAAGCTCCTGAGGCGCCACGCCGCCGTAGTGCGTGCTGAGCTGGGGCGGTGTCTTACTGCACCGACCAGCTCGTGCCGTTCCACCTCAGGATAAGAATGTACGGACTATTCGAGCCTGATGGATCGTAGGAACCGACGGCCCACGCATCGTGAGATTTGCCGTAACTCACACCGGCCTACCAACCCAGAGCAGCATGGAGGCGGGCGACTGCGTTAGCGAGGTAGCTGATCGCGCTGGGCTAGACTTGCCAGTTTGGTTCAGCCATCCGCGGCAAATGCAGTGGTAGTTCACAGGTTCTCGACCGATATGCCGTGCGCGATTAGCGCCAGCTTCAACCGCAAGAGTCGGCACCAACGATGATTGTGTTACCGAGATCGTCGCAATGGCGTACGCCTAGCTGGACCGGCACGCTTGGTCGGGTCGAGATTGACGATTTCCGGCTATATCTAGGTATCGATCCCGTTCGCCTCTTCCTTGAACCACTCGGGACAATCAGGCACATCGGCGCCGAGATCATCTGCGTCCTGATCTGGGTGTTGGTCTTGCCGATTGCATGGCCCGTATCACGTCGCCGATCGCCTTCAGGATGGCTGGTCTGTCGGCGGGTCGGGTGCCGCGGAGCGCGATCGCTATGACCGTGACCAGGGAGACCGGGGTAACGGCCAGCGCGCAGACTGCCACGATCCACAGATGCTGGGCTCCGAGCAGAGATCCCATGTGTGCTCCTGTGGGTGGGTTAGGCGCCGCGGTATCTCGGGTTCGGAGGCAAATTGCCACATCTTCTTAGAGTGAGGTCTACGGAAACGCTAACATCTCTGGCATGGCGCGGACGCCATTCGCGTCGCACCCAATTGCGGCGAGCGGGGTCTTCGGATCGTTCAGGCTCGTTACGCCCTTTCCCGTGGCCTGGCCGCGGGCTCCACTGCTCTCAGGAGCGGGCATTGCCGTTGTTCATGTGGATGTTCTGAGGTGATTTCACCAGTCCTACCGAGCTGGTTGCTGGCTCGCACTGAATTGTCAGAGCCATATGGGAACCTTGCTCAGGCTCCGGACGGGAAGGGGACGTGGTGAGCGAGGCATTCGCTGAGTTCGTCCGCAGGGCGACTGGCGGGCTGGGCCCCTATGACTATCAGCAGAGGCTGGCGGCTGGCGGGCTACCGGATCTGCTGAGCGTGCCGACCGGGTCGGGGAAGACGCTGGCGGCGGTGCTGCCCTGGTTGTGGCGCCTGACGAATATGGAGGGCTCCGGTGAGGCTGGCGGCCTTCACCGACTGGTGTACGTGCTTCCGATGCGGGCGCTTGTTGAGCAGACGGCCGGTCAGGTCGGGTACTGGCTGGAGCGGCTCGGGCTGGCCGGTCAGGTGCAACTCCACGTGCTGATGGGCGGAGCTGACCGGGACGATGATGCCTGGCAGATGGATCCTGCTACGGCTGCGGTCTTTATCGGTACGCAGGACATGGTGTTGTCGCGGGCGCTGATGCGCGGGTACGCGGAGCCGCGTTCCCGGTGGCCGGTCTCGTTCGGGCTGCTGCATGCGGGCACCCAATGGGTATTCGATGAAACGCAGTTGCTCGGTCCGGCGATGGGAACGAGCGCGCAGCTGCAGGGCCTGCGTGAGGTTCTGGGCACGGCAGCTCCGACGGCCACCATGTGGATGTCGGCGACGCTGGACCGGGGGTCGCTGCGGACACCGGATCATGACCGGGCGCTGAGGGTGGTGGAGATCAGCGATGCTGACCGGGCCGGGCCGCTGCGGCTGCGGCTGGAGGCTACGCGCCGCGTTCTCCGCGCTGACCTGCCCGAGGACGCCAGGGCCTATCCGGGAGCGGTAGCCAGCTTGCTGGCTAGGCAGCACCGGCCGGGGACGCAGACGATCGCGGTGCTCAATACTGTTGAGCGCGCGGTCCAGGTCTCCAGCGCGCTGCGCAAGGTTCAGCCTGGCTGCGAGCTACTTCTGATCCACTCGCGGTTCCGGCCCGCTGAGCGGCAGGCCCTCGCGGCCCGGCTGGCAGAGGACGTCGGCGCGGCGGGACGGATCGTGGTGGCGACTCAGGTTCTCGAGGCTGGCCTGGATGTGACGTCCCGGACCTTGTTTACCGAGGCGGCGCCGTGGAGCTCGGTCGTTCAGCGAGCCGGGCGGTGCAACCGGGCTGGCCTGGATGGCCGGGCGCAGCTGATCTGGGGAATGCCGCCGCAGATGGCATCAGCTCCCTATGACAGGGAGGAC
>DATKQH010000078.1:0-36261 GCA_035532775.1 Streptosporangiaceae bacterium
GTGATCATCCGACGTCATCGCTGCACCCCCAGGCAGTCCCTGAGCCTGATCAGCCCGTCGCGCATCCGGGTCTTGACCGTGCCGGCCGGGACGCTGAGCAGCTCGGCGACCTCCCGGTAGCTGTACCCGCCGTAATAGGCGAGGCTGACGCACTCGCGCTGGAGCTCGGTGAGCGAGGTCAGGCAGCGCTTGACCCGCTCGGCGTCCAGGCTGGCCTCGACCGTCTCGGTCACGTCGTCGTAGTCGATGACCGCGGTGGCCGCGCGGCGCTCGCGGCTGACCTGGCTGCGCTCCGACCTGACCCGGTCGACGGCGCGGCGGTGCGCGAGGGTCATCACCCACGTCGCTCCGCTGCCCAGGGCCGGGTCGAATCTGCTGGCGCGCCGCCAGACGTCGAGCAGGACCTCCTGCATGACCTCCTCGGCCAGCGCCGGGTCGCGAACCACCCTCCTCGCGACGCCGAGCACCCACCCCGACGTCAGGTCGTAAACCGCCTCGTAGGCGCGCTCGTCGCCGCGGGCGACGGCGGTGAGCAGCTCGTCGAGCCGGAGTGCCTGCCCGGGAGCGCCCCGGGCAGGCATGCCAGGCACGCTCTCGTGCCGCTGGTCGCCGTCGGTCATGCCCACATAGCTATCTTCGTCGCCGGAGGCCAGATGGCTTGCCCGCCGGACCGAACCGCTACCGCCGCTGCTACGAATAACAGGTGTGACCCTAGATAAGCGCGTGCCCGTTCGCGGCGTCCTGGCCGGCCTGCTCGCTGGCGCGGTCGGCGTCGGCGTCGGATTCCTGATCAGCGGACTGACCGGACCTGACGGCTCACCGGTGGTAGCCGTCGCCCAGCTGGCGATCGACCTGAGCCCGCCGCCGCTGAAGAACTTCGCGATCAGGGAATTCGGCACGCACGACAAGCTGGTGCTGCAGATCGGCGTCCTGGTCGTGCTGGCCGTGTCCGCGGCGGTGATCGGGGTATTCGCGCAGCGCCGCGAGGCCAGCGGGCTGATCGGCATCGCCATCTTCGGTGCGGTCGGCCTGGTAGCGGCCGGCACCAGGCCGACGGCGACCGCGGTCGACCTGCTGCCTGCCCTGATCGGCTCGGCCGCAGCGGCGTTCGCGCTCGTCAGGCTGACCCGCGCGGCCGGCCCGGCGCCCAGCCGCCAGCCGCGCGCCGCGGCCGCCGCGCCGAGCCAGTCCGGGCCAGCCCAATCCGGGCCGCCGCAGCGCAGGACGGCCAGTCTCAGCGTCGCCGAGCCGCCGAGGCGTCAGTTCATGACGGTCGGGGCGGTAGCGGCCGGTGCGGCCGCCCTCTCCTACTTCGGCGGCCGGCTGCTGACCGAGCGCTCCAGCGTCGCGGCGGCGGTGAGCTCGCTGCACCTGCCTGCGCCCGCGCATCCCGCGCCGCCCGTTCCGGCCGGATCGGACCTGCGGATTCCTGGCCTCGGCCCGTTCATCACCCCGAACTCGGCGTTCTACCGGGTCGACACGGCGATCGTGCTGCCGCAGATTCCGCCGTCCAGCTGGCAGCTGCGGATTCACGGCATGGTCAGCCGCGAGCTCACGCTGACCTTCGGCCAGCTGCTGAAGCGGCCGCTGATCGAGGACGACGTCACCCTGGCCTGCGTCTCGAACCCGGTCGGCGGGCCGTACATCGGCAACGCCCGCTGGCTGGGCGCGAGCCTGGGTGCGCTGCTGCGCGAGGCGGGGATCCGGGCCGGCGCGGATCAGCTGTACTGCACCTCCTCGGACGGGTTTACCTCGGGCACTCCGGTCCAGACCGCGATGGATGGCAGGGACGCGCTGCTGGCCATCGGGATGAACGGCAAGCCGCTGCCCACGGCACACGGATTCCCCGTCCGCACCGTGGTGCCCGGGCTGTACGGATACGTCTCCGCGTGCAAGTGGATCACCGATATCGAGGTGACGACCTACGCCGCCAACTCCGCCTACTGGTCCGACCGCGGCTGGTCCCGGCAGGCGCCGATCAAGACCGAGTCGCGGATCGACGTTCCCTCCGGGCAGCGGCCAGTGAAGGCCGGTCCTGTCACGATTGCCGGGGTCGCGTGGGCGCAGCACAAGGGCATCGACGCGGTCGAGGTGCGGGTGGACGGCGGTCCCTGGCGCCAGGCCAGGCTCGCCGCCGTGCCCGGGATCGACACGTGGCGGCAGTGGTCCGCCGGCTGGACGGCGACCAGGGGCACGCACCGGATCGAGGCGCGGGCGACCGACACGACCGGCTACACGCAGACGGCGCTGGTGGCGCCGCCCGAGCCCAACGGCGCGACCGGCTACCCGATCGTGACCGTGACAGTTACGTAGCAGCCTTTGCTACGTTCTGGCCATGACCGATCCGGATATCCAGGCCGTCGTTTTCGACATCGGCGGCGTTCTGCTCGACTGGGATCCGCGTCATCTGTACCGGCAGCTGATCGCCGATCCCGCCGAGCTGGCCGAGTTCCTGGGCGAGATCTGCACGCCGCGCTGGCATCTGTCGCATGACCTGGGCGCCGACACCGAGCAGTCGTGCCGCGAGCTGGCGGCGGCGTACCCGGCACGCGCGGACCTGATCATGGCATGGTCGCATCGCAGCGAGGAGATGGTGGCCGGCCAGCTGGACGACGCGATTGCCGTGCTCGCCGACGTCCGGGCGGCCGGAGTCCGCTGCCTGGCGCTGAGCAACATGGAGCCAGACAAGTTCGCGCTGCGGCGGTCCAGGTATCCGTTCTTCGGCCTGCTCGACGGCTGCGTGATCTCGGGAATCGAGGGCGTGGCCAAGCCGGACCGCGAGATCTTCGAGATCCTGCTCTCCCGCTACGATCTCGATCCCCGGGCCGCGGTGTTCGTCGACGATGTCACCGCCAACGTCGCCGCGGCCCGCGAGCTAGGTATCGTCGCGATCCGGTACTCGGCCGCCAGCCAGCTCAGGCGGGATCTGCGCGCCCTCGGGGTCGCGGTTCCCGCCTAGTGCGGGCATTCGGCCGACAGCGCGCGCTGGCGGTGAAGGCCGTCATCCCGCTCGCGCTGGTCGGCCTGGTCATCGAGGTCTACCGCATCGTGCACGGATGACTACAGCAGCTGGTCGCGGACCTGCCCGTACATGTAGGCGCCGAGCCAGCGGCCCATCTCGTCGAAGAGCCGCCGCCGCGCCTGGGTCATCCCGGCAGCCGGCGGCCCGTCGGGGGACGCGACAGGCTCGTCTTCGAGGTAGAGCCAGGTCACGTGCTGGCCGAGCCGCACCGAGTCCTTGCCGCGGCGGTCCCGCCTGTCCCTGCGGCCACCTCCTGCCGCCCCCGTGCCCTGGCCGCCCAGCGCCGAGATCACCAGGACCGGGCAGGCGATGTCCAGCTTCCCGTTCAGTCCCCGCCCGAAATCCGGGTTCGACAGGATCAGCGCGTCGACGGGGTTGCCTGCCCGCCGGGCATGACACCACAGCGCTGCTGCCGCCGCGGCATCATCCTCCGCGCTGAGGATGATCGCGTCGATGCCGTCGGCTTCCCGCAGGTGCTGGCACGCGGAATCGAGCGCGGCGAAACAGGCCCGCGCGGCCCTGGTCGGCCGGCGGCGTGAGCCAGCCTCCAGCGGCTCGTGCACGTCCAGGTCGGTGACGTAGAAATGAAAGCCGCGCTCGTTGTACCAGCGTGCGAGGTCGGCGGGCGCGAACGAGCCGGCCAGGTCATGCAGGTGCAGGACAGCGCGCCGGCTCGGCCGGGCCGAGCGGCGCAGGAAGACGGCCGAGCCGAGGGAGCCGGACGCGACATCGGGAGCGGGCGGCAGCGCGACCGCCTCGTACTCGTCGAAGGCCCCGCTCTCCTCAATCATGAGGCCCATTCACTTCCCCGTCCCTGTCTGCACGCCCGGTCGGCGCTTGGCGGTTCGAGTGCATGCCGGGTAGCCCGAGTGCGCGCCTGCATCCCAGGGCTGGCGGTCGCGCGCGAGATGCTCGCGGACAAGGCGCGTAGCCGAGGCACCGCTCGTCACGATGCCATGCGCGGACCGTCACGGTTAGTGTCGCACCGTAGTCGCTGGCACGCGCGCCAAACGCGCGGAGCCACAGGCTTTCCACTGGGAACAATCTGGTGATCATAAGGATTATCGCCAGCCAGCATAATTAATCATCATTTCACGGGTAACCAAATCCATAGTGCGACCAACGGTTGCTCTAATTGCGCAAATAAGCAGCGCAGGGCCATCAGATCGCTTGCCACCCGCTCATCTTGCTGAGCAGGCTGTGCGAACGCCCGGCCGGCCAGGGGAAGCGGGCCGGGCGAGGGTCGCCGCTGGGATGAACACCCGGGTTCCATCCTCGCGGCAGGGATGAATCCCGGGATCCATCCCTGGGCTGGATCCGGGCCAGACGCGAGCCGGGATCTTCCTGGGCCAGAAAAGAGCCCGGGCCAGAACAGGGCTCCGGGGCAGAAAAGAGCGGAGGCCCCTCCATGTATGAGATGGAGGGGCCTCGCCCGGCTGGGCGCGCTAGCGAGCCGATGACTCGGCGGCCGGTGCGCTGCCCTGCAGCCACCGGATATCGGGCACCGCTGGAAATCGCCGGTCGCCCGGCTCCCCCCTGCGTTCCCCGGGTCGCCCCGGGGACCGGCCCGCTTCGGTGGTGAGTGAATTTCTACTGCCAGTGCCGCTGGTCGCACAAGGCGTTCGGCAAGTAATTACAAGATTCTTTTGGCTATCCACAGGACGTGTCGCGCTTATCCACCGCAGGCAGCGGCTGATCTCGCTTTGTCCACAGCGTCGTGCACAGCCGCACCTGGCTGACCGGCCCGCCGCTGCTGATGATGACCACTCCGCGCCTCGCCGTGCCACGAGCTCCAGAGGGCGGCGTACGCGCCATCGGCGGCGATGAGCTCACTGTGCGTGCCCGACTCGCTGATCTGGCCGTCTTCCATCACGATCACCCGGTCCGCGTCGTGCGCCGTGTGCAGCCGGTGCGCGATGGCGAGCACGGTGCGGCCTTCGAGCACGGCCGACAGTGACTGCTCGAGCCGCCGCGCCGAGCGCGGATCGAGCAGCGAGGTGGCCTCGTCGAGGACCAGCGTGTGCGGGTTGGCCAGGATCAGCCTGGCCAGTGCCACCTGCTGGGCCTGCGGGGCGGACAGCGCCGCGCCGCCCGATCCGACCTGGCTGGCCAGTCCGAGTGCCTGCGCCCAGCCGAGCGCGTCCACGGCGGCAAGCGCCGCCAGGACAGCCTGGTCGCTGGCGTCCGGCATGCCGAGCGTCACGTTGTCGCGGAGCGTGCCTGAGAAGATGTGATGCTCCTGGGTGACGAGCGCGATCTGGCCGCGCAGCTGATCGAGCGGCAGCTCGATCAGCGGGACGCCGCCGACCGCAACCTCACCGCGGTCAGGTCCGGTGATCCCGGCCAGCAGCCGCCCGAGCGTCGACTTCCCCGCGCCGCTCGGGCCGACGATCGCGATCCGCTCCCCCGGTTCCGCCGCGAGGCTGATCCGCCTGAGCACCTCGTGACCGGGAACGTAGCTGTGGCTGACATCGGTGACGCGCAAGCGGTCATCGGCAGGCCGCGCTCTTCCCGCCTGCCGGTCGGCTGGCACCTGGGCCAGACCGAGCAGCCGGGCCAGGGACGCGGCGCCGATCTGGAGATAGTCCAGCCAGGTGATCAGCTCGTCCATCGGAGCTACCAGCGCCCTGGCGTACAGGGCAGCCGCGGTGACCTGGCCGAGCGTGCACCAGCCGCGCAGGTAGGCGAAGCCGCCGAAGGCGAGCACCCCGGCCAGGGGCAGGATGTAGGAGGCCTCGGCCGCGGGCAGGAAGAACGTGCGCAGCCGCAGCGTGTACCGCTCGGCGGCCCAGCAGGCCGCGATATCGGCGTCGGTGCGGTCGCGGCGCGCCGGTCCGAGCCGCAGCGCCTCGACCGTCCGGGCGCCGTCGACGGTCTCGGCGAGGCTGTCGGTCAGCACTCCCCACGAGGCGTTCTCCCGCAGGTATCCGGCGGTAGCCCGGCGCAGGTACCAGCGCGCGGCGCCCCACACCGGCGGCACCACGATCAGGCACGGCAGCACGAGCAGCGGGTTGTCGAGTGCGATCGCGCCGACGGTCAGGCTGACGGCCAGAACAGCGGTCAGCATCGCCGGCACGCCCTTGCGCGCGGTCAGGCTGAGCGTGCTCACGTCGCGGGAGGAGCGGGTCAGCAGGTCGCCGCTGCCGGCCCGCTCGACCACGGAGAGCGGCAGCGCCAGCACGCCGTCGATAAACTCCTCGCGGAACGTCGCGAGCAGCGCCTCGCCGAGCCTGGCTCCGGCCAGCGCGCCGAACCTGATCATGACCGACTGCACGATCAGCGCCGCGGCGATGCTGCCCGCGAGCAGGTCGATCCGGCCGGCCGTCGTTCCGTGCTGCACGTCGGTCACGATCGCGCCGAGCAGCCTCGGCGGGACCAGCCCGGCGATCGTCGCCGACGCGTACAGTGCCACCACGACGGCCAGCTCACGCCGCCGGGTGGCGAGTACCTGCCGGACGTGCACCCTGACCTGGGTGCCCGTGGCGACGGGCAGGATCTCGTTCGGGGCGGTCACTACGGTTCCCCTCTGGTCACGGCGCTGGCGTACGCCGGGCTGGCCGCGAGCAGCTCGGCATGCGTGCCCTCGGCGTCCACCCGGTCGTCGCGCAGGAACAGGACGCGGTCGGCCAGGTCGAGGAGCAGCGGGCTGTTGCTGATGACGACGGTCGTCCGGCTCCTGCGTGCCTCGCGCAGCCCGGTGGCGATCCTGGCCTCGGTGTGCGCGTCGACCGCGCTCGTCGGCTCGACCAGGACGAGTACCTCAGGGTCGGCCAGCAGTGCCCTGGCCAGCCGCAGGCGCTGGGCCTGACCGCCGGACAGGGTGCGGCCGCGGGCGGCCAGGTGGCCGGCCAGCCCGCCGGGAACGGCCTCCACGACGTCGTGCGCTGAGGCGGCCGACAGGGCCGCGAGCGTGGCGCGCTCGGTGGCCGGCCGGGCACCGGCTAGCTGCTCGTCCAGCCGTCCGGCGAACAGGTGCGCGTCGTTCGTCGCGACCAGGATGCGGGATCGGACCGTGGCGATGGGGAGGTCGGCAACGGGCACATCGCCGAATACCGGTCCCGCGGGGTCGCAGTCGGGGAGGTACCGGCCGATCCGGTCGGCGAGCTCGGCGGCTTCGCCCGGATCGGCGGCCGCGAGGCCGATGAACTCCCCGGCGCCGGCGGTCATCCCCGAGACCGGGTCGTGCAGGGCCGCGCCAGGGCCGGGTTCGGGAGCCGGGCTGACCGGATCGGCGATGTCAGGCCGCAGCCGCAGGACCGCGATGACCCGGCCCGCGCCGACATGCCCGCGGACCATCTTGTCGGCCGCTTCGGTGAGCGTGGCCAGCGGCAGGGCCAGGAACGAGGTGTAGGCGTAGAAGGTGACCAGCTGCCCCGGCGTGATCACGCGGTGCAGGGCGTAGTGCGCAGCGATCCAGGTGGCCGCCGTGACGAACATCCCCGGCAGCAGCACCTCGGCGCTGAACAGGAAGGACTCGGTGCGGGCGACGTGCACTCCGGCACGGCGCAGGTCCTGTGACTGCTCCCGGTAGCGCGCGCTGAACGCCGCCTCCCCGCCGATGCCGCGCAGCACGCGCAGTCCCGCGACGATGTCCGCCGCGCGGCTGGCGAGCTGGCCCTGGAGCCCCCGGTAGGCCTGCTGACGCCGGTGCAGGGGCCGCAGCAGCGCGCCGACCAGAGCGGTCATGGCCGGCCCGCCGATCAGGACGACGAGCCCGAGCGGCACGGACCGGGACAGCAAGATGACGGCGACGACGACCAGGGCGGCGATCGCGCCGCTGCCCCGCCCGGTCACGTCGATCGCGCCGCCGACCGCCTCGACATCGGCGGTGCCGACGCTGATCACCTCCCCGGTGCTGAGCAGCCGGGCCAGGGTATTGCCGAGCCTCACCGCGTGCGCCGAGATGAGCTGGATGATCCGGTAGGCGGCGTCGAGGAAGTTCGCCACGACCCGGCGATGCCGCAGGACGCCGGTCACGGCAGTCGCGGCTCCGAGGCCGAGCACCGCCAGGCAGTCAACCGTGAAGGCGGTGGTGCTCCTGGCGGCGAGGGCGTCCACCGCGGCGCCGATGGCGGCCGGCACTAGTGCCTGCGCGATCATCCAGCAGCAGCCCCACAGGATTCCGAGCAGGACGCTGGCCCGCTGCCTGGCCATCAGCCAGCCGATGAAGCGCCAGGCTGACCTGAGTTCGGGCGTGCCGGGATCGGCAACCGGCAGCGGGCGCATGGGAGCCGAGGCTACCTGGACATACCTGCCATGAGCATCTGATTATTGCCTGGCGAGCACTCAGGCCGGCGGCGTTTCTCCTCTCCCGGGCAGCGTCTTGCGCGGGGCGACAAGGTGGTACTCGCCGGAACGCCCGCGGCGAAGCCGAGGATCTTGACGGCCATCCGCGCCGTGGCCGCGCCGCTGACGAGCTCGAGAATCGACTGCGCGAAGAGCACTTGTGCGGACCGGGCGGCGTCCCGCCCGGAGCGCTGCCGTTAGTGCCGCCCGCGGGGGACCGTTATCCCCCGCCTGCCTGCTGCGCGAGTTCGCCGAGGATGTCGCCGATCCTGGCCTGGACGAGCGTGAGGTGACCCTCGCCGGGCAGCAGGTGGACGCGGGCGTGCGGCAGCTGGCCGGCCAGCCACTCGCCGTGCCCGAACGGAACCATCGCATCCTGGTCGCCCTGCCAGACCGACAGTGGCACCCGCACCTGATCCAGGCTGAACCCCCAGTCCCGCACGAAAGCCAGGTCGTCGTCTCGCCAGCCAGCGATCCCGCTGCTCAGCGCGGCTCTGGTCGACTCCGCCAGGTAGTGTGCGAACTCGCCGGTCAGCGCGGCCCGGTCCGCGGGCGGCGTGAGGCCGCCGAGCGACTCGGCGACCTGCTCGGCCGTGATGCCGGTCATCTCTTCCGCTTCCTTCTCGAGGAACGCGGAGAGCGACTGCTCGCTGTCCATCGCCGCCCCGAATTCGGCGATATTCTCCTCCGCCATTCCGGCCAGCCAGTCCAGTCCCTTCGCCGGATAAGGGGCGACGCCGGCGATCGTGGCCGCCGCGAGGCAGCGGTCAGCGAGCAGCGCCGCCGTGGCCAGCGCGTGCGGGCCGCCGCCGGACCAGCCGGCCGTGATGAAAGTCGTGGCCCCGAGCCGGTCGAGCACGCGGGCGACATCGCTGGCCGCGTCGGCGACCCGGCGTCCCGGCTGCGGATCGGAGCTCCCGTACCCGGGCCTGGCGTAGCCGACCGTCCGCAGGTTCTGTGCCGAGGCGGCCTCGGTCAGCGGCGCGAAGCTGACCAGGCCACCTGGCGTGCCGGTATGAAATACCAGCGGAAGGCCGTCCTGCGGGCCGGCCACGAGCACCTCGACTGACCTGCCGTCGGCTACCTCGACAGCGAAGCGGTCTGCTCCCGTCGTCATCGCCTGCTCCCTCGGTGGCGGGCCCGCTCCCTGACGAGGGCGAGCCTAGCGGCCAGCCCGGCAACACACGAGATCGCGGTCGCACCATTGACACCGCGCTGCCGCGGGGTTAGCTTCCCGCAGGACCGATCGATTCGGTTTCATTCCTGATCGGCCAGTACGAACAGTTTCTGGCTTATGCGCGGCCGCCGTTCGCAGGTACGGCTGCCGGCGCCCACGTGGAGGATGAGTCGATTGAGGTGGCGAGGCAGCCTTTCCCATCGGACCGCCAGCGGGTTCCGCGGCATGATCGCCGTTGGCTCGGCTGTCGCGGCCGTGACGGCGGTCGTCGTGCCGATGTCGGCGAGCGCGGCCGCCGGCACTGCGCCAGCCGGGCAGCGGATCGGGCATGGCGCCATCTCGGCGGTGATCACCAGGGACCACTACGGCGTGCCGAGCGTCTACAGCAAGTCGCTGGCGGGCATGTGGCTGGGCTCGGGCTGGGCACAGGCGCAGGACCGGATGGCTCAGCTCGAGCTGACCAGGCGTGCGGTCGAGGGCACCCTCTCGCAGATCTTCGGCCCGAGCCAGCTGGGCCAGGACGAGACGGTCAGGACGTTCTTCTACACCCCGGCCGAGCTGCGGGCTCAGTATCGCTCGCTGCCGGCGGCCACCAGGCGGGCTATCGCCGAGTTCTCCCGCGGCATCAACGCTTACGAGCAGTTCGCCTTCACCGGCGCGCATGCTCAGCAGCGGGTGCCGGTTGAGTTCTTCGCGCTGGGCAAGGCGCTCGGGCTGACCGGGCCCTACCGGCCGGCGCCCTGGCGGCCGGCCGACACCGTTGCCGTCGGCAACTACCTGGCCAGGGAGTTCGGCGGCGGCGGTGGCAGCGAGCTGCAGAACCTCAGCTTCCTGACGTACCTCAACGCCGAGCTGACCGCGAAGAGCGACGCCCATCCGGCGCAGGACGCTGAGGCGATCTTCAACGATGCCCGCTGGATCGACGACACCACGGCGCCGACCACCGTGCCCTCCGGACATCCCGCCACCGCCGCGGCAGGTTCGACAGTGGCAGGCTCGGCAGGCGCCAGGCAGTTCGCCGTGCTCAGCAAGATCAGCAGGTCGCAGGTCAGCGCCGCGGAGAAGGCGCTCGCCGCCGACCGGCGGCGGATCCTGGCCACCGGAATCAGCCTCAAGGTGCTCGCGCACGGCGGATCAGACGCGTTCGCAGTCGCGCCATGGCGCTCGGCCGATCACCACGCTCTCCTGTGGGGCGCTCCTCAGGAGGGCTTCGGAACGCCCAGCGTCGACGGCGAGGAGTACCTGCACGGTCCTGGTTATGACGCGGGCGGCATGTACATCACAGGCGAGCCATTCATCCTGATCGGCCGCAATGCGAACCTCGCCTGGACGACCACCAGCGAGGAAACCGTCGACCAGCGGATCTACGCCATGCAGGTGAACTTCGCGGCGAGCCCGCCGACCTACCTGTTCGACGGCAAGTGGCGGAAGATGCAGGTCCTGACCGAGCGCATTCCGGTGGCCGGCGGATCGCCGACCACGTTCGCCGTGTACCGGACCATCGACGGCCCGGTGATCGCGCCGCCGCAGAACGGGACCGCCTTCACGATCAGGTTCGCCTCGTGGGGTCATGAGACCGGCTCACTGGCCGGGTTCTCCCAGCTCGGCGGTGATACCAGCCTGCGTCAGTTCAGCCGGTCGATGAGCATGGTCACGACGCTGCACAACTTCCTGTATGCCGACCAGAAGGGCACCATCGCCTACTTCGGCGACGGGCTCGTCCCGACCGAGCCGCCCTTCGGAAAGGTCGATCCGCGGCTGCCGGCGCTCGGCGACGGCACGGAGCAGTGGACCGGATTCGTGCCGTGGCGCGACATGCCGCGCAGCATCAACCCGCGGCAGGGCTACCTGGACAACTGGAACACCAAGCCGTCGGCGCAGGCGTTCTACCAGCAGAACTCGGGCGACGAGTACTGGGGGACGATCTACCGGTCCTCGCTGATCAGCGACATGCTGCGGTCGAGCAGGACGATCGGCATCCGGTTCCTGCAGCGCGTCGAGCACGCGATCGGCACGATCGACAACGGCGACAACACCCGTCCGGCCGCGCCGTACTTCATCCCGTTCATCGTCCGCGCCTACCGGCACCTGCGCGCCGCGCACGACCCGATCGCCAGCCCGGCCACCCATCAGGACCTGGCCGCGGCCGTCGCCCGGCTACGGCACTGGAATGGCGTCGCCACGCTGGGCAGCCCGGCCATGTCCATCTTCATGAACTTCCTCGAGGCCTACGAGCGCAACGTGTTCGAAGGCGGCCTGAACCCGGGCGAGCAGTACACGGGCGCGGTCAGCTTCAGCGACACTGGCCTGGGCATGCGCAGCTACGGCGGCCTCGGCGGCATGGGCACCTACAACATGCTGTACCACATCCTCGCTGGCACCCGCGGGGTCGAGCCGTGCGGCACGCTCTGCTACGCCGGCGACTACTTCGCCGGGCACCGGGACCAGCTGCTGGTGGAGAGCCTGAACGACGCGATCACGATCCTGTCGGGTACCGGCAGCCAGCTCGGCCAGGATGTCCCTGGCTTCGGCACGACGGACGTCTCGAAATGGGGCTACCAGCCGGCGAAGGACCAGAACTGGGACGACCTCGACCCGCTCGCGCAGGCGGCGGGCGTGGTCACGCACTGCGGGGCGAGCGCGTCGCAGAACCGCAGCACGTTCATGATGGCGATCGACACCAACGGGCACATGACCGGGCAGGATGTCCTCCCGCCAGGCCAGAGCGGCTTCATCTCGGCCGCCGGCCTGTCCAGCCCGCACCTGTGCGACCAGGTCGGCCTGTTCGACACGTTCAGCTACAAGAACATGCCGCCCGCCTAGCCGGCCAGGATCGCCAGTGCTCCTTCTCCGGCTCTGAGATGTCGGCCAGGGTAGCGCCGAGGACAGTGTCGACGTCGTCGGCCGCCGCGCCCGGTTCATGCCGATCATGCGGGCATCAAGAGCAGTTTTCTGCCCGAATTCGGGCAGAAACTTGGCGCCGAACCCCGTCATCCCTCAGGATGAGGGCGTGGACGCGGACCTGATCAACCGGGTAGCTGCCTCGACCGGGCTCTCCGCGGGCGAAGCGGCCCGCGTGGTGGCCGACGTGGTCGGCTGGTACCGGGAGCCGCTCGAGGACTACGTCAGACGGCGGCACGCCCACCTGAAGATGTTCGGCTCCAAGAACCACGAGATCTTCGCTCAGATCGCCGAGGAACTCGCGGGCCGGGTAGTGGCCGCCCCCGATCTGTCGGAGCGGCAGCTTCGCCGGATCGTGTACGGCTGAATCTAGCTGGCCGTGACCTCGGCCGGGCAAAGGAGACTAGCAGCGCATGTGCGGAATCGTCGGCTACATCGGCAGCCAGAACGCCGTCCCGATCCTGATGGAAGGCCTGTTCCGGCTGGAATACCGCGGCTACGACTCAGCCGGGATCGCGATCATCTCGCCGGCGGAGACCCGGGTCTTCCGCCGCGTCGGCCGGGTGCGCGAGCTCGAGGCATCACTGCCGCGGCGGCTGACCGGCAGGGCCGGTATCGGGCATACCCGCTGGGCGACGCACGGCCCGGTGACGCAGGCCAACGCGCACCCGCAGGTGAGTGAGGACGGCAGGATCAGCGTCGTCCACAACGGCATCATCGACAACGCGACCGAGCTGCGGGAGCAGCTCCAGGCCAAGGGCGAGACCTTCGGCTCGGAGACCGACACCGAGGTGCTGGCCCACCTGATCGCCCGGTCCGGCGCGGCATCGCTCGAAGACGCCGTTCTCGACGCCCTCGCCCAGGTCCACGGTACCTACGCCATCGCCGTGACCGACCAGCGGCATCCGGACCGGATCGTCGTGGCCAGGAACGGCTCGCCGCTGATCATCGGCGTGGGCGACCGCGAGATGTTCATCGCGAGCGACCTGTCCGCGCTGGTCAGGCACACCACCTCGGTCGTCCACCTGGACGACGGCGAGCTGGCGACGGTGACCGCCACGGGATTCCGCACCTTCAGCCGGGAGGAGGAGAACACCGCCAAGACGCCGGTCAGCATCGACCTGCACGCGGACGACGTGGATCTGGCCGGCCACCAGCACTTCATGCGCAAGGAGATCCTGGAGCAGCCGGCCTCGGCGGAGCGGATGCTGCGCGGGCGGCTGGACGAGCGGTTCGGCACCGCCCGGCTCGACGGACTCAACCTCAGCCCGCGTGACCTCCGCGGTTTCCGCCGGGTCAAGATCCTCGGCTGCGGCTCGGCCTACTACGTCGGCCAGATCGGGGCCCAGCTGATCGAGGAGCTAGCCAGGATTCCGGCCGATGCCGAGCCGGCCTCGGAGTTCCGCTACCGCAATCCGGTCATCGAGCCCGACACGCTCTACATCGCGGTCAGCCAGTCCGGCGAGACGGCTGACACCGCCTTCGCCGTCCGCGAGGTCAAGCGCAAGGGCGGCCAGGTCGTCGGGCTGGTCAATGTTGTCGGCTCGACGATCGCGCGGGAATGCGACGGCGGGATCTACCTGCACGCCGGACCCGAGATCGCGGTCGCCTCGACCAAGGCGCTGACCCACATGGCGATCGGGTTCGCGATGCTGGCGCTCGTCCTCGGCCGGGTCCGCGACCTGTCGATCTCCGATGGCCAGCGGATCGTGGCCGGCCTGAAGGCGCTCCCCGGCCAGATCGAGCAGATACTGGCCGACGAGCCGCGGATCGCCGAGATCGCTGCCGACCTGTCGGCCGCCGAGAGCCTGTTCTTCATCGGACGGGTGCGCGCCTATCCCGTGGCCAGGGAAGGGGCCCAGAAGTTCAAGGAAGTCACCTACCGGCATGCCGAGGCCTACCAGGCCAGCGAGCTGAAGCACGGGCCGCTCGCGCTGATCGACAAGGACCTGCCCACGGTGGCGATCGTGCCGGATGACGAGCTGACCGACCGCAACATGGGAGCGATCGAGCAGATCAGTGCCCGGAACGGGCGGGTTGTCCTGATCGCCAATCCGGGCGTGCCGGACTGCGGGGCAGAGAACAGCCGGATCACCGTGCCGAAGAGCGCACGTGAACTCGACCCGATATTGCTGGTCATCCCCGTCCAGCTAATGGCATATCACGCGGCCCGCACCTTGGGACTCGATATCGACAAGCCACGCAACCTAGCCAAATCCGTCACCGTTGAGTAGTAATTGGCCGGCCTGGCGCTGAACCAGGGGGCAGGGCGTACCGTGAAGTTCTGCGAGCATCTAAGGAGGCGCCCGTGCCGCTGTCGACCTCAGCCGAGCGCAACAGCTTTGCCCAGGACCTCTTCACTCCGCTTCCGTCCCGCTATGACCGCCTGGCCGAGATCCTGTCCTTCGGGCAGAACGGCCGCTGGCGGCGCGCCATGGTCGATCAGATCGTCGAGGCGCCGGGCGCCGCCGTGCTCGACGTCGCCTCGGGAACCGCGGGGGTAGCCATCCAGCTGGCCCGCCGGGGGACGGCACGCGTCGTCGGCGTCGACCTGACCGAGCAGATGCTGCGCCAGGGCCGAGTCAACGTGACGCGGGCCGGCCTGGCCGCCCGGATCGGCCTGGTCGCCGGCCGCGGCGAGCAGCTTCCCTTCCCGGACGCCAGCTTCGACGCGCTGACCTTTACGTACCTGCTGCGCTACGTCGACGATCCGCAGGCGACGCTGACCGAGCTCGCCCGCGTGGTCCGGCCAGGCGGCCGGGTGGCGAGCCTGGAATTCTGCGTTCCGCCGTCCCCGTTCTGGCGCGCGGCCTGGTGGCTGTACACCAGGACGCTGCTGCCGCTCGGCGGCCTGCTGACCGGCGGCCGCGAGTGGTTCGTCGTCGGCCGGTTCCTCGGGCCGAATATCTCCGGGCATTACCGCAGGTACCCGGTGAACTGGACGGTACAAGCGTGGCGCGATGCCGGGTTCACCGGCGTGGGCGTCAGGGTGATGAGCCTGGGCGGCGGCCTCGTTATGTGGGGAACCAGGTCAGGTGCCTGACCCGCACGCCAGGCCGGCCTACTACGCGGCCGGCCCTGGACCGCTGCGGGACTGGTGGACGCTGCTGCATCCTCCTTTCACGGCCTGGCACCTGTCCTACGTCGTGATAGGTGCCATGCTCGCACCGCAGGTCAGGCTGGACCGGCTGGTCGCCACGCTGGCGGCGTTCTTCCTGGCGGTCGGGCTGTCCGCGCACGCGCTCGACGAGCTGCACGGCAGGCCGCTGCGGACGCGGATCCCCAGGGCGGCGCTGATCGCCGTGACCGTTGCCGGCCTCGCCGGGGCGGTAGGCCTCGGCGTGGTCGGCATCACGAGGGTCGGCTGGATTCTGCTGCCGTTCATGATCGTCGGACCGCTGCTCGTGATCGGCTACAACGCCGAGCTTTTCGGCGGCCTCATCCACACCGATCTCGGTTTCGCGGCGGCCTGGGGCGCGTTCCCCGCCCTCACCGGCTATGTAGCCGAGGCGGGCCGCCTCGCCGTCGCGCCGGTCTTCGTCGCCGGCGCAGCGATGGCGCTGTCGGCTGGCCAGCGGCATCTCAGCACTCCGGCCAGGATGCTGCGGCGCCGTACCGCGGCGGTGTCGGGAAGCATCACCTTGAGCTCGGGCGAGGTGACGATGCTGGATGCTGCCAGCCTGCTTGAACCACTGGAGCGGGCGCTGCGTTCCCTGTCTTGGGGCGTGGTGCTGCTTGCGGCGGCCCTGGCCACGGCACGGCTGGCCTAGCTCAGTTTTCTACGCACATCTCGGAGGGCATCGTGCGGAGCGGCGTACTGACGGCGGTGGGAGTTGTCCTGACCATCGCAGGGGTGATCTGGGCTCTCCAGGGGTTCGGCGTCATCGGCGGCAGCTTCATGTCCGGCGACTCGGTCTGGGCCATCATCGGGCCCGTGGTGGCTGCCGTCGGCCTGGTCATCACCGGCATCGGCGTCAGGCGCGCGCGGTCAGTTTCGCAGTAGCTCGCCGGCGACTGCCCAGCCGCGCCTAAATCCGATAATTTCGGCCTGACCTTGCCTTTCGCAGTTCGAATTAATTGCCGGCGCGACCCCGTGCAATGGATTGCGGAACTCGCTATCCGATTTCATCGCAGGTAACGTAATCACCATTAGCATCGCCGCCGCCGACGAAATCGTGCAGTCCTTTACCTAAGGGTTGATGAGTGCCGTGCTAGCAGTAAACATAGGATATTCCCCCCGGCACGCCGCTCGCCCGCCAGGCCCGCGCTCGCTGCCACCGCGGCGGCGGCGGCGGACGGTCATCGGCGTGGTCGCTGTCTGTGCCCTGCTCGGTGCTGGCACGACGATCGTGGTGCTCCGCGTGCGTCATCCGGCGGCGCACTGCTCGCGGACCACCGGAGGCGCAGGCTGCCAGAAGCGGACGATGCCCCAGGTAGCGGTGTACTCCGGTACGAAGTTCGGGCTGCGCGACCCGGTCGACCTGACGCTCGCGGCCGGGAACGTGTGGATCACGAACCAGGCCGGCAATTCGGTGACCGGGTTCGGCTGGCGGTCAGCCGGCCATCCAGTCGTCCTGACCGGGCCAAGCTACGGCTTTTCCGCACCGGGCTCAATCACAACAGGACATAATCACCTGTGGATTGCCAATAGCCTGGCAAACTCCATTACCGAGCTGAGCGCGGCCGACGGGTCGGTAACCCGGAAAATTACGAACGTACCTACCCCTAGCTCGCTGGTCCTCTTCGGGAACCGGCTGTGGGTCGCCAATGCGGGAGCCAACTCGGTCTCCGCGTTCAGCGTCCTGACCGGCGCGCTTATCAGGGACTTCCGCGGCTACGGACTCGCCAATCCCGATGCCCTGGCCGTGAGCAACCGGCGGCTCTGGGTAGCCAATGCGGCAGCCGACACGGTCACGGAGCTGAATGCCGCCACCGGCGCGAAGGAGACCACGCTGCGTGCCAGGCGCTTCGGCTTCAGCCAGCCTGTCTCGGAGGTCGCGAGCCGTACGCGACTCTGGGTGGGCAACGAGGCGACCGGCACGATCACCGAGGTCAACACGGTCACGGGCAAGCTGGTCCGGGTTCTGGCCGGGGCCCGGTACCGCCTCGGCGGCGCGATGGCCATGGTGCTGGCCGGCCGGGAGCTCTGGGTGACGAATACGTTCGGCAACTCGGTCACCGAGATCGATGCCGCCACCGGGAAGCTGGTCAGGGTCCTGGCCGGCCCGCCGTACGGATTCGATCACCCCGCCGGCGTGACCGCCTACCGCGGCCGGATCTGGGTGGCCAACTCCGACGCGAGCACGGTGACCGAGCTGGTGACCGCGTCCCTGAGCGCCGTTCGCTAGGGCGCTACAGGACGTCCCTGCGCTGCAGGTAATGCAGGGAGACCCAGCCGGCGAGCACCGGCAGCCAGAACGTGACGGTCCGGAAGAGCAGCACCGCGGTGATGGCCTGGGCGGTTGGCATGCCGGCTCCGGCCAGTGCGATCGACAGCGCTGTCTCCACGGTGCCGATCCCGCCCGGCGTCGGGATGAACGAGCCGGCCGCGTTGCCGGCCAGGTAGACCACCGCGATGCTGGCCAGCGGTACGTGGCTGTCTCCCACCGCGCGGACGGAGGCGGCCAGGCACAAGATGTAGGCGACCGAGACGAGCACGGACCCGCCTATCCCCTGGGCCAGCTTGGCGGGGCGCTGCGCTACGTCGAGCAGCCGGGGCACGACCTGGTCCGCGAGCGAGCCGACCCGGGCGAACAGCTGCCGGCGCCCGGCTGGCAGCGCGAGCACGATCAGCGCCATGCCCACGAGGATGGCTAGCGCGACATAGGCCCAGTGCGGCGGCGTGAGCGCCCTGGCCGCCCGCGACGAGCCCGCGACAGCGGCCGAGATCAGCACCAGCACGGCGAACACGGCGAACGACATGACCTGGGTCACGCCGACACTCGCGGCGGCGTCGGTTGCGCTGAGCCGCGCCTTGCGCAGGTACCGCACGTTGAGCGCGACGCCGCCGACCGCCGCCGGCGTCACCAGCACCACGAACGACCCGGCCACCTGCACGAGCAGCGTCCGCAGCGTGTTCAGCCGCTCCAGGACGAAGCCGGAGATCGCCATCGTCGCGCCGACGTAGGTGGTGGCGGAGAACGCCAGCGCGACCAGGCTCCAGACGGGATTGGCCTGGGCGAGCAGTTTCGAGAACGAGACGTTGGCCAGCTGGCCGGCCAGTACGTAGAAAGCGAAGACACCCGCGATCAGGGTAATCAGGGTCCGCGGCCTGACCCGCTCGAGCTGCACTGGCATGACGTGCCCGTCCGGGGAGGCGGCCATCAGCCGCTTCCGCACGTCGGCGAGCACGCTCTTCCTGCCGCGCAGTGCCGATCGTGTCGACCGGTACAGGGCGACCGGCTGGAGCAGCGGGACCAGCCCGAGCAGACCTTCCTTCGGCAGCTTCTCCGTGGCGATCTCCGCGGCCCGGTCGGGGCCGACTAGCAGCGCGGTCTGGGCGATCAGCTGCGCCAGGTCGAGCCGGAACTGCAGCTCGGTAGCCGCCACGTCGCCGTTTCCCGGCTCAAGCAGCGCCACCTGCTCCGCGTGATCGCCGGGAGTGCCGACCAGCATGATCCGGTCGTCGGTCAGCGCCCGGTGCGTCACCCGGTGCCGGTGCAGCTGCAGCACGGTGTCCCAGACCCGCCTGAGCTGGTCGTCGGAGGCATCGCCGCCTAGCTCGGCGAGCGTCCTGCCCTCGACATGGTCGGTGGCGATAACCGCCGCATCGGGTCCGACCCGGAGCACCGCCCGCAGCCGAGGGGTCAGCACGCCGGAGTCCTCGGTGGCGTAGATCAGCAGCGCCTGCCGCTCGATCGCGCCCTCCAGGGACAGCGGAGCGCTCCGCGAGACGTGCGCCTTGAGCCTGACCCGGCGGTAGAGTCGGTAGAACGCGTCGGCGGCCTGCTGGTCACGGTCGAAGACGCTGACGTCGAGCCGGTCGCCCCCGCTCACCGTGGCGGAGTACCGGCGGACCTCGGCGCTGTCGGCGGGGACCCGGCGGATAGCGACGACCGGAGCCTGCTCGGTGCTGAGGGCGGCGGCGATCTCGGCCGCCGTCGGCCGGCCGGAGGTGGTGCCGAGCGCGTACCGGAGCCCGGAGCCGACCGCTGAGCCGATCGCGATGGTGATCAGCAGCGAGAGGACCGTCGTGTGAGTGTCGGCCAGGCTCGCGACCGCGTAGAACCCGATCGCGGTCAGGAACGTGGTGCGCCAGTGCGCCCGGCCGCGCAGGCCGACGACGGTCACGTAGGCAACCAGGCCGGCCAGGTAGCCGTCCAGGGTCGCTTCGTGCTGCCCGGTCACTCCGGCAGTCGTGGTGTGCAGGGCGATCTGGAGCTGGCGCAGGAAGGGCTGGCTCAGCAGCACGTTCACCAGGGCAACGACGCCGACGGCGATCCCGCCGGTGGCCACGGCCTCGCCGAGCCTGCGGTACTGCCTGACCACGAGCAGCCTGATCGCCAGGGCGATCGGCAGGATCAGCAGCGCTACGTTCCCGCCGAAACCGATCAGCCGCAGCAGCGAGAGCGGCAGCCGCCGGCTCGCGCCGACCAGGTCGAACTCGACACCCGTCGCGGTCGCGCTCGCCAGCAGCGCGATGCCGACGAGTATCGCGATCTCGGCTGCGGCGATGACGCAGCGGATCAGGTCAGCCGGTATCCGGACCCGCGGCTCCAGGAAATCGTCGACCAGGACCTGGTCGACCGGAGCCTTGGCGCCGCTACCGGCGCGCGTCAACGCCGCCATGACCGCTGGCCGCAGCGGCTTCTGACGCGACTTCATGAGACGATCGTTTCACCTGCGTCCGAACCTGGCATGGCCGCTGAGCAGGAAGCCAGGCCGGAGCCTGAGGCGTCAGCGCCCGGCGGCGGTCGGACGCTGACTTTCGAGCATGTTATCGGTCAGACGGCCACGAGCCGGGAAAACAGGGAGATGACTCGCCTGGGCCGGTTCGGTCAGCGAGCCAGCAGCTCGTCGTAGACGGCCGAGGTGGCCGAGTCTGGCTGGCCGTCGGCGGCGACTTCCGAGACCACGTGCAGGCAGCGGCCCCAGGCCTCGCGCACGCCGGCCAGGTTCCCGGCGGCGTGCTCGGCGCGCATCATGATCCGCCACAGCTGCTCGGCCGATGGGTCGGCGGTGAGCCCTATCCTGGCTGCCCGGACCGCGGCGGCCGGGTGCCGGCCCGCCAGGCTCAGCTCAGCGAGCGTCTCGGCCGCGGCGACGATCCGCGCGGTGACCGCATCGACCATGGCCGGCTCCAGCCACCAGTAGTAGCACCCCGTGAATGGCTGGCCGCGGATCATGTTCAGGGCCTCGGTCAGCGGCCCGGCGCCCGCCGAGCTGATGCCCTCGGCCGTCAGCGTCTCGAACTCGCGCCAGTCGACCCGCGTGTCCGGGTGCAGGGCGTACTGGCCGTGTCCGAGGTGCTCGATCCACTCCCTGCCGTCACCGGCCTGGCCGAGCGCGCGGCGGGTGCGGGCGATCAGCTGCCGCAGCGAGTCCGCTGGCTTCGGGTGCCCTGAATCGGCGCCGAGCAGAACGCGAAGCTTCCTGTTCGACAGGCCGTCCCGGTTGAGCGCCAGTGCGACGATCAGCTGGCTCTGAGCGGGCACCAGGGCGCCCGCCTGGCCATTGATGGTGAGGGAACCGAGCACGCCGATCCGCAGGCTGGGTGCCGGGGGCGGCGGCTCCGCAGGCACGGGCGAGGCGACCGCGCCGCGCCGCGGCCTGGCCTGACGGGCCCGGACCTCGACAGCGCCCGCGGGCGCTGCATCGGACGCGGCCGGTGGCTGGCCAGCTCCGCTGTCCTGGCTGCGCGGCCGGAACCAGCCGGCCAGGGCGACAGTCAGCGCGCCGGTCAGCATGCCCGCGCCGAAGACGGCGACTCCCGGCATCCGGCCGGGAAACGAGGCGGCGGCCAGGTGGCCGGCGCCGATGGCAAGCGAGACGAGAGATAACGCCATTAGCTGCTGAGATCCTGCCCAGGTCTAGATTCCGGCGAGCGTCAGATCAGCATTGCCGACGCGATCAGCGCGCACAACCCGTTCTGCTGCAAATACGACCCCCGGCCCGGGACTCGAGCCGCCCATAGTGCGCACAGTTCCCGCTGGCCTCGTTCTCGCACGTGCGTTACGTGCGGGTCAGCCAGCCCGCTCGCACTGCCGGAGGATGGTCTGGGTCACGAGGCCGGGCTCGCGGAGAGCGGGAAGATGGTCCATACCCGGCATCCTGATCAGCTGGCAGCCGCTGATCCGCGCCGCGACCGCCTCGTCGCACTCGACCGGCCGTACCCGCGCGTGTCGTAGCGGATCACCCTGAGCCGCTCGGTCAGGGCCGGCCAGACCAGATCCCAGCAGCGCGCGTCTGCATTCATCCGACCCCAGGCGCACGGGAGCAACGGTGGCCAACCGGTTATCGTCAGCTATGAGCTTCGCATCGGCGGCCAGGACCTCGCCGCGGCCGGGAGTCTTCGCTGACCTGCGCGCGCTCCGGGCCTGCTGGCACCCGGTGGCCTTCTCCGCCGACCTGTCCGACAAGCCGATCCACGCCGATCTGCTTGGCGAGCCGCTGGTCCTGTGGCGCGGGCCGGGCGGCGTCCGGGCGATGTCGGACCTGTGCGTGCACCGGGGGACCGCGCTGTCGCTGGGCTGGATCAAGGGCGACGAGCTGGTCTGCCCGTATCACGGCTGGCGGTACGGGGCAGACGGCCGCTGCGTTGCCATCCCGCAGCTTGAGGACCCGGCTCGGGTGCCCGCCAAGGCCCGGGTGCCGGCATTCAGCGCCCGGGAGCGCTACGGCCTGATCTGGGTCGCGCTGGAGGAGCCGCAGTGGCCGCTGCCCGAGGTTCCTGAGCTGGAGGACGCCTCGTGGGCAGCGCTGCAGGCCGGCCCGTACCGCTGGGAATGCGACGCGGCGCGCCAGGTGGAGAACTTCACGGATTTCGGTCACTTTCCCTGGGTTCACCCCGGGCTGCTGGGCGATCCCGCGCGGCCCGTCGTGCCGAAGCACGACGTCCGCACCGAGGGCAACGTCCTGCACTACTCGATCGTGCGGCCTGAGGCACCGAACAGCGACGACTTCCCCGTGTTCGCGAACGAACAGGCCGGGCCGCCAGATCGGCGGAGCATCTACCAGCTGCACCTGCCGTACACGATCGTGCTGCGGCTCGGCTGGGGTGGCGAGCAGGGAATGGTGTACTTCTTCGCCTCGCAGCCGGTCGGCGTGGATCGCAGCGCTGGCTATGTGATCATCGGCCGGAACTACAACCTCGACCAGCCCGACCGCGTCCTGCAGGATTTCGAGGACACGATCTTCGGCCAGGATCAGGTCGTCGTCGAGTCACAGCGGCCCGAACGGGTGCCTTTTGACCTGGCTGACGAGCTGCACCTGAAGTTCGACGCCGTCGCGGTGGCCTACCGGAAGGCGATGCGGGCGCTCGGGCTCGCGACGATCGCACCGTCCGGCGACAGCGTGCCCTCCGGGACCGAGGCCGGAGCGGGCTGACGTTACAGGGTTATCCAGAACCGGCAGATTCCGTCGGACTGGTTGTCGAGCACGCCGCCATTAGCCTCGATGACCCGGCGCGAGGCGACGTTGTCTGTCCGGCAGGTGACCAGCAGCAGGGTCATGCCGTCCGCCCGGCACCTGCTGCACGCCGCGGCGAGCATCGCGGTCGCATGCCCCTGACGCCGGTAGCGAGGCACGACGTGGTATCCGACGTGGCCGCCATCGTGGCGCAGGGCGGGCGTCAGCTCGTGCCGGATCATGACCGTGCCGATGTAGTCGGGCTCGCGGAGGTACCACAACTCGGTGATCGGGACCCCCCACCTGCGACGTGGCAGGCTGCGGCTGGCGACCAGCGATCCGAACTCCGCTGCCGCCTCGTCAAGCCAGGCCGTCGGGGTGCCGTCTTCCTCGCAGATCGCCCGCTCCCCCGCGAGGAACGAGTCGCGGACGGCACTGGTCGGCCAGTCCAGGCGGGGCACAGCGCAAGCATCCCATCTGGCGGCGGAGCCCGCGGTCACGCGGGCGGCTCCGGCGCGGAGTCTGGCCGGCGTCCCGACAGACCGCGTCGCTCGGCATACGCCCAGCGCGGCATCGCCCGGCGCCCGGTGCGCCGCCCGCTCGCGGTACGGGCAGCAGCATGGACGACGGCGGGGTCCGTCGACCGCCAGACTTCCCTGACGATCACCTGGAGGGCGCCGGCCAGCGGGATGGACAGCAGAGCGACGACGAAGCCGCCGAAGACGCCGCCGACCCAGCTGCCGAGCGACGCCCCGAACAGGATCGAGATCAGGACGAGCAGCGGATTGATCTTGACGGTCCTGCTCATGATCACGGGGTTGAGAATGTGGTTCTCGACCTGGGTGTAGACGCAGAAGACGATCAGCGTGACGACGCCGGCCGTGAGCGACTGAGTGAGCGCGAAGAGCACCACCGGGATGCCGGCCAGTGCTCCCCCGATCATCGGGAGGAAGTCGACCAGCGCGACCCACAATGCCCACAGGAACGGGAACGGCACGCCGAGGATAAGCAGCGTCACCAGCACGACGAGCCCGGCGATGATCGAGGTCGCGAAGTTGCCGAGCATGTAACCGGTGACGGATCGGTTCACCGCCGCGGCTACCCGGCTGTACCGGCTCGCCCGCTCCGGGGCGACGAGGCCCAGAATCCCGGCCCGGAGTTTCGGGCCTTCCATCAGGAGCAGCACGACCAGAACGAAGACGGTGAGCAGGGCGATCACCAGGGTGATGGCCCCCTTCCCGACGCTGAGGATGGGGTTGGCCAGGTCCTTCCCATAGGTGGCCAGCTTGGGCGCGTTCGCCTTGACCCACGTCTGGACGTGGTAGCGCGTGACCAGGTGGCCGATCCAGCCCTTGCCGTGCTCGGCTTTGCTGACATACACCGGCAAGCTATCGGCCAGGTGGGTCATTCCGTTGACTAGCGGGTAGCCGAATGCTAGGCCGAGCGCGGCGAACGCCAGCACGGCGAGCAGCGTCACCACGGCGACCGCCGCCCCCCGCCGGCCGAGCCAGCGTTCCAGCGCGGCCACGAGCGGGTTCAGCAGCAGGGCGATGAAGCCGGCCACCACCATCAGCAGGATGACGTCCCGCAGCCGGTAGACGACCTTGGCGGCAAGGTAGACCACAACGACCGCGGCGATGGCCGTCAGGATCGCCCGAAGCGGTACCCCTCTGGCCTCGGCGGCAGACCACAGTACCGCTCGGCGCGTGTCGCCCGCGGGAACGATCTGCGGCGGCGGCAGGGAGGCCCGATCCGGCTGGGCGTCCTGCGCCGGCTGGGCGTCCCGCGCCGGCTCCGGGGCCGATGTCGGCTCGGGGGCTCGCGTTGTTCCGCCCGGCTCGGCCGCCTGGGCGTCGTCTGTCATGTGCACAGCATGCCAGTCTGTCTCTTAACTGCGAACGCCTCCAATTGCGGCATTCCATGATCGTGGTGGGTTGACCGCGCTATAACACGCGAACCCACCGCGATCATGAGAGCTCGAGGCTGTCGCGTTCCTCCCCATGTACATCACCCGCCGAGGGTGACTGGCAGGGTGCGCAGGCGGGAACGCTAGCCACCAGAGCACCATAGACATCGGGGGAAACAATGACGAGCACACGGTCACCCATGACCGGCATGCAGGTAAGTTCCACGAATTCCAAGGCCATGATCGTAGGTTTCGCCCTCGTGGCGACCGGCGGCCTGATCAGCATGGCCGGCATGGGAATCACTGGCACGGCCATGTTCAACGCCATCAGGCGCTGGATGCTGGCACAGCAAGAGCCGCCGAGCGCGGTCATGAAGCGCAAGATGGCACAGGCCAAGGCCGCCACGACTGCCGGTGCGAGTGCCTGGCAGAACGGGATGACGACGCCTGCGCGCCACTGAAGCCAGGGGGCCGGATCCTTGGTTCCTACCGGGATCCGGCCCCTGCCCGTCCAGTTCCGGCAGCTAGCCGCGGCTTCGTGTCGATTTATCGACAATGAACAGATCCGCGGTCGGCTCCGCTTCCGTTTCAGGGGGCTTCGGTTCCCGGGGCTCACACCGTTCCCAGGGCTTGCGGTGGCACGCTCACGATCGCCCTGACAAGCTAGTGTGCCATGGACGCACTGACTCGGAGGTCGGAGGCGGCCGGGCTCCCGCTCCCTCGCCCGTGCCTGCCGCTGGCCGAGGAGGCGCCGTGACCAGGGCTGAAGTGCTTGCGTATGGCCTGGCCAAGCTCGGGGCCTGGCAAGACGAGCCGTGGGAAGGCGACGTCGTGGCGAAAGTCGGCAGCAAGATCTTCGTGTTCATCGGCTCAGACCAGGGGCCGGCCCAGGGATCTATCGGGCTGAAGTGCGGGCCGAGCAGGGAGGCAGCCGACGAGTGGCTGCTCAGGTACCCGGGCGATGCCTCGGTCATGGCCTACATCGGGCGATCGGGCTGGAACTCCCTTCGGATCGCTGGTGCCATCCCCGACGATGAACTGCTTGAGGCGATCGATGCCTCCTACGACGCCGTGGTGGCGAAGCTGCCGAAGAGGGAGCGCCCGGCATGAGGACGACCACGTTCCGGCTGCGGACAGCCGGGCGCGAATGCGTAGCGGATATCACCGGGCAGTGCGCTGACTTCGCCAGCCAGGCCGCGGCCGGCGGCGATGGCCTGCTGCATGTCTTCGTGCCGCACGCGACCGCCGGCGTGACGATCATGGAGCTCGGCGCGGGCAGCGACGCCGACTTGCTTGCCGTCCTCGCTGAACTGCTGCCGGCTGACGACCGGTGGCGGCATGCGCACGGATCGCGGGGCCACGGACGCTCCCATGTGCTGCCCGCTTTCGTGCCGCCGTTCGCGACGCTGCCGGTGCTCGGCGGGACTCTCGGACTGGGTACCTGGCAGTCGATCGCGCTTGTTGACCTGAACGCCGACAACACCGACAGGGTGGTGCGGTTGTCCCTGCTGACTGACGGTACAACGCGCTGACATCGCGGTTTGGCGGTTTAGGGTCGCCGCGCCGGGTAGTGTGGGCTCCCGACGTACTGAGTCTCCACCGATCTCAGCACTAATTTCTTATGGCGAAACATAGACGACCGCGCGATGCGCGGACCAGTAGCCGGCCTCGCCGCCGGGCAGCCATATTTCGCGGCGGCACATTGGCCGTCGCGATAGCGCTCTGCCTGGCCGGGAGCGTCAAGCTGTTCGCCTCGGCGTCCAGCGCGGCAGACGGCGCTCACGCTTCCTCGCTCCGCGGATCGCGCCACGCGACGCTCGTTCCGCCGAAGGCGGCGAGCAGTCTCCACCGGTCCAGCCACTCGCCTTCGGCTCACCCGAGAGCGCGAGCGACGACCCCCGCTCCGGCGAGCTCGCCGTCGTCCAGCCCGCAGCAGGTGTCCGGCCAGTCGGTTACCGCCGTCGGCGACTCCGTCATGGTGGCCTCGACTCCGGCGCTGCAGCAGGCACTGCCCGGGATCTACATCGACGCCATGGTCGGCCGCCAGTTCAGCACCGGACTGCAGGTCATCGCCGACCTCAAGGCGAGAGGCCTGCTGCGCCCGATCGTCGTGGTTGGCCTCGGGACCAACGGGACCGTCACCGCTGACGAGATCAGCCAGCTCTTCGCCGAGATCGGGCCGAACCGCCGGCTCGTCCTGGTCAATACCTTCGAGGCCAGGCCGTGGGAGCAGGAGGTCAATTCCACTCTTGCCGCCGCGACCAGCGACCACCCGGGCGTCGTGCTGGCCAACTGGTACACCACGATCGAGCACCGGACCAGCCTGCTCTGGCCCGATGGCATTCACCCGCAGCCAAGCGGAGGCCTGGTCTACGCGAAAATGCTCAAGGCAGCTCTTGAGCGGCTGGTGAATACGCCCGGCTAATGGCGCTACGGCCGCTCGCCTGATCGACCGGCCTGATCAGCCTGAGGTGATCGCATACCGCTTTGGCCTGCGTCGCAGCCAGTCCCAGAAGGAGCGCCGCGGCGGCCGGGCGACGATATTGCCGCTGCCGACCCGCCCGACACCCTGATGCGAAGCGCGACCGGAACAGTGGTGCCGCAGGGCTCCCTGATCGTGACATTGCCGCTGCGGATCACGACGTCGTCGGCGTCGACGACGATGCCGGGCCTGGTGATGATGAGCAGATTGCCGCTGCGGACCTCAGCCTCGATCTGGATCGTCCGATCGGCGACGACGGCCTCGGTGAAGTCGAGCTTGACGTTCCCGCTCGTCACCCGCGCCTCGATCCCGTCGAATATCCGGCCGACCACGCGCGCGGTGTCCTTGATCGACTCCTTGTGCCCGATCTGCGACTCGTCGAGTCCGACGTAGGTATGTGCGCTCCCTCTTCGTGCGCCGCGATCTCGAAGGCTGACCGGGTCCTGGTGGAGGTCAGGCCGCGGCCGCGCCGGCCCGTGCTGCGTGACCTGCCCGATCGAGCGCGACCCGGCCTGAGCGCGGCTGGCGTTTGCGCTAGGAAATCGCGGGCAGTCCCCGCCGGTCACCGCGGTGGCCAGGCGGAGGGAACGATGAGCGAGGTTCGGAGCCAGCAGCAGCGCGAGGCTCGCGGCGGGGCGCGGCTGGGCACGATCACGACCAAGATTCCCGCGCGGCTGGACCGGCTGCCGTGGTCAGGCTGGCACTGGATGGTCGTGATCGGGCTCATCCCGAGCCAGCATCGCGGCCGGATCGACATCATCATCAACGGCACCTACTGGGCCCGGCGGCGCGCTCATCACCGTGCCGGTGGCAGCGGACCTGCCGGTCGGCGTCGGGTGGCGGATCTGCTTCGCCCTCGGCGTGGTATTCGGGCTCGTCATCCTGCTGGTCAGGCGCCACGTGCCGGAGAGCCCGCGCTGGATGTTCATCCACCGAGCCATTCCCTCACCGTCCAGCAGCGCAAGACAATCAGCCTGCTCGCCATCGCCAGGACTATGTTCCACGAGCACCCGCGCCGGACGACGCTCGGGCTGTCGCCCTTCATCGGCCAGGCATTCCTGTACAACGCGATCACCTTCGGCTACGTCCAGATTCTCGCTGCCGTGCCACTGACCGCCCAGATAGGAGAGTACGCATGATCGTGATCGTCGGCGTCGAGGGACTTAGCGGGTCACGTGCTTCCATTCGCCTCGCCGCCCGGGAGGCGACCTATCGGGGCAGCAACCTGATCGCGGTCATCACGCACAGCACGGAGCGGGCTCCTGCCGCTCCGGCGGCCAGGCCACCGGGCAGCATGCGGACGGCGACCGACGGGCAGGTGGCGGCGGAGACACAGCTGCGCGACGCTGTCGTCGACGCGCTCGGCGAGCGCGCTCCTCAGGTCGAGCTGCGGGTGCTGCCCGGACTGGCCGGACGGGTGCTGGTCGACCTGGCCCGCGACCGGGGTGCCGAGCTGATCGTCCTCGCGGCCCGCAACACCGACGCTCACCTGCTCGGCGACATGAGCCAGTACGTGCTCCGGCACGCGCCCTGTCCGGTCCTGATCGTGCCGGACGATGCCGCCGTGCCGGACGATACCGAGGTGGCCGACGATCTTGCCTAGAACACGCCGGCGCCGTCCGCGGCCCGCGCCTCGGCCGCCCGGACCTCGGCGGCACTGACCGGGGCGGTGCTGATCTGGCGCCGCTTCGGGCGCCCAGGCCAGGAGTGCCCTGATCATCGCCCACAATGAGGCCGCCGCCGTGATTCCAGGCCACGTAGCGCCAGGACAAGTTGATCAGCGCCGTGACCCGGCTTGCCGAGCGTGCTGAAGCTGGTCAGCAGCGTCGTCACGATGACGCCACCGCCGAGCACGGCCAGGAACAGCGCGGCCCGGCCCAGGCGCTGCCAGTAGCCCGGCCGGTCAGGGCCGGGCAGGTTCCACACCTGCGACATCGCGACCATGCCGGACTGGGCCAGGCCTGAGGAACCCCACAGGGCGATCAGCAGGCCGGCGATCAGGCCGACGTAGCTGGCCCGGCGCAGCTGGTGGACATTTCCGGAGAGCTGATGGCTGATCACGGGGTCGCCTGGATGGCGACCATGGGGACCAGGTGGGTGCTGCGCAGGCCGGCCGACCTGGTGCCGCACCTGCTGGCGCTGGCAGCCGCCGAGCTGCTCGGGTCAGTCGGCCAGCGCCGCCCAGGGCGGCGAGCCCGCCGGCCCGGTGCCGGCGTTGTCGGCGAGCCGCGCGAGCACGTCACCCAGGCCGGCGATGTCCTCCTCGCTGATGCCGGCTCGCAGGCGCAGGTCGAAGGCCATGGCCGCGCCGCGCAGCGTCATGAACAGCTGATCACCGGCCTCGGTGAGTTCCACGATGTGGATCCTGCGGTTCGCCGGATCGCGGCGGCGGGTGATCAGGCCGGCGGCCTCCATCGCGTTGAGGTGGTGAGTGAGCGTCGCCTCCTTGACACCGACCGCCTGAGCCAGTTCGCGCTGGCTGGTGGCGGCCGAGGTCTTCATCGCCAGCAGCACGAGCCAGACCGGCAGTGATCCGCCCGCCTCGGCGAGGGACTGGTCGAAGGCCCGGCTGATCCCGCGGGCTGCCTGAGTAAGCTGCAGGCCAATGGGCAGCGGCGCTGGTCGCATGCGAGCAGGGTAGCACGATAGATCGATATCTAATAGTTTGACGTCTACCCGACGCGATCGAGGTCGGGGCCTGGCCGCTCGTTGCTTGCGGCAAGCTCGTGGGTGATGCCGGCGAGCAGTTCGATCAGCCGGGGGTGCAGCTCGGGGTGCCAGCCGTCGAGCAGAGTGGCGATTCGGTCCTGGCTGGCGGTAAAGATCCGGGCATAGGCCGACTGCCCTGACTCGGTGAGCTCGTCGGCGCCATCCGCTCCCGGATCGACATAGCCGGCCTGGACCAGGTCCGTCATCCGGCCGCTGAGGTCGGCCACGCTGATGGACAGGCAGCGGGCCAGCGCGGCGCGCGACTCGCCCTGGTGCTCGCCGAGCCTGAGCAGCAGCCAGCCGGCTCGCGGAGAGACCGTCAGGCCCGCCTCGGCCACGAGGTCGGCGTAGACCTCGCGGCGGCGCTGCCGGATGAGCAGCGTGCTGACCGCACGCCGCATCTCTTCATCCGAGGTCCTGATGGTGGGCCGTGACGTTGGTGCCAGCCGGTCGGCCTGATCGACGGCGCCCGCGGTCTTGCGCAGCGGCAGTTCCTTCAGTGTCCAGGTCAGGGCGAACGCCACCGCCCCGACCGGGACCGCGGCGAGGAAGACGGTACGGATCGACGCCGAGTAGCCGGAGGCGAGAGCGGCGTGGATGGGCGCCGGGAGCTTGGCCAGCGCGGCGGGACTGGCACCGCTGGTGATGCCGACGCCTGGCGGCAGCGCGAGCCCGTGCAGGGCCGAGGTGATGTTGCCGGGCAGCACGTGATCGAAGATCGCGCCGAACACGCTGGTGCCGAAGGAGCCGCCGATCGAACGGAAGAAGGTCGTGCCCGACGTGGCGGCACCCAGGTCCGCGTAGTCGACGGCGTTCTGCACGGCGATCACGAGCACCTGCATCGTCGCGCCGATCCCGACGCCGAGGAGGAACATGCCGAGCGACGAGAACAGCGTGCCGGTCGACGGGGTCAGCTGCGAGAGCAGGTACAGGCCGACGGTCAGGATCGCCGTGCCGAAGACGGGGAACACCTTGTACCTGCCCCGCCTGGTGATCAGCTGCCCGGTGCCGATCGAGGTCAGCAGCAGCCCGGCCATCAGCGGCAGCAGCCGCAACCCCGAGACAGTCGGGCTGACTCCCTTGACGACCTGGAAGTACTGCGGCAGGTAGGTCAGCGCGCCGAACATCGCGAACCCGACCACGAAGCCGATCGCGCCCGCCGCCGAGAACACCCGCTGCCTGAACAGGTGCAGCGGCAGGACCGGCTCGGCAGCGCGCCGCTCGACGACGACGAAGCCGATGACGAACGCGACAGCGAGCACGCCCAGCGTGATGATGGGGCCCGACCTCCAGGGATAGGTCACGCCCCCGAGCGAGGTCAGCAGCACCAGGCTGGACGCCGCGCCGCCGATCATGATCGTGCCGAGGTAGTCGATGGCGTGCTGCTCGCGGCCATGCCGGCTGGGAAGCACGGCCGCCACGACGATCAGCGCGATGATCCCGATCGGCAGGTTCACGTAGAAGACCCAGCGCCAGGACAGGTTGTCCACGAAGAAGCCGCCGATCAGCGGCCCGACGACACTGGTCACCCCGAAGACGGCGCCGAAGAAGCCCTGGTAGCGGCCGCGCTCACGGGGCGGCACCACGTCGCCGATGATGGTCTGCGCGCCGACCATCAGCCCGCCGCCGCCGATGCCCTGGATGGCACGGAAAATGATCAGCTCGGTCATCGTCTGGGACAGCCCGGCCAGCGCCGATCCGATCAGGAAGATCACGATCGCGGCCTGGAAGAAGATCTTGCGGCCGTACTGGTCGCCGAGCTTGCCCCACAGCGGCGTGGACACCGTCGAGGCGAGCAGGTAGGCGGTCACTACCCAGGACAGCCTGGACAGGCTGTGCAGGTCACCGGCGATCGTGGGCAACGCGGTCGCGACGATGGTCTGGTCCAGGGCCGCGAGGAACATCCCGAGCATCAGCCCGGTCATGATGATGAGAATCTGGCGTCGGCCGAGCTGCGGCCGGGCCGCTGGACCGGGGCGGCCATCGGTTGCGCGCACGACTGTTAGTTCCCCCTCATGCCGTCGTTCCACCGCGCCGACTCGATCGGCGGGCAGACGCTGGCGGCGTCATCGAGCCAGTCGCGCAGCGCGAGGGTGGCCTGCGTGTCGTTTCTGTTGTACGCCAGTAGCCATTCCCTGGCATGCTCGGCCCCGGCTGACGCGCCGACGGCCTCGTCATAGCGGACCATCGACTGATCGCCGCCGGCGTCAGCGACCTCCCACGAGAAGCCCGCCAGCGCGGCCACGGTCTTCAGGCCGGCCGAGTGCCCGGTGACGAGCTGGCTGTCGAAGACCCGGTACAGGTCCACCCACTGATCCGAGCCGATGAAGGCGGCGACTTCG
Source organism: Streptosporangiaceae bacterium (assembly GCA_035532775.1). Classification (GTDB taxonomy): domain Bacteria; phylum Actinomycetota; class Actinomycetes; order Streptosporangiales; family Streptosporangiaceae; genus Chersky-822. The sequence goes on from DATKQH010000078.1 coordinate 32,392, forward strand.
CCGGCGAGCGGGCCATCAGCCGCGATCCGGCGCAGCTGGGAGTTCTCGGCTGAGGCGTTGTAGCAGTACGCGCGGAAGGTCAGGCCGGCGGCGGCCACCGCACTGCGCAGCTCGCTGAGCCAGCGCCAGAAGTCAGCGAACAGGCCGGCCTCGCCCCGGGTGGTCATCGGCTCCCAGGTTCGGAAGCCGCGGTACCCCGCCGGCACGCCATTCCAGTGCGTTCTGATCGTGACCAGGGCGCCCCACAGGTAGACGCCTTCCTCGGCGTTCTCCATGTCGATATCGACCTCGACGTCGCCGCGCGGCACCTCGACCCGGTCGACGCCCCTGCTCCGGTAGGCAGGGCAGTCGCCTAGTGCGGCCCGGGCTCGGTCGATTTGCTGCGGAAAATCCTGCATGGCCGCGTCGCTGTACGAGGCGGTGCGCGGGCAGAGGGCGCGCGCATCGCCGAGGGTGGCGAGGCCGGCGGCGGCGAGCCGGCTGAGCTGTGCCCGCGTGCCCGGGCCGAGCACGGCGGACAGCGGCGTGGCAGCGGGCTGGCTGTCCAGCGCGGCCAGCACCGGCCGGAGGTCGACGCGCGCGGCGACCAGCGTGGCGGTGCGATGGTCGAGCGAGGCGAGCGCCGCCCGGTCGGTAACCCCGTGATCGCGGTGCACCTGCCACTCGCGCCAGCCGATCCGCGGTAGCAGGCTCACGTCACCCGCACCCGCCTCCAGCCTCGGCTCGCATGCCGACCACCAGGGGCACTCGGCGCACTCGCCGATCCGGACGGGAACGACCAGCGGCCGCACGGCCGGATCGGCCAGGTGCCGGGCTGCGACCGCGATGATGTCGAGGCGGAAGGCGAACTCGAAGTCGTAGACGGCCATCGTCGAGCGGAGCCTGCGCCGCCCGCTGGACGACGGCGTCTGCCAGACCGGCGCATCCAGGTCGTACCAGACGACGACGCCATCGACGCCGATGATGCCGCCATGTCGGCCATCCGCCGCTGCCAGGCCGGTGGCTTCCAGCATCCGCTGGTAATGGGCAAGCTGGAGCAGGTCGCCCTTGTGCCTGCGGGGCGAGAAGGCCGGGTCGGGGGCAGCGGCCTCGAGCACCAGGGCGTCCAGCGCCGAGCAGAGCGCGCCCTGCTCTGGGGAGTCGTCGCCGTCCTGGCGCGGGTAGAGACTGCGATGGTGCTTGACATCCACGGCCCGGTAGCCAGGCCCGGCCGCGGCCACGAGCAGATCGGGCTCCCCCACCCGGCGGCCGGCCAGGTCAGCGGGCAGCCTGCCGCCGATGATGACCCTGGCGCCCGCTGCGATCGCGGCGACCGTCGCGGCTTCCCGCTCGGCTCGCCTGTCCCGGTCCTGGGTAACCAGAATGGTGGCGCCGGGGTGGTGCCCGGCGAGCTCGGCGACGATCCGCGCCTCGAACTCGCGGCCGCGGGCGAGCCTGCGCTCGAGCGCGGCGGAGTGCGGCAGCTGCTCGCAGGGCTTGATGGCGTCCCACTGAGCGCGCACCGGACACTGCTTGGCGACGTAGCCGCCCTGCAGCGGAACGGGGGAGACGTCGTAGCGAGTAGCCACGTTCCGAATCGTACGCAGCGCGTCGGTCAGTGCGGGGCAGACGATTCTTCGGCGGCGACCGGCAGCGGCTCGGGCAGCACCAGCGGCAGCAGCGGCCCGGCGACCTGTACCGGTACGGGTAGCGGCGCAGCCGCCGCCGGCGCGGTGGCAAGGGCCGTCATGACGGTGGTCTCGATGGGCGTGGCCCCGACGGGAGCGGTCCCGAAAGCTGGCGGCAGCACCGGCTCGATCGGCTCGGCCTCGGCGGTGGATCGGGCCAGGCGGCTGATTCCCCAGGTCGCCGCGAGCACGGTCGCTACCTCGATCGCGATCCTGACCGGACCACCGCCGAGGTGCTCGTGATACAGGGCCAGGCCGAGAAACGACCCGACGGCCGGATCAAGGACCGAGAAGACCGGCAGGAACGCGGCCAGGCCGGCGGCCCGGTAGCCGTTCTGCTGCATCGTGTAGGTCAGCAGGCCGATGAGGATCAGGAGATACAGCCTGATGTCCGCGAAGATCGCCAGCTGGTGCGCTCCGGCCAGCGCCGCCACCGTCTTGGTCAGGGCGTCCGTCACGCCCGCCGCGATCCCGCCGCCGACGCCGAGCGTGAGAGCGCGGCGCAGCGGCGACATCCGGGTCGCCAGCACGCCGGCGCCGACCGCGATCACGGCGGCGGCGATCGCGGCCAGGCCAAGCTGACTGGGGTTGGCGGTGGCCTGGCCCCCGGACGGCTCGGCCACGGACAGGAAGACAGCGAGCCCGGCGACGGTGGCCAGGGCAGCCAGCCACTCCACGGGCCGCATCCGGCGGTGGTCCGCCCACGCTGCCAGGGCGAGCGCGAAGAGCAGGCTGCTGGCCAGCACCGGCTCGATGATGACCAGGCGGCCCAGGCCGAGCGCGGTGGCCTGCAGCGAGAGGCTGACGATCACCAGGGCCAGGCCGGCCAGCCACATCGGCCGGCGGACCAGGTGGAACAGGACGGCGGTGTCGAACGCTGCGTCCGACCGCAGGCGTGCCGCCACCCGCTGCTGCACGACATTGGCCACGGCGAAGGTTCCTGCGGCCGTTATCGCGAGCGCGATCGCGAGCGGCTGCGCCGAGGTGCCCGTCATGCGCCGGCTGCAGGGAAATTCAGTTCCATGTCCGACATCATGACGTTCCTGCGGCGGTACGGCTACTGGTACCAGTGCAGTTGCCTGCGCAATTCGGCCGGCCTCCCCGGCGGACCGCGGCTTACGTCGATATATCCGGGTAGGGAAGCGTCCAGTGGCCCAGGCGGGCAGCGAATTCGCGCTGGAAGGCCAGCGGCTCGTCGTAGTCGCGCTCGAACAGGGCGATGAAGAGGGTCAGCAGCAGGAAGGTGTGGCTGCCGAGCTCGAACAGCGTGACGTAGTCATGCGTAGCGAGCGCCTCCCGCTCGGTGTCCGTGAACGTCAGCCAGGTGCTGCGCTCGGCCTGCTGGCAATTCAGGATCAGGCTGGCCCGCTCCGCCTCCCACCATTCCACCGTGCCGCGCGGGTCCTGCCGGTAGCGCTCCACCAGCTCGGGATCACGGTCGATGGTGTAGAGGAACTTGTCGAGAAGGTACTTGCTCACGGCGCCGCCCTCGGGTACCAGGTGAAGTAAGCCTCCATGGTGTGGAACAGGTCGAGCGTGTCGACGTGATCGGCCCTCGCATTCTCCCCTGCCACGCCCATCATCAGCATGAAGTCCATGAAGCCGTGCGTCGCGTTGCCGGGCAGCCACAGGCTGTCCAGGCTGACCTGCGCGAGCGCCGAGGTGAGGTCGCCCGTGGCGATCCACTCGACGGCCTGGCGGTCGAACACTGGGTCGGGGCCGTGCGGCCCGAACTGACGGGGGCCGCCTAGCTCGAGCGACAGGTGGCCGGTGCCGATGATCGCGACGCGCTGGTCCGACGGCCACGACTCCACCAGCCGCCTGATCGTCTTGCCGAGCTCGACGAATCGCTTCGGCTGGGGCAGCGGCGGCGCGAAGATGTTGGTGTAGACCGGGACGATTGGCAGGTCGGCTTGCGGCCGCAGGGTGATCAGCGGGCAGGTGATGCTGTGGTCGATCCTGAGCTCGTTGCTGAACGCGAGGTCGAAGCCTGCGTCCATCCCCTCGCGCAGCAGGTACGCGGACAGCTCCTCGTGCCCGCTGACGAACATCCGCGGCAGCCCGAACTCTCGTTCCTCGTTGTAGTAGTTGGCGTCGTAGAACGGTGCCTTGCCGATCAGGAACTGGGGCATGTTGTCCAGCCACAGCTGGTGGAAGTGGTCGCTGCCCACCATGACGAGCACGTCCGGGCGCGCCCTGGTGA